>CAZQBM010000141.1:0-1527 GCA_964591945.1 uncultured Lachnospiraceae bacterium | reverse complement strand
TATATATTTTCAATACCGAGCAGGGCGTAGGATTCCTACGCCCTGCGACCAATTAAAAATAATTTCAAAAAACCATTGACGAAAATACCCTCGTGTGCTATTCTAACGTAGCAAGATTGGTTTTTAGGCCTTTTTTTTATGCGCTTAAAATTAGTATAATCAAGCAAAAGATTCATTAAGAAAATAGAAATCACTACGCGTGGAGGTGGGAAAATGCGTACAAGAATTACTTTAGCATGTACAGAATGCAAGCAGCGTAATTACAACACAACTAAGGATAAGAAGACACATCCTGACAGAATGGAAACAAAGAAGTATTGTAGATTCTGCAAGGCACATACTTTGCACAAAGAAACTAAATAATTTGTCTTTTATATTTGAAAGGAAATTAGGATTATGGCAAATGCGTCAAACACAGAGAAACCTAAGAAAACAAGTTTCTTTCGTGGCGTAAAACAGGAATGGAAGAAAATTACCTGGCCCTCTAAAAATGACGTTGTAAAACAGACAGCAGTTGTACTCGCATCCATTATTTTTATCGGTGCTTTAATCTTCGGAGTAGATGCATTGGTAAAACTTGGTATGGAATGGTTGACAAATTTAAGTTTTTAAGGTGAGGGTAGACGTATGGAAGAAAATAAAGAATTTGACATTGGCCAGAGTGATAATAAGAGCGGCAAGGGCATGGGCTGGTATGTTGTTCACACCTATTCCGGGTACGAGAATAAGGTAAAAGCTAACATCGAGAAGGCAATTGAGAACCGTCACCTTGAGAATGAAATTTTAGAGGTTCGCGTTCCGATGCAGGAAGTTGTTGAAGTGAAGAACAACGTTAAGAAAGTAGTGCAGAAGAAATTGTTCCCCGGATATGTTTTACTTCATATGAATGCAGATGATGAAGTTGCATGGTATGTAGTAAGAAACACCAGAGGTGTTACAGGCTTCGTAGGCCCGGGAAGCAAGCCCGTTCCTTTAACGGAAGCAGAAATGAAGATGCTTAATGTTGGTACTGAAACAGCACACATCGATGTGAAAGAAGGCGATGCAATTACTGTTATCGCAGGCGTTTGGAAGGATACTGCAGGTATCGTTAAACGTGTGGATGAAGGTAAGCAGTCTGTCACCATCAACGTTGAAGTATTCGGCCGTGAAACTCCGGTTGAAATTAGTTTCTCAGATATCAAGAAAATGTAAAAATGCTTGTTCATAGGATTTTATCCTATTTTAGCAACAGTAATGTTGTTATATGAACAGTGGGAGCCGTTGCATAGGGCACGGCGCCGAACCACAATTTATTAGGAGGTAGCCAAAATGGCAAAGAAAGTAACAGGTTATATCAAATTACAGATTCCTGCCGGCAAAGCAACACCGGCACCGCCTGTAGGTCCTGCACTTGGACAGCACGGCGTTAACATAGTTGAATTCACAAAACAGTTCAACGCTAAGACAGCAGATCAGGGCGATTTAATCATCCCTGTTGTTATCACAGTTTATGCAGACAGAAGCTTTAGTTTCTTTACTAAGACT
>CAZQBM010000140.1:0-1557 GCA_964591945.1 uncultured Lachnospiraceae bacterium | reverse complement strand
GGATACATAGGCAATATATTTGTCTTTCATAAGTTATTCCTTCCGATTTTGCATTTTTATCAAATATATATTTCTTTTATCAGTTGTAGTATAACACATTCGATACTGTTGTACTACTTAATTTTCAAAAAAAGGCTTCAACCGCAGTTGAAGCCCTCAAATCATTACTTACTGTTCTTCTTATTTTCGATAATGCTGTATACTAAGCATCCTCCCAAAGAAATTGCCATAATACCGATAAAAATAACTTCCTTAATTCCCATTTTGCTCATCCTCCTTCAAATTAATGTTTGTTCCCTATAGAAACAAATCTATTCCTAACATACGGATTCTTTTTGTTTTTTTCAACAAAACCGAAGGATTCTTAATGAGATTTTCACGTTTCTTTAACAAACTCTTTGCATCGTCTTTGCAACTTCTTTACACATCTGTTATCCTCTGACTTGACCGTCACCCTTAATGGTATATTTATAGGAAGTCAGCTCCCGAAGCCCCATGGGACCTCTTGCGTGAAGCTTCTGGGTACTGATTCCGATTTCCGCTCCAAAGCCAAATTCAAATCCGTCTGTAAATCTGGTTGATGCATTGACATAAACGCACGCAGCATCCACTTCATTCAAAAACTTCTCTGCGCTTGCAGTATCTTCCGTTATAATAGCTTCCGAGTGCTTTGTGTTATAACGGTTGATATGTGCAATAGCTTCCTCAACACTCTGAACCGTCTTAACGGAAACAATGTAATCAAGATACTCTGTTCCGTAATCTTCTTCTGTTACAGGTATGCAATCTATCACCTCACGCGTCGCTTCATCTCCGCGGATTTCCACCTGTTTCTCTTTTAATTTTTCAGCAAGTTTCGGAAGCAAAGCATCCTTTACCGCCTCATGAACTACTAAGGACTCACAGGCATTGCACACACCGATTCTCTGTGTTTTTGCATTAAAAATAATAGAAACAGCTTTTTCCAAATCTGCAGATGCATCTACATAGATATGACAGTTACCGGTTCCTGTCTCAATTACCGGTATGGTACTGTTCTCCACCACACTGCGAATCAATCCGGCTCCGCCTCTGGGAATCAGCACATCCACATATTCTTTCATACGCATAAATTCCTGGGTAACGCTTCTGTCTGTTGCTTCAATCAACTGAATGGCGTCCTCTGTCACACCTGCTTCTTTCAATGCCTGTCTGATGACATCCGTAATGGCTTTATTAGAATTGATAGCATCACTGCCACCTTTTAAAATCACCGCATTTCCGCTCTTAAAGCAAAGTCCGAAGGCATCCGCCGTCACATTGGGTCTTGACTCATAAATAATGCCGATAACACCCATGGGTACACGCCTCTTTTCTACTAAAAGACCATTGGGGCGCACAAAACTTTCAAGAACCTCTCCGATAGGATCCGGCAATTCTGTTACCTGCATAAGGCCTTCCGCCATTCCTTCAATTCGCTCTTTGTTCAGGCGAAGTCGATCCAAAAGACCGCTATGCATTCCTTTTTCTTCTCCTGCTTTTATGTCAAGTGCATTTGCCTCGATTAATGTATCTGCA
>CAZQBM010000139.1:0-1610 GCA_964591945.1 uncultured Lachnospiraceae bacterium | reverse complement strand
ATATATTATTTTATATGTTTATTGGAGTAAAATCTAGTCTAGAACATTTTACTGAGTTCCGAATTAGAGAAGGAACGGTCTTCGGTCACATCTTTCTCAAACCAGGCAGGCGGGGTAAAAGCATTGGCTTCTTCGATGCTTTCGAATTCTACTTCTGCAAGTACCAAAGGAGCCAAAGGCGCTTCGAATACATCTAACTCAATGGTTAGCTTCCTGCTGTAAGGGATGCGGTAACGCTTTTTTGAGATAATCAGTCCGTCCGCTTTTTCGCGTAAGTGATAGTAGGCTTCTTCGTTTAAGGGAAGATTGTATTCTTCTCTGGCAAGGAAGCCTTTTCCTTTGTACGTAAGATAAAAGTCATCGTTCTCGCGACGTACGCGAACGACAGGATCGGTATTTAAATAAGCCTGTTCTAACGTGAAGCAGGGGTATTGGTCTAAGTTATTCGGCAGTTTGTTGATTGTAAATTTTCTTTCGATTTCCATAGGAGGCTCCTTTTTATTTAATGATTGTGCCGGGATGCGCACCTTATTTTATAATAATTATAGCAGAAAGGTATGTACATATACAAGAAAGGAAAGGGTTTTAATCAAAAAGAGCTTATGATATAATGTATGTAAACACAATAAACCATGTAATTGTGAAAGGAGGCACTCCTATGAACTGGCTTGAGACTTTAAATGATTTTAACATAATATCCGTGATAGTTCGTGTATTCCTTGCGATGCTACTTGGAGGCTGCATCGGTTTGGAGAGAGAGAAGAGCAAACGGCCGGCAGGCTTCCGTACACATATTTTGGTGTGCGTGGGCTCTTGCATGACTGCGTTAATCGGTTTGTATGTTGTGTATGAGATGGGGGCGAATTCTGACCCTGTGCGTATTGCGGCACAGGTTATTTCTGGTATCGGTTTCCTTGGTGTGGGTACTATCCTTGTGAAAGAACACGACCATATCACAGGTCTTACTACGGCGGCCGGACTCTGGACTACAGCGGCAATCGGTATTGCCTGCGGTTACGGCTTTTATATCGGTGCGTTGCTTGGTACCCTGGTTGTGGCGATTACTTCTGCAATATTGTTTAAATTGGAAGGAAGAGGGCGCAAGAAGAACCGCAAAGTAACTATATATATCGAAATAAAAGGTTTGGAGTGCCTGAATGAGTATATTGATTGGATTAATGATACATATAAAGCAAGATGTATTTCCGTGGTCGCACCGAGAAGCGCGACTGCAGGAAATGTAGGCTTGGAAGCAGTGTTGCCGGTTGTTGGTAACGAGGATATGAAAGCTGTGCTTGAGACCGTGAGGGCGAAAGAAAATGTGGTATTTGCCATGGAGAGCGTGAAGCGGGAGAAGTAGAAGAGATGGGCATTTTGAATTGGATTTGTGGGTGCTTGGCAAAACGGAAGAGCAGATTATAGAGGTCTATGGTGAACCGGAGTATAATGATGGTAGGGGACTTGCCTATAAAACAAAATGGGTGTTTATGGATATGGATTACTACGTAATCGAATTTAACGAAAATGATAAAGCCTGTTATGTGTTTGAGGCCCCTTGGACCCCTGTCGGAGGGTGATAAGTAAATGATTCTATTTTTGGTTGCTTGCAT
>CAZQBM010000138.1:0-1637 GCA_964591945.1 uncultured Lachnospiraceae bacterium | reverse complement strand
ATGGCGAGGATTCTTGATATGTTCTAAGATAGTAATGAGAACAGAAAATTTCAGTTTCATAGAGGGATTGAAAGCACGCATAAATTTGAATATGATCGGCAAACGAAATAATATGGTAAAGTGAGAATGAAATCATGAACTTAGCAATACGTAAATACACCGAAGACGATCTCACCCGGATGATTCAAATCTGGAACGAAATCGTGGAGGAAGGCATCGCTTTCCCGCAGGAAGAACTTTTAACAGTTGAAACCGGAAGAGAATTTTTTACGTCCCAGACTTATACGGGCGTGGCGGTGGATTCCGAAACGAACCGAATCTATGGACTGTATATTTTACACCCTAATAATATAGGTAGATGCGGACACATTTGCAACGCAAGTTATGCGGTGGCAGCAGACAGTCGTGGTTTGCATATCGGTGAGAAGTTGGTAAAAGATTGTGTGGTCCAAGGCAAAATGCATGGCTTTAAGGTGTTGCAATTCAACGCCGTTGTCGCAACCAATATTCATGCAAGACATCTATATGAAAGATTGGGGTTTGTCCGGCTGGGCACGATTCCCGGCGGATTCCGTATGAAAGACGGACGATACGAGGATATTTGCCCGTATTACAGAGAATTGTAGGAGTAAAATCATAGGAGGATGTTTATGAAGAAGGGGATAAAAATGACATTAATTATTTTAGGAATCATAATCCTTTTATTTCTCGTAATTTTTATCAATCATAAAATTCAACTAAAAAGGGAAGCGGAACTTTTAACACCTATCGGGCAACTCGTGGAAGTGGACGGTCATAAAATGAACATATATATAGAAGGCGAAGGAGAACAGACCATTGTATTCCTTTCCGGAGGCGGAACCTGTTCGCCGGTCTTGGATTTTAAGTCGTTGTACTCTTTGCTGAGTGACGACTATAAGGTGGTCGTGGTGGAAAAGTTTGGCTACGGGTTCAGCGATGTGGTGGATAAAGAGAGAAACGTTGCATCTGTGCTTGCGGATACGAGAGCTGCACTGGCGGCAGCAGGCGTGGAAGGACCTTATATTTTATGTCCGCATTCTATGTCAGGTATTGAGGCCTTGTACTGGGCGCAGCAGTATCCTGAGGAAGTATCGGCGATTATTGGTTTGGATATGGCAGTTCCCGGGGCGTATGAAGATTATAAAATGAATGTGCCCATGTTAAAATTATCGCAGTTTGCCGCGCGGGTGGGAATCATAAGACTCCTTCCGGGCGTTGCGGAAAGCGAGGCAATGAAGTACGGTACCCTAACTGAAGAGGACAAAGAGATTTACAAGGCGGTGTTCTTCAGTCGTACGGCAACCACTACCATGATGAATGAGGTGGGCAGTATCAAAGAGAGTGCAAAGGTGGTAGATGATGCAGGTGTTCCGCAGGTGCCCATGCTTTTATTTGTATCAAACGGAAGCGGAACCGGCTGGGAGGAAGAGGCCTGGCGTAATTACGAGAAAGATTACATTCGGGAAGCGTCAAACGGTAGACTTGTTGAACTCAATTGTTCGCATTACGTGCACGACCACGAATACGTATTAATAGCGGAAGAGATGGCAGATTTTATATCATCTTCACTATAGAACCGCATTGATAATTAGAAGAGAGAATATTTTCTATAGAAA
>CAZQBM010000137.1:0-1795 GCA_964591945.1 uncultured Lachnospiraceae bacterium | reverse complement strand
ATTTTAACGAACCCATACATGTACATTTTATGGGAATTGGCGGTATCAGCATGAGTGGACTGGCTGAAATTCTTCTTGATGCCGGTTTCCCTGTCAGCGGCTCTGATGCCAAAAAATCTCCACTGACGGAGCATCTAACTTCCATCGGTGCAAAGATAAGCTACGGACAGCGTGCAGAAAATATTACTGACGACATTGATCTGGTCGTATATACGGCTGCCATTTCCAAGGACAATCCCGAATACCTGGAAGCAGCCAGCCAAAATATTCCTATGATGACACGTGCCGACCTGCTCGGACAGATTATGAAAAACTATAAAACTCCGATTGCGATTAGTGGTACACATGGCAAGACAACCACAACCTCTATGGTTTCCGAAATTCTGCTCGCCGGAGAAACAGATCCCACACTTTCCATTGGCGGAATCTTAAAATCCATCGGTGGAAATATTCGTGTCGGAAAATCCGATTACTTTGTAACAGAGGCTTGCGAGTATACCAACTCCTTTTTAAGCTTCTTCCCACGTATTAGTATCATATTAAATATAGAAGAAGATCATATGGATTTCTTCAAAGACATTGATGATATCCGCAGCTCCTTCCACCGTTTTGCGAAGCTTCTTCCTGAGGACGGGTATTTAATCATTAATTCCGAAATTGAACAGATTTCAGAAGTTACAAAGGATTTGTCCTGCAAGATGATTACCTTTGGCAAGGATACTTCCTCTAATTACAGCTATACCGATGCTTCTTTTGATGAAATGGGCAGAGCTTCTTATACTTTATTGAAAAATGGCTCTCCTGCCGGAAGAATCGAGTTAGGCGTTGTTGGCGAGCATAATATTTTAAATTCCTTATCTGTTATAGCCCTTATGGATTTACTCCATATAAAAGAAGAAACGGTTTTAAAAGCACTAAAATCCTTTAACGGCACAGAAAGACGTTTCGAACGCAAGGGTGAAATCGGTGGCGTTACCATTCTCGATGATTATGCACATCATCCAACGGAAATCGAAGCAACCCTAAAGGCAGCTGCCAATTATCCACATAACACCTTATGGTGTGTGTTCCAGCCTCACACTTATACACGTACCAATGCGTTCTTAAAGGAATTTGCCCAGGCACTCAGTCTTGCCGACAAGGTTATTCTTACCGATATTTATGCTGCAAGAGAGAAAAATACCATCGGTATTACCTCCGAAGATCTCTTAAAAGAGATTGAAAAACTAGGCAAAGAATGCTATTACTTCCCATCTTTTGATGAGATTGAAAATTTTTTATTAAAAAATTGTATCAACGGTGATTTGTTGATAACTATGGGAGCCGGAGATGTTGTAAAAATCGGCGAAAATCTATTAGGAATATAATTATCCACATTATCCACATTTTTTGGACGCAAAATGGCAGAAAAAGGATGTGGATATTTTCTTGTCAAATCCACAATATTTTATTCATTTATTCACATGCCACAAATGCAGTCCATATAAGGGTCTGCGCCATTTTTCGCTTTTGCTTATCCACATTATCCACGAAATCCACAAAACCCGCAAGCCCAGTATTCACAAGGGTTTGCGGCATCTCGAGGGCTTGCTTTTTTATTTAGTTGTGTTACAATACACTTACTTTGGGTCAGCAGTCATTCTTTCATAGGTTACAGACTCTGACAATACTACCAGGACAGGTGAAATGATGAATCGAATTAACATCTATCGTAATACACACAAAGAGCAGACTTCTGTTTCTAATTATTTTATTGATGAGTTCATGGCCGATGCAAACGATGCACAGCTTAAAA
>CAZQBM010000136.1:0-1841 GCA_964591945.1 uncultured Lachnospiraceae bacterium | reverse complement strand
AGCACGAAACATCCGATGGCATTAATTCCGATATTTGCCGCAATGTGAATCACCCAGGAACCTAAGAAGCTGTCGCATTTCTCCGCCGCGATATTCAGAATCACACCTGCTACATACAATAAGAAAATCACCAAAAGGAATACCCAGATGTTAAACCATCCGCTGACAATTCCGATGTGGTATACCGCAAAGAAAAGCGCGCTAAAGTTGTAGGCAAGCTTGCGATGGCCCAACTTTTTCACCTGTAGAAACAACAGTCCTCGGAAGAAAATTTCTTCCAGAAAAGAGTTCACCGCAGATATGTACAGGGCCACGTATAAAAAATTTTCCACGCTGACTTTTTCTTTATTTAAAAGGCTATCCTTGATTTGCTCCGGATTCACGTAATCCTGAATCAGCGCATAAGCACCTATGATAACACCGATGGTCAGAAGCGCAATCACGACGCATACGGCGAAGGCCTTTTTATTCTTAATTATAAAATGTTCTTTAATCTTCTCATCCTTATATAAAAGGTAAAACAACACCACGCTTCCGAAAAACATAGTGATTTTTACCACCGACTTCCACACATAGCCGGGCTGAAGGATGCTTTCCACCGCGCACATCACCGCAACGGCAATCACTGCCGAAATGATGATGGTGAGAAGCTTCTTGGTTTGATTGGTTATGGATTTACTCATAAAATTCACCTTTATAAAATCATTTTATCCTGCTTATAAAATACCGACTACCCGGGCAATTACCAGTCCGTATCCCAATCCGTATCGTTATAATCCCAGGAATCGCCGGTATCCCAATCGTAATCGTCATCCCAGTCATCATCATAGTCGTCATCATAATCCGTATAGGTGGGCTCGGTATACCAAATACTGTCTTCAAATCTTGCACCGTCGTGACTGTAAATCTGATACTCTCCCTGTGCATCCGAAGAAATTGCTTCTGGCACCTCATCACTATCCATCAGACTCCAGTCATCATCAGCCGCATCATATTGATACCATATGGAATCCTGATAATAATAAGTATCATCTTCGTATTCATAATAGCCTTGTACCGGTCCAAGGTCATCAATCCCGAATGCCATTTTGGATATAAGCATTACTACACCCATATTTAACATAGGGAAAATCATCGCAAATATTATAACGCCAACAAATAAACCACGCTTACGGGACTTCTTTTTTTCGGTTGTCACAGCTGTGGCTTCATTGTATCTCTGCGTTCCGGTTTCACTCTTTCTATCGGCAATTTCGCCCTTCAACTTCTGATAGAGTTCATTCACCGCATAAGCCTCGTCGGCACCCTGATAACGGACTACGCGCTGCCCATCGCTTTTATTTTTATAAACGACGAAGTCGCCCGTACTGTCCTGATAGATACCAAACGCCTTAGGCTCCGTTATATTTTTGCCGATAAAGAAGCGTGTCACTTCCTCGGGGGGCAAATTATGCGCAACATACCACTCCTTCAACTCTTCAATGGTACGGGGTTGTCCACCCGCAAAACGGTTCACGCCATCCAAAGTAGCACCGCAATTCGGGCAGGTACTGTTCTGTTCCTCAATCATGCTTCCGCAATAATCGCATTTAATCTGCATAGTAATTTCCTCTTAAATTGATCCTTCTAACTACTCTAAACGTATATACATTGGAATATTATTTCTTATTTCCTGAGTATTTTCACCTACCATAAATCTATGAAATCTTTCAAAATGATTTCTTTCATAAAAATGTACTTTTTCTTTATCTGAATATAAAAATATGTAATTTATTAAAACGTTATTTTCACTTGTATTTTTTATATGTAAAAGTGTAGACCCCATTACTTCATCACTGAAG
>CAZQBM010000135.1:0-1859 GCA_964591945.1 uncultured Lachnospiraceae bacterium | reverse complement strand
ATATAATACAAGTAATTTACTCAGAAAGGAGAATACTATGAACTTATATATCAGCGACCTTCATTTTGGTCACAGAAATGTAATCGGTTTCGACCATCGCCCTTTTGCGGATGTGGAAGATATGGATAGGGTTATGATTCAACTTTGGAATTCCAGGGTCTCCAAGGATGATGAAGTATATATTGTGGGCGATTTATGCTATAGGAGCGAGAAGACGCCTGATTGGTACTTGCGCCAGTTGAAAGGTCATAAGCACCTAATTATTGGTAATCATGACTTAGATACGATACAGTGTGAGAATGCGCATAAGTACTTGGAAAGTATTGATCAGATGTTGCATGTTTCAGATCATGACAAGCAAATTATTTTGTGTCATTATCCTATGGCTGAGTGGTATAAGAGTCGACATGGCTCCTGGCTGATTTATGGTCATATACATAATTCACGTGATGAGGTTTACGAATTTATGAAGTCGAGGGACAATGCATTGAATGCAGCGGCCTGCATTAATAATTACACGCCAGCGTCAATAAATGAATTGATCCGCAATAATGATATTTTTCAGAACAAGTAGCCATAGAATGTTTTTATTTGAGATATGGCGGCATAGGAGGAAGTAAGAATGTTTAATTTACAACAATATGAAATATATTCTGAGAAATACGACGTGAAGGGAATTTTAAATTGTTTATGTGATAAGAAGACGATAGTTTTTTTATATGATAAAAATTATTACAGCCGAAAGATTGAAGACGATTGGACAGACAAAAAAGAAGAGGAAATGAAGGCATTGGCTCTTGAAAACATGGAGTCGTATCTTGATGATATCATTGCAGGCAAGGTGGAAGATGAAAAAGTAAAACTGTATAATTGGTATGTCAGTGAAGCCGAGAAGCACGGTGTAACATATTTAAGAGCACACGGAAATGTAACGGGGCATTACAACTTTTGGGATTCCCAGTTTATTCATACTTCACCGATTGAGAGTATTGATGTTTTGGAAGAAACAGGAGAAGTACGAATTGTCACGAAAAATACCCGTTATTATTGCCCGCTGAATTCCTGGCACTGGGAAGATCAGGATCACTTTGAGAACGATTTTCCGGATTATGAAAAGTGGCGTAAAAAATACAAAAAGAAGGAAGTGCCACCGATTGACCCCGGTAAAGTATTGCTTAGGATATCAAATTATGACAGCTATTATTTTCATGATTTGTATTATGTAATAGAAGGCGGCAACCAGCCGATTAAGTATGATGCGAATCCGCATATAGGAACGTTTCAGGATAGTTTTTTGATTATGGGGTGGCAAAGTAAAATCGATTTGCGATATTTTCCGCATTCCGATAACATTGAATTTTATGCGGAACAAACAAATAATAAACCTTGGTATATTGAGAATGTTGGAACAAAAACCTTGTGTGCACGCACTTCCGTTGGTATAATTAAATTGGCACCGGGCGAACGCAAAGAAGTCAAAACAGAGAATGCAGAGATCGAGAATCAGCTTTTGGCAGGCGGAGACTTATACCCGGCAGCACTGCTTGATGACGGAGGAGAATAGAATGGATAAGTCCAAATTGCGTAAAATTATTGTAACGGTTTTGATTGTGGCTGTTGTTTTGGGATATGACATCTCGCCCTTGGATATTATTCCTGATGTTATGGCGGGCGTAGGTCAGCTGGATGACTTGTTGATTACAGGTGCCGGTATTATCGGTCTTGTTACAAATTGGTTAACCGGAAAGAAATCAAACGACAATGCGGATTTTCGCGAGATTTAATTGTTTGTTTTACGGGTGATTAACACAATAGGAAAAATGATTAAAGTGCAGGTGAGTGATAAAATTCGCCTGCAC
>CAZQBM010000134.1:0-1969 GCA_964591945.1 uncultured Lachnospiraceae bacterium | reverse complement strand
ATATAGAGGATTACGAAAAGGCTGCTATCGTCGGTATCAATGGAGCCGGCAAATCTACCTTACTTAAAATTATTGTAGGTGATATGTCTGCTGATTCCGGTACTGTGACCTTTGGAAAAGATAAAAGCTTTGGGTATCTGGCGCAGCATCAAGCGGTTGACACAGAAAATACCATTTTTGACGAACTTTTGACTGTAAAGCAGGAAGTTCTTGACCTTGAGGCTGCTATCAGACAGACCGAACTGGATATGAAGTCCGTAGAAGGTGATGAATTAGAAGCATTATTGAAAAAATACTCCAGTATGACACACCGTTTTGAGGATATAAACGGTTATGCATACAAAAGCGAAGTTACCGGTATCTTAAAAGGACTTGGCTTCACAGAAGAGGAATTTACCAAAAAGGTATCTACTCTCTCCGGCGGGCAGAAGACAAGAATCGCACTTGGTAAGTTGCTTTTGCAAAAGCCTGACCTGATTATGCTGGATGAGCCTACCAACCACCTTGACCTGAACTCGATTGCATGGTTGGAAACATACCTTTTGAATTACAAGGGTGCTGTTATCATCGTTTCACATGACCGTTATTTTCTCGACCGTATTGCGACGAAGATTGTTGAAATTGACAATGGTGTCGTTTCTTCCTTTAACGGCAACTATTCCGATTATGCAACCCAAAAAGAACATCTTCGTATCGAGCAGATGAACGCTTATCTCAATCAGCAGCGTGAAATCAAGCATCAGGAAGAGGTTATTGAAAAGCTTCGTTCCTTCAATCGTGAAAAATCCATCAAACGTGCCGAAAGTCGTGAAAAAATGCTGGATAAGATTGACCGCATCGAAAAGCCAACTGAAGTCAAGGCTGATATGAAGCTTACTCTGACCCCTCGTAAAACAAGTGGAAATGATGTTCTTCAGATTTCAGGCTTATCAAAGGCTTTTGATAAACAGGTACTCTTCTCTGACGTAGGATTCGAGATTAAGCGTGGCGAACATGTTGCCATCATCGGCGATAACGGAACAGGTAAAACCACTCTATTAAAGATTATCAACGAACTGCTTCCGCCAGATGCCGGAACGATTCGTCTTGGTTCCAATGTTCAGATTGGCTACTACGATCAGGAACATCATGTATTACATATGGAAAAGACTTTATTCGAGGAAATCAGTGATGATTACCCTGATTTAACCAATACTGAAATCAGAAATACGCTCGCTGCATTTTTATTTACAGGTGAAGATGTCTTTAAGAAGATCAGCTCCTTAAGCGGTGGCGAACGTGGACGTGTGTCTCTGGCTAAGCTTATGCTTTCTGAATCAAACTTCCTGATTCTCGACGAGCCTACCAACCACTTAGATATTACTTCTAAGGAAATTCTGGAAAGTGCTATTAATTCTTATGAAGGAACGGTACTCTATGTATCACATGACCGATACTTTATCAATAAAACCGCAACACGTATTCTGGAATTAACGCAGAAGGAATTCATTAATTACATCGGTAATTATGACTACTATCTGGAAAAGAAAGATATTCTGCAGCCGACTGCAAAGGAAGAAGTTGTCACTAAAGCCGCTGAACCAAGTGCTGAAAAACTGGACTGGAAGCTGCAAAAGGAATTACAGGCAAAGCAACGTAAGAAAGAAAATGACTTAAAGAAATGCGAAGACCGCATTAGCGTTCTGGAAGAGAAAAATCAGGCTCTTGATGAAGAGATGGCAAAGCCGGAAAATGCAACTAACGTTGCAAAATTACAAGAAATCACAAAAGAAAAGGCTGCTATTGAAGCTGAACTTGAAAAGTTATACGAAGAATGGGAAGTCTTGTCCGAGTAATCGACAAGACTTCCCACTCTTCATTCAACAGACATTTCTTACTAAATTCAAGTTTAGTTAGTAATTGGCAAGTATACAAAAACCAACTAATTTGCGAAAAGCGAGAATCAGTTGGTGTTTTTACACGTAACCAT
>CAZQBM010000133.1:0-1983 GCA_964591945.1 uncultured Lachnospiraceae bacterium | reverse complement strand
GACAAAGATAAAAATATAACCTTAAACAATAATAAAACAAATGTAAAGGAGAACAAATATATGCTATTAGTCGGAACAAAAGAAAATGAAGGTTGGATATTATCCAGATGGAATTTGACATACCGGGTTGGTTGGGAACATATTTGTAAGGCAGTGAATTCGGTTTATGAATTTTATACAAATCCGGAAGTTTTGGTTGAAGATAAAGTTGTTGCGGTTAATGCGAAAGAAGATATTTTATCATTGGCTGAAGGCGGTGGTTTAACAATTCGCGGGATTTCTACGATTATTAAGGTTCCTATTATGATTACATTTTATAATCAGACGAATATTGTAGATGTGAATGTGGCAAAAATGACTGACGAATTCGCCGTGGCAGATTATGAGAAGTTTAATAAATCTTTGTGTCAGTATTTGGACAGTATAGAATTGGCTATGTATCGATAATATTTTTATAATAATACATTAATGGAGCAGTAAATGTCAGAACAGAAATTTTATATGGATATAAATGAGGAAGAACAGAAAGAACGTGCCATTTTGGTAGGCGCTGACTTTGACAATATGGAGGATTTTGACCTCTATATGGACGAGTTAAAGCAGCTTGCCAGGGCTTGTAACATGGAAGTGGTTTGCATCATCACCCAGAAGCTTGATATGCCTAATAAGGCAACGTTAATCGGACCGGGTAAAGTGGATGAGGTAAAAGAATCTGCTGTGATGTTAGATGCGGATATCGTAATTTTTGCCCAGACTTTATCGCCTTCGCAGTTGCGAAATCTTCAGAATCAGTTGCATATCGCCATTATGGACAGAACTTCGCTTATTTTAGAAATCTTTTCAAAAAGAGCCAGAACCCGTGAGGCAAAAATTCAGGTAGAGGTGGCAAGATTACAATATACATTACCGCGATTAGTGGGCCTACATGAGGCCTTAAGCCGTCAGGGTGGCGGAAGCGGTAGTATGAGTAATAAGGGTGCCGGCGAGAAGAAGTTAGAGCTTGACAGACGTTATCTGGAGAATCGCCTGGCACAACTTCGAAGAGAATTGAAGGATTTGGAAGAAAACCGGCAAGTGCAGCGTAAACGCCGTGATAAAAACGGTGTTTTTCGTGTGGCATTGGTAGGTTACACAAATGCCGGTAAATCTACGCTTATGAATGCTTTTATCGATTATGGTAAAAAAGGCGATAATTTTGATAAGGATGAGAAAAAGGTATTTGAAAAGGACATGCTGTTTGCCACTTTGGACACCACCGTGCGAAGAATTGAGCCGGAGGGAAAGATTCCTTTTCTTTTAACAGATACCGTTGGATTTGTAAGTCATTTGCCTCACGCCTTGGTGGAAGCTTTCCATTCGACCTTAGAGGAGACAAAAGATGCGGATGTGCTGCTACACGTGGTAGATGCTTCGGATGTCAATCATGAGGAGCAGATCGACATTACAAGAGAAGTGTTAAAAGACCTGGAATCCGGCAGTATTCCGGCAATTTACGTGTATAATAAGGCGGATGTGCTTTTTGCACCTGAGGAGTTGCCCAAACGCATCGGAAATAAAATTTATATGAGCGCAAGTATGCAAATCGGAATGGAAGAATTACTTCAGATGATTCAGGAAATTTTTATGAAGAATTATATTGCTTGTGAGCTTTTAATCCCCTATCAAGACGGCGCAAGTTATGCACGTCTTAAGCAGAATGCCCAATTACGGAAGAAGAGTATACAGAAGCGGGAATTCGAATTAAGGGGAAGTTGTTGAAGGAAGATTATATGCGTTTGAAGGAGTATATGCAGGAGTAATTAGATTGTTAAGTAAATATTTGATATAAAAGGGCATTTTCCAAAAGGAAGATGCCCTTGCTTATTTATGATTAAACTAAAAAAGAAACACAATTTCTCGTGTTTCCTCTTTAAAAAATTGAAAAAGTAACTGCCGGCGGTGGGACTTGAACCCACACGTGGTTGCCCACAACAGATTTTGAGT
>CAZQBM010000132.1:0-2213 GCA_964591945.1 uncultured Lachnospiraceae bacterium | reverse complement strand
TTATATATGGACTTGTGTTGGGGTATATATTATTTCCGGAGAAGTATATAAAAAAGGAAGAGCAGAATGGGGAATAATTTGTGATATAATCAAGCAATAATAAAAGACCGTTCAACGGTGCGTGAACGGTCTTTTTTGTTTGTATGATATAGGTGAATATTATTATTTATTCTTCACTTAATTCTTCCCACAACTCATATAATTCATCTAATTTATTTTGCGCAGCATCACATTCCTTGCATAACTCCTGTAATTTAACGGAGTTAGATGCAATCTCGGGCTTGGACATTTCTTCCTGCAAAGCAGCAATTTTATTTTCCAATTCTTCGATTTCTTTCTCGGTCTTAACTAACTGGTTTTCGCGTTTTCGCTTTGCAGCCTGTAATTCCTTTTGTTTTGCCCAATCCAGCTTGGCATCGGTTTGTGTGCCGTCATTTGTGCCGGACGAAGAAGAGACAGAGGACGCTGTATCAGGAGCGGAAGTGGAGTTGCCGGAAGTAAAGTTTCCGGCGGCTGATATGCCACTTTTACTCATATAATCCGCTGACCGTTCCATATCCTGCTGTGATTTTTCAAGGAAATAGTCATAATCGCCCTGATATGAAGTAACCTTACAGCCATCCAAATGAAGAATTCTGCTGGCAGTACGGTTGATAAAATATCGGTCATGGGATACATATAAAACCGTGCCAGTGTAAGCATTTAAGGCTTCTTCCAAAACTTCCTTGGAAACCATATCTAAGTGGTTGGTGGGCTCGTCCAGAATTAAGAAATTTGCACCGGAGAGCATCAGTTTCGCAAGGACGACACGGCCTCGTTCGCCACCGCTTAAAGAGCGGATGGGCTGGAATACTTCGTCTCCGGTAAAAAGGAAAGCTGCCAGCACATTGCGGATTTCGGTCTGGGTAAGTTTGGGATAGGTATCTGAAATTTCATCAAATACGGTTTTATTTTCATCTAACACACGGCTTTGCTGGTCAAAATAACCGATGGTTACATTTGTGCCCAAGGTTACAGTGCCGGCATCTGATTCTATGATACCATTAATAATCTTTAAGATATTTGTCTTGCCGGTACCGTTTTGACCGATTAATGCAATATGTTCGCCTCGTTTTATCTCGAAAGAAACATTACTAAATAATGTTCTGTCGCCATAAGATTTGGCAAGGTTTTCAACGCCCAACACATCATTTCCGCTGATTATGGTAGGCGAAAGAGTGAACTGCATATCAGCACGTTCTTCTACAGGTTTGTCAATGCGCTCAATGCGGTCCAATAATTTTTGGCGGCTATCGGCTCTTTTGACAGACTTTTCACGGTTGAAAGAGCGGAGTTTGCTAATCACTTCTTCCTGATGTTTGATTTCACGTTGCTGGTTTTCGTATGCCGCAAGGCGGGACTGCAACCAGACTTCCTTTTTCGCAATGAAATCTTCGTAATTTCCTTCATAACATAAGGAATTACCGCTTTCAATTTCAACAACTTTACTCACGATTTTATTGATAAAATAACGGTCGTGGGATACCACGAGAACCGCGCTTTTGACATTCAAAAGATAGTTTTCAAGCCAACGCACCGATTCGATATCCAAATAGTTGGTGGGCTCGTCCAAAAGGATTAAATCGGGCTTCTCAAGAAGAATACGTCCTAAAAGAAGTCTCGTACGTTCGCCGCCGCTCAAGGTAGATACGGGCTTGTTAAAATCTTCCTCTTTAAACTGAAGTCCGCGCAAAATTCCCTGGATATCGCTTTTATACGTATAACCGCCGGCTAAATCAAAGCTGTGCATTTTATTGTGATATGCCTTCATATGGGCATCCAGGTTTTCTTCGGTTAAGTGTTTCATATCTTCTTCCATTTGACGGAGCTGTTCCTCCATCAGAATGACATCTTTCTTTACCACAAGAAGTTCATCATACACCGTATTGGTGGAGGTGTAGTCATGATGCTGGGATAAATAGCCGATGGAAGCGTCTTTTTTTAACGCGATTTCTCCGGCATCTGCATCCAGTTCCTTGGTAATAATGTGGAAAAGAGTAGTTTTTCCGGCACCGTTGTTACCGATTAAAGCTACTTTTTCGTGGTCATTTATATGAAAAGTTACTTTTTTTAACACGTCCTTGTCACCGAAGGATTTGCTAATGTTTTGACAAGATAAAATCATTTTTGGTTCTCCGAATATTTTTATAGAATTTGAGATGTTTTTATTTATA
>CAZQBM010000131.1:0-2243 GCA_964591945.1 uncultured Lachnospiraceae bacterium | reverse complement strand
GGTTATAATATATAGGCATTCGTATGTCCAGGCATACATAGATGCAAAAAATACCGACTTTAGGAATTAAGGAGGCGTAACTATGAAAGGTTCTATGGATACTCATATGGGTAGTATTTTGGTAGACAGCAATGTAATTGCAAATTATGCAGGTAGCGTTGCTATGGAATGCTATGGCGTTGTTGGTATGGCAGCCATGAATGTGAGAGACGGTTTTGTCGGTCTTTTGAAGAAGGACAGTGCATCAAAGGGCATCACAGTTAAAGTGGAAAACAATAAAATGACTTTAAATCTTCATATTATTGTTGCATTTGGTGTTAGTATTATGGCCGTTGCAAACAATCTTATGAGCGAAGTAAAATACAAAGTTGAACAGTTTACCGGTTTGGATGTAGAAAAAGTTAACGTATACATTGAAGGCGTTAAGGTGGTTGATTAAGGAGGACTTACAAAGTGGCTACTAATGTTATAAATGCCGAATTGCTTGCGAAGATGTTTCTTGCCGGCGCTAAAAATTTGGAAAGCAAAAAGGAATATATCAACGAATTGAATGTATTCCCCGTTCCGGATGGTGATACCGGTACAAATATGACTTTGACAATTATGTCAGCAGCTAAGGAATTGAATAACTTGGGCGAAAAGTCTATGCAGACAGCCTGCAAGGCGATTTCTTCCGGTTCTCTTCGCGGTGCAAGAGGTAACTCCGGTGTTATTTTAAGCCAGTTAATCCGTGGCTTTACGAAAGTAGCACAGGAATATGATGAAATCACAATTCCCGTATTAGCGCAAGCTTGTGATAAGGCAGTGCAGACTGCTTATAAAGCAGTAATGAAGCCCAAAGAGGGTACCATTCTTACTGTTGCAGCAGGCGCAGCAACCAAGGCAAAAGAACTTGCCGATAACGGTTGTGACAATATGGAAGAATTTATTGATGAAGTAATTAAGCATGCAGATTATGTATTAAGCACAACCCCTGATTTATTACCTGTATTAAAGCAGGCCGGCGTTGTAGACTCCGGTGGACAGGGCCTTATGGAAGTATTAAAAGGCGCATTTGATGCTTATCTTGGCAAAGTAACCGATTTTACCTTAAAAGCATCAAGCGGTTCTTCTAAGAAGACTTCTGCAGCAGGTATGGAAAATCTTGCAACTTCTGACATTAAGTTTGGATATTGTACAGAATTTATCATTCTTTTAAGCAAGACATTCAATGTAAAGCACGAGATGGATTTCAAGGATTACTTAGAGTCAATCGGTGATTCTATCGTTGTGGTTGCGGATGATGAAATCGTTAAAGTACACGTACACACCAACGATCCCGGTCTTGCAATCCAGAGAGCGTTAAAATATGGTCAGTTGTCAAACTTAAAGATTGATAACATGCGTTTGGAACATAATGAAATGGTAATCAAGTCTGAAGAAGGCGAAGAAGCACCTAAGGCTGATGAACCCCGCAAGGAATATGGTTTTATCGCAGTTTCCGTTGGTAAAGGTATCAATGAAATCTTCAAGAGCTTGGGCGTAGATTACATTATTGAAGGCGGACAGACTATGAATCCCAGTACAGAGGACATGTTGAATGCCATCGATAAGGTAAATGCGGACAATATTTTTATCCTTCCTAACAATAAGAACATTGTTATGGCAGCAAATCAGGCAAGAGATTTGACAGAAGATAAGAAGATTATTGTAATTCCTACCAAGACTATTCCCCAGGGTATTACAGCAGTAATTAATTTTATGGCTGATATTGCTCCGGATGAGAACGAAGAGCAGATGGGTTCTGAAATGGGCAATGTAAAGACCGGTCAGGTAACCTATGCGGTTCGAGATACTGAAATCGATGACAAGAAGATTGCCCAGGGCGATTATATGGGTATCGGCGATAAGGGTATTCTTTCCGTAGGTAAGGAAATGAAAGATGTTACCTTTGAGATGATTGCTGAAATGGTAGATGAAGACAATGACGAATTAATCAGTATCTACTATGGTGAAGATATCACCGAAGAAGATGCAACTGCACTTTCTGAAGAAATTGAAGCAAAATATCCTGATTTGGATGTTGAGCTTCAGTATGGCGGACAGCCGATTTACTATTATATTGTATCGGTAGAGTAAGATTAGTTGGACATTTTATAAAATAATAGGATATGGATGAAAGAGTGGTGTTTTTTAAGCGACGCCACTCTTTTTTATTATATAAGTGAGAGACATACGTTAACTTTTTCGGGATTGTGTTACAA
>CAZQBM010000130.1:0-2276 GCA_964591945.1 uncultured Lachnospiraceae bacterium | reverse complement strand
GCGCCGGTGATGACTCGGTACATCGTAATAGCTTCATCCTTGGAAACTTCGCTGTCAAGGGTCAAGGACCTGTACTGATCAGAACCCCTGTCGGATGCTCGCTTGAACTCGATATCCCTTACTCCCTCGCGGAAAGTTGTGCAGTGTGCATAATACTTCCCGTCAAACAGCACGTGCGTATCGGGGATCTTGCCGATGTAAAACGTATATTCGCCGATTTTCTTTGCGCGCTTTACATGTGTAAGAATTCCATCTGCAAATAAATACTTCCCTTCGACATAATCTCCATTCTGTAGGAGTTTATAATGACCACTATTTTTAATCTTGCCACCGTCAGAGATAATTTCGCCTCCAACTGCAAGGTTGCTCGGCAGCGATGTTATCTTTGTGCCACTAAGCCCAAGAATACCACCTACGGTCAGGTTATCCGGCAACGTGGTTATGGGTGTATAGCTAAGATAGAGACTGCTACCAACCGTGAGACTTTCCGGCAACGAAGTTATTAATGTGTATCTGAGGTCTATCCTATCTCCAACCGTAAGGTTACTCGGCAACGTGGTTATGGGTGTATAGCTAAGATAGAGACTGCTACCAACCGTGAGATTTTCTGGCAACGAGCTTATCGGTGTGCCGCTAAGCCAAAGACTACCACCTACGGTTAGGTTGTCCGGCAGTGAGGCTATAGGTGTGCCTTCAAGGTCGAGATTGCCTTCAACCGTCAGTCCATTTGGCAGTGAAGTAACGCTTGAGTAGCGAAGATCAAGATTACCTCCGTTTTCACGCATCATCTGTTCGAGTTGTTCAAGGGTGTAAGTCATTGTTGTAATATCCTCCTAAGTTTAAATTCGTGTTGTTTTAAAACAAAAGCTTGATTAAATAATTCCGCTCTGTGCGTAAAGTTCGTTGTTTTCGATATATTCATGAATTATGTCGGTAACATTCTGCAAATCTGAAGAAGGAATCAAAACGTCCGCTATTATACCCATGTTTTTAAATGCTTCCTTGTCGTGGGTCAGTCTTTCCCTTGCTTTCTCTTCAGAATCACCTCTTTTAAGCATGCGCTCATAAAGCACAGCTTCATCCTGTATAAGTCCGATAACGATAGGCTTTTTTATTCCGGAGTAATGCTTTCTGAAGTAATCAACGCCGGCGGGATCAATAACATACAAGTCGCAGTTATCGACCATATCCGAGGTTACTCCGTAACGATGTCCGTTGAACTCGGTGTATGCACACAGATTGGGAAGCGCGTCAAATTCTTCTTTCGTAAGAAAAACGTGTCCGGTTTCGCCATCGTAACGCATAGGCCGGTCGGTATATGAACTAACGACCGAAAAGTCGTAATCTCTTGAAAGCTTTTCTACAATAGTAGTTTTACCAACTCCTGAGGGACCAACGAAAAGATAGATATTTCTCATGTGTAACTCCTTTTTAGTTATTGTTAATTATAATCGTCTTAAAACCTTCACAGATTCTTTCCGCAGAAAAATCGTAGCGAATTCGATTTCCCGACCAAAGCGGACCGTAGGTACCCTTGTCGTTGATTTCGTTCACCATCTTCACTGAGGAACCGCCTGCATTCTGCCATTCTCTCAAATTCTTGTTGTAGTCATCCAAAAGAATGTCAGACGCACTTAATTCACCGTAAATTTTTTTGACCGCTGAAGGCTTATCGTCTCCTACATCAACAAAAATGAACCGATCTTCAGGAATAAAATCACAATGTTCCCGAAGCCAATCTCTCTTTTCTTCGATAGTCTGAGATTTAACTGAAATGTGAACTGCGGAAAGAATATGAATTTCAACATCCATTTCATCCGCATTTTGCAACATCCTCAATCCTTCGATTACGTTTTTGTAAGGGTTAAGTTCGCGAAAGAATCTGGGACTATACATCATTTCAAGACAATTGGCATGTTCGTAAAACCTTGCAATTGTGCCGTCCATGTCTGCATAGACTCTTATTTTTCTCGAATTGTTTTCAAATTCCGTTTTACTTTTTGTTATCATATTTTTCTCCTTGAATTTGTTGTAAACCAAATATTCAATTAAGTACTCCTAATCGTCTATTTGGTTCTACCTATAGGATGAAAGATTCGAATTGGTCTTAATAGAAGATAATGAAATGAGAATTTGCTGAATTAACCATGGTTGAGAATGCGATAGCTGGGTGGGGTTAAGGGTGATGAAAAATGATGAATTACCAACGCCAAATTAAGGTTATGAATTACCAACGCCCAAATCAGAGATATGGACGTGGTATCTGAGCTGTCGAA
>CAZQBM010000129.1:0-2370 GCA_964591945.1 uncultured Lachnospiraceae bacterium | reverse complement strand
ATGGAATGATATGCTTTCCAAAGTCACAGCTGCTCTGATCTTTCATTGCAATAAGAGCCTCTTTTAATACACTCCAGGTAAAAATATAAATACCCATAGATGCAAGATTACTTCTTGGATGCTCCGGCTTCTCTTCAAATTCACTAATCCGCTTATCATCATCTGCAATAACAATACCAAAGCGACTTGCTTCTTCGATTGGAACCGGCATCGTAGCAATTGTAACATCTGCCTTATTTTCCTTATGGAAATCCAGCATTACCTCGTAATCCATCTTATAAATATGGTCACCAGATAATATCAGAACATATTCCGGATTATACTGTTCCATATAATTCATATTCTGATAGATTGCGTTGGCAGTTCCAGTATACCATTCGCTGTTATCACTACGCTCATATGGTGGTAATACAGTTACACCACCATTATTT
Organism: uncultured Lachnospiraceae bacterium; assembly: GCA_964591945.1. GTDB lineage: Bacteria > Bacillota > Clostridia > Lachnospirales > Lachnospiraceae > UBA3766. The sequence continues at coordinate 1,939 of CAZQBM010000129.1, read as the reverse complement.
CTATCCAAATCCCAAGGAATACCGATTCCAATATGGGTATTCAGACGTAATGGCTGATACTGTGTCAGCACACCTACTGTATCAATGCCGGAATTAATACAATTGCTCAGTGGGAAGTCGATAATACGATATTTACCGCCAAATGCCACTGCCGGCTTTGCAACTCTTGATGTCAGGACGCCCAAACGGCTTCCCTGTCCTCCTGCTAATAGCATTGCTATCATTTCTTTTCGAATCACGTCAATCACCTCATTACTTTCTAGTCAATCTGATTCATTTGATATGTAAAAATTATAACATATTCTGATATTAATGTACATCATTTTTCCAAATCACGCCATATTTTCGTATACTTTTTTGTCATTTCATACAAATTTTACAAATATTTCCAATTATTCTGTCGCTTGCACAAAAAATAAAATTCGGTAAAAGAATTTGCAAATTCATAATATAGGGTTATAATTAGCATGTTAAGAAAATGAATATTATAAATAGGTAGGTAATCATTATGTATAAACTGAATTTTGAACAGCCGATTCATGTTCATTTTATCGGCATTGGCGGCATCAGCATGAGTGGTCTAGCTGAAATTCTTCACGATGCGCATTTTACAATTTCAGGCTCCGATGCAAAGGAATCTGACTTAACCAGACATTTATCAGAGATTGGTATGCAGATTTTCTATGGTCAGAAAGCTTCTAATATCATTAAAGGAATTGACTTAGTTGTCTATACTGCAGCTATTTCAGAAAGCAATCCTGAATACCTGTGTGCCAAAGAGAAAAATATTCCAATGTTAAGCCGCGCAGAACTGTTAGGTCAGATTATGGATAATTATCAGAATTCCATTGCCGTTGCCGGAACCCACGGAAAAACTACCACAACTTCTATGATTAGTCAGATTTTATTAGAAGCCAGAAAAGATCCGACTATCACAGTGGGTGGTATTTTAAAAGCCATCGATGGCAATTTACGTGTCGGAAAATCAGATGTATTTATCTCCGAAGCCTGTGAATATACCAACAGCTTTTTAAATTTCCGTCCAAAATACAGTATCATATTAAATATAGAAGAAGAACATCTCGACTTCTTTAAAGATATTCAGGATATCCGCAATTCTTTCCGTTCTTTTGCCGGAAATACAAAGGAAGAGGGAACCATCATTATTAATGGAGATATTGAGGATTATGCCGGAATCGTAGAAGGACTGTCAGCAAAAACCGTTACTTATGGTCTTTCAGACACCTGTGATTTTTATCCTGTAGACATTTCCTTCGACGAAAAAGCATGTGCTTCCTTCACTGCCATGCATCACGATGAAAAGATTATGGATGTACATTTAAGCGTTCCCGGCATGCACAATGTGTCCAATGCTTTGTCAGCCATTGCACTGGCTTTAGAACTTAATATTTCCAAGGAAGACATTCTTGCCGGTCTTGCTGCCTTTGGTGGTGCCAACCGTCGTTTCCAATACAAGGGAACCGTAGATGGCGTAACCATCGTAGATGATTATGCACATCACCCAACTGAAATCCGTGCTACATTAACAGCTGCGGACAAATATCCGCATAAACGCCTGGTACTGGCATTTCAGCCTCATACTTATTCCAGAACAAAAGCCTTTTTAGATGACTTTGCCGAAGTGTTATCTATGGCTGACGTAGTTGTTCTGGCTGACATTTATGCCGCCCGGGAAAAAAATACCTTTGGCATCAGTTCCAAGGACATTTTAGTTAAATTAAAAGAACGTGGAACTGAGTGTTACTATTTCCCTTCTTTTAATGAAATTGAAAACTTTTTATTAAAAAATTGTATAAACGGTGATTTGTTGATAACTATGGGTGCCGGAGACATTGTAAATGTTGGTGAACACCTGCTTGGACGATAACTTATCCACATTATCCACATTCAAATTGGGGAAAACTTCAACTTTTGAATG
>CAZQBM010000128.1:0-2412 GCA_964591945.1 uncultured Lachnospiraceae bacterium | reverse complement strand
CCCTGGACACCCTGATTAAGAGTCAGGTGCTCTACCAACTGAGCTAATCGCGCATCCAATATTATGTTGACGTGTTTTCGCCACGTGCATTGTTGATTATAGTATAGGATTTTTAACTTTGCAAGTATTTTTTGAAAATTTTTTAAATTTTTTGCAAAAAAGTTGTGAATTAGGCATAAATTAAGGGTTCAGGGAGTATTTTTATGGTTGTTTTATCGGGAAAAGCAGTGGAAAACTTGCATTTTAAGGGTGTATGCTCTATAAATAAAGATGGTGAAAATACAGATAAGTTGTTATAATTTATGCAGATAGAGAAATAACAGGCAGGATTGGAGCGCACAATGATCTTCGAAAGTCATGCACATTATGATGATGATGCTTTTGATGAGGACAGAGAGAGCCTGATTGAAAGCTTACAAGAAAACCGAATAGAGTATGTAATCAATGTGGGCGCCAGTATGGAATCTACGGAGCGTACATACGAACTTGCGAAGAAGTATCCTTTTATCTATGCGGCGGTAGGCGTGCATCCTTCCGATACACTACCCTTAAGTGACAAGGATATGGATAGGTTAAAAGAGTTGGCAGCAGACGAAAAGGTAGTTGCCATCGGCGAAATCGGCCTGGATTATTATTGGGACGAGCCGGACCGAGAAATTCAGAAAAAGTGGTTTAAATGTCAGATTGAACTGGCCAAGGAAGTAGATTTGCCCATTATCATTCATTCCAGGGAAGCAGCAAAAGATACGCTGGATATTTTGTGCGAGCATGATGAGGGAAACTATCGTGGCGTGATGCATTGTTTCTCCTATTCACCGGAAATTGCTAAAGAAGTGGTGAAGATGGGATTTCATATCGGTGTGGGCGGTGTTTGCACTTATAAAAATGCCAAGAAGCTGGTAGAGGTTGTGGAAGAAATTCCGCTGGAGCATATTTTATTGGAGACGGATTGTCCGTACCTAACACCGGTGCCGTACAGGGGCAAGCGCAATTCGTCGCTATACCTGCCCTATGTAGTAGAGAAAATCGCGGAAATCAAGGGCATAACAACAGACGAAGTTGAACGCGTGACTTACGAGAATGCAGAGAAGTTATTTTTTAACAAATAGAGGGAGTATTTATGGCATATTTGGGAAATCCCGGCAATACAGCCGCGGTCTTAAATAAACACGGGTTTCATTTTCAGAAGAAGTTCGGGCAGAACTTCTTAATCGACACCCACATTTTGGAAAAAATCATAGACAGCGCAGAGATTACAAAGGACGACTGCGTTCTGGAAATCGGTCCCGGAATCGGCACCATGACCCAGTATTTGGCGGAGCGTGCCCGCGAGGTCATTGCGGTGGAAATTGATAAAGCGCTGATACCGATTTTAGCGGATACGCTGTCAGAGTATGACAATGTAACCGTTATTAATGACGATGTTTTAAAAGTGGATATTGCCAAATTGGTGGAAGAACACAATAATAACTGCCCTATTAAGGTGGTGGCAAATCTTCCTTACTATATTACCACGCCTATTGTTATGGGATTGCTTGAAAGTCACGTGCCTTTGGACAGTATCACCATCATGGTGCAAAAAGAAGTAGCGGAGCGTATGCAGGTGGGCCCCGGCACCAAGGATTACGGTGCCTTGTCCCTTGCGGTTGCGTACTATTGCAAGGCAGAAGTGGTAACGATTGTATCGCCTAACTGTTTTATCCCAAAGCCCAATGTGGCAAGTGCTGTCATTCGCTTAAAGGTTTATGACAAGCCGCCCGTGACTGTGGAAGACGAGGCTTTTATGTTCCGTATTATCCGGGCATCTTTCCAACAGCGTCGTAAAACGTTGGTGAACGGTTTGACCCATGCGGCAGATTTGAATGTAACGAAAGAAACTGTTTTGGAAGCGTTGGCAGAAATGGGAAAATCAGAGAGCGTAAGAGGCGAGACATTTACGCTGGAAGAGTTTGCGAGACTGAGTGATTTGTTGAAGAAGTAGAGATTCGGATTTGTGAGAAAACGATATTTTCGGAAGATTGCAAACGATGCTAAAATATAGTAAAATAAATATACGAATTATTCGGAAGGACTTGCAAAAATGCATAACCAAAATACAATCTTTAAAGAAAGAAAGAAAGAAAGAAAGAAAGAAGCTTCCGCCCTGTAGCGGGGCTTTGTTTGGCATGCATTTTTAATAGATTTGACAAAATAAATAAAGGTAAAATAGGGAAACTCTGTCATGCATAAGCGTGGCGGAGTTTTTTGTGTACATTTTGCAAAGTATATCACAGCAATGAACCTGCCAAAAAAGTTTTGTTTCCGGTGTTTCCCAGGGGTTGGGTAACAGCATGGGGGAATCTGTATTTCCTGTACTCTTGTTTCTTTTCTCCGGTTTTAGTTGTTTTATAGGAAACATGGGAAACATATTAC
>CAZQBM010000127.1:0-2456 GCA_964591945.1 uncultured Lachnospiraceae bacterium | reverse complement strand
TCCCAAGTATGCTTTGCAACATGGTAGAAGCGGGAGAGGCTTCCGGTAGTCTGGAGGTTGCTTTTGAACGTATGGCAGTTCAGTTTGAAAAGGAAAATAAACTGAATCAGGCTGTTAAAAAGGCAATGATGTATCCGTTAGTTCTTATCGTGGTTATGATTGGTGTCCTTTTCTTAATGATGATGTGGGTAATTCCGAACTTTATGGGAATGTTCTCCGAATTGGATGCAGAAATGCCGGCAATGACCCAGCTTGTTATTAATATGAGTGACTTTGTGATTGCTAAGTGGTGGTTGATTTTAATTGTTGCGGCTGCGATATTTATTGTGGTGAAGGCATATGCAGCCAGTCCCAGCGGTAAGTTTGTATTAGGCGGTATTAAATTGAAAATTCCCGTAATGGGACCCCTTCAGATGAAGTCGGAATGTGCTAGACTGGGAAGAACCTTGTGCACGTTGTTGAGTGCCGGTGTGCCGATGATTGAAGCAATTGAAATTACGGCACGTTCCATGGAAAATGTGCATTATAAGAAGGCGATGATGGATGCCAAGGATCAGGTTATGCGTGGTATGCCCTTGTCAAAACCGCTGAAAACCTGCGGATTGTTTCCTCCCATGGTTATTCACATGGTTTCCATTGGTGAGGAAACCGGTAATGTGGAGAGCATGTTAGAGAACGTAGCAAATTACTATGAAGATGACGTACAGGTAGCAACAGAACAGATGATGGCACTTATGGAACCGCTTATTATTGTAGTAATGGCAGTGACGGTAGGTTTTATGATTATGGCAATCCTGCAGCCTATGTTTGTATTGTATGAATCAATCGGCTAAAGAAGACAGAAAAGTGTTTGCCGGAAAACGTGATAGGTCAGGCAGAACGGAGGATGAGTATGAACACCTTTTGGTATGAAGTAGTCAGCATTGACGGCGATTATGCCAATTTGAAAAGAACTGACATAGAGGAAGATGGGCTGAAGCTTGTAGCAAGAGCATTACTTCCTGCAGAAATTGCAGAAGGAACTAAGCTGAAATATGAGTGGATGCAGTATGAAATCGTAGAGTAATAAACGTAAGTGAAAAGTGGCGGCGTGCAGTGATGCACGCCGTCTTTAATATCTAATAAGGCAGCTCGTAAAGCGTGGCGTTGTTTGGTTTTGTCAAAAATGTAGAAAAAAATAGGAAAAACAGAGTGTATCTATAGGTGGAAAATAATGCAAACCACTATATATGGTGGTAACGGTGCACGCGGACGCGAAATATTGCGTTGTGCAATTTTGCAAACGAAAAAACGTTTGTATTGACTTGCTTGAAAGAAAAGTATAGTGTGATATTACAAACAGAAAATGCGGTAGATAAACGTGTAGTTTCATTCATTTTATCTGTATTCACGGGATGTTCCGTTCCCGGCAGATAAATGTCTTGGCAGCTCGCCGGTATTTTCAGGTTTCAGTAACTAAATAATGAATTTCACAAAAGGAGGAAATTATGAGAATAGAGACAGAAGAAAAAGTGTTATCAATGTTGGGAGAGATTTTTAACAAAGTCATGGAAATTGATGCCAAAGTAAACAAACTGGATGAGCGGATGGACCGCTTGGAAGAACGGATGGACCGCTTGGAAGAGCGGATGGATCGTTTAGAGGAACGGGTGGATAAACTGGAAAAACGGGTAGATAGATTGGAGGTTATGATAAAGGAGCAGAATAAGAAGATAGATAATGTGGAAATGAGTTTACGGGAGGCTATGGACAAGCATGTAGAAGAAATATATTTTGTTTTACGTTCTGAAATGAAGACAATTTACGATGTGGCTATAGCAAATAAGAATTTAATTACACGTTTTGTAATTCAGGTGGATAAGATGACAATACTTTTCAGAGATGAAGTTGCTAAGATTGGTAATATTAGAGGAAGAATAGAAGCGCTTGAAATGATAAGCCAAAATCATACAGAGGTATTTAGGGAATTGTTCGGGATAGAACCAAAAGAAGTGGATATGTTGGGAAAGGTGTGTGAACCTACAACGCAGTATAATGTGTGATATGGGAAGTGCAGAATGACTACAAGCCAACCAATCCCAAGTATCCGGTTGTTAAGCACGGAATATATTATGCTACAAGAGAAATCTGCTATCAATTAGGAATCTTATCAAAAGTGTCGTAAAACCCCTAGCTTTAGCTATGGGGATATAAGACACGTCCGTCGAATTTACGCAAGTAATTGAAGATGGATAAATATATATTCGTATTAGTTTTCGGGCGGTAGTATAATACAAATATGAATACAACATATAAATCAAACAACAATGTCGTCTATTCTTGTAAATACCATGTGGTATGGTGTCCTAAGTATAGGCGAAAAGTATTAACGGGCGGTGTGGATGCCTGATTAAAGGAATTGCTCCTTGAGTATGCTACAAATCTTTCTGTAGACATTCTGGAAATGGAAATCATGC
>CAZQBM010000126.1:0-2520 GCA_964591945.1 uncultured Lachnospiraceae bacterium | reverse complement strand
CATAAAAATGTATAAACCGCTATATTTGCCTTCTATAATCAGTTCATCCACATTATCACCATTGACATCATAAAATCCATATTCCGCTTTATTGCAACCATACAATATATCATCAAATCGTCTGCCATAGGCGATATCTTCCAGAACTTCATCCCAATTGCAGGTCTCATTTAAACCATCTTCTGATGCCTCAACCGATAGTTCTTCATTTCCATCTTCCGGCGCTTCTCCTTGCGTTTCTTCTGTTGTACTTGCGGTTACATCTTCCGAAACAGACACCTCACCTATACCGGCATCCGTTTCTGTTTCTCCGCAAGCCATACCGAAACATAATAATCCGCTTAAAACCGCCAAGGTAATATATTTTCTTATTTGTCCTAATTTATTTACTCCCATTTATACTTTTCCTTACTTTATACACAAAACCTATACTTTTATACTAAAATTCTTTATTGCCCTTCAAAATACACCGTCCACTCTACCATATCTTTTAATTCCAAATCCTTGTTTATGGTAGATTGACCGCCAACCATTTCAATGTATTTGCAGGCAACGCCTCTCCATTCCTCGTAGGAACATTCCACATTCTCACCATCGCCGTATCTTATGGTGACAGCATCGCCTTTGCCGTATTCAAGGTCATCGTTGATATCTTCAATCCAAAACCGTTCAATATCCACCTCTTCTCCGTCTTCGTCCAGATAAAAGTGCCAAAAACACAACTCATAGTGTCCATCTTCATACTGCGTTCCATCAATATCCCAATAAATATAGGTTCCGTCTGACCGCATATCATAACGATACGTACTTCTTCCACTCAGTGCTGCAAAATTCACCATTTCATCCTTCTCATAATCATAAGTATAAAAATACCATTGTCTCGCCTCACGAATTACCAAATCCAAAATTCCGTTGCCATCCGCATCCGCCATAACATATTCCGTACGATACTTCATCTTCTCTTCACCGGTAGGCGTTGCATAATAACGCATATTCTCATCATTGCTTACATATTCCTCGTAAACAAGTTTCGCATCCTCGTTAATCTGACGCAATTCTTCCTCGGTAAGGGTGCCTGCCGACGCAATGTCATAATCCAATGCTTTGGCAAAACCATACCGAATATTATCAGACACCGTCTTTTGGTCTGTTATCGGCATATACATTGCCACTTCCGGCGGATAATATTCTGAAACAATGAAATCCATATCCACCTTCTCATAGCCTTCCATATATTCGTCCATCAAGCGGTTAAACTCGCTATACTTTTCATCATCTTCCATTTGTTTATTCTCTTCCACGATGTCACCCACATAACAGGTATAATGTATCGCTCCTTCCGAACTTTTGGCATATCCGGCGCCATATACGGGCTCACAGCTTACAGTCTCACCGTCATAGTTTCCCGCATAAATCTGAACCCAGCCCCAGTCTGCCATCTGTACCACATCACAGGATAAAAAGCGCAAATCGCCCTCTTCATTTTGATAAACATCCACATAATAAGACGGATAAAAAGCCCCTGCCTCGAAAAAGTTCTCTTGAAACATATAGTCCCTGCTGCCGTTTAATCTTCCGCAAGGCACCACTTCCCCATCTTTTACGGTGTATATATAAGTAAATTCCTCTTTGTTATAAATCACCTCGGAAATCAGCATCTCCGGCTGTCCGTCCTGATTCAAATCTCCCAACTGCATAACCCATCGGTTGTCCACCAAATGATTTGCCTCAATCCCGGAATCCCGCAACCAGTTATATTCCATAAAAGGACGAACATCTTCTTCCCAATCAACAGCATCCAGCTTATCAAATTCTTCTTCCGTTCCTATGGGCCGAAGAACATCTTCATATACCAGAATCATTTCTTCCACAAACTCCGGGTCTATTTCCCACGTATCCTCCGGAATTTCTTCTGACTCTGTATTTTCCGATTCCGTTCCGGCAATGCTCTCTTCCTGCCCGATAGCCGGTTGCACATTTCCCTGTTCCTGTCCTTCCAACTCTTCCTTACACCCTGATAAGCAAATTATCATTAACAGACACAACATGCTTCCGACTAAAAATCGCTTTTTTCCTCTCATTTTAATTCCCTCTTTTACTGTAATTTTGCACCTCAAACATATCAGCTTTTTTCTTGAAAATCAACGGATTTTCGGCAAAAAATCCGCTCAAAAACAAATAAGTCGGAAATATTAAAAAAGTATTACATTTCCGGTTTGAAAATGTAATACTTTTGTTACGAAAGTAATAAATTTGTAATGAAGTTGTAATATGTTTTACGGCATCCCAATATAAATCAAATCAAAATCTACTTCCATTTCAGGATGATTTTCTTTCATATATGCACCTAAAAGCTTTTTATCTTCCGGTTTCATACCCGGTCCCACATAGCACGTTCCGTTTGCCAACCAATAGCAGCAAGCCCTTACAACCACAGAACTGCGATATCCTCCCGACTCATGAGAAGTAATACTTCGCAATTTATTATATGGAATATAAACTACACGCATCAAATCATAT
>CAZQBM010000125.1:0-2600 GCA_964591945.1 uncultured Lachnospiraceae bacterium | reverse complement strand
GGCGGAATTGGCAGACGCGCCAGATTTAGGTTCTGGTGGGAGACCGTGGGGGTTCGAGTCCCTTCATCCGCACGAAGGCCCGGAAACGGGCGGTTTTGAGACCATACGATGAAAGTCGTGCGGTCTTATTTGTTATAACAACGAAGTAAGCACCTATAGTGCTTGCACGAATGGGCATTAGCAGTCGGCTAAGATTTAGTTAAGAACCGCATAAACCCACTTTTTTTAATCAAAAGAATGCTATAATGGGTTGGAAAAAATAGCGTGCATACATAAAAGCAGATGCATAAGAAACGGAGTAAACAATATGAGTTTATGGTTAGCAATTCTTTTGTTGGTAATTGGTTTTGCCCTTTTAATCTGGGGAGCTGACTTTTTTGTGGATGGAGCAAGCCGTGTTGCGGCAAGGTTGAAAATTCCGCAGATTGTCATCGGTCTTACCATCGTAGCCTTCGGTACCAGTGCGCCGGAAGCGGCGGTAAGTATCTCTGCAGGCTTAAAAGGCAGTGCGGATTTGGCGGTTAGTAATGTTGTGGGAAGTAATATTTTGAATATTGGTATTATTCTTGGTATTTCAGCGTTGATTACGCCTCTTGCAGTGCAGAAAGCTACCAGAAAATATGAAATGCCCTATGTAATGATCGTAACAATCATTCTGATGTTGCTTGGTATGTTTGACGGCAAACTTGGCTGGGTAGACGGTTTGATTCTTTGGGCAGGTATGATTCTGTTTCTGGTTTATCTTTTGAATATTGCGAAAAAAGGTAAAAATGAAGAGCAGGAAGAAGAACAGAACGAAAAGAAAAAGAAAGCCCCTTTGATTTGGTTGATTGCCAAAATTTTAATCGGTGGCGCAGCAATTGTTTTAGGAAGTGATTTTGCGGTAGACGGTGCGACTGCCATTGCAACTTCCGTAGGTTGGAGTGAGCGTTTGATTGGTCTAACCATTGTAGCATTAGGTACCTCGCTTCCTGAGTTGGTAACTTCTGTAGTTGCGGCTATGAAGAAAAATGCAGACATTGCAATCGGAAATATTGTGGGTAGCAACATTTTTAATATTTTATTTGTTTTGGGAACAACAGCGTTAATTACCCCTGTGGCATATACGGAAGCTTTTATCATTGATAACGTTGTTGCCTTAGTAATTGCGGTACTTCTGTGGGTACTTGTGTTAAACAAGGATTGCAAGTTAAAACGTATCGGTGGCGGAATTTTATTGGTGTCCTACGTCATCTATTTCGTGTATTTGATGATTAATCCTTTCGGATATGGCGTATAAAAGTATTAAAAAGATGGTTATCCTACTGAGCAGGGATAACCGTCTTTTTTATTGTTTTACATAAAAATGTGCTTATTTTGTAAAAACATAAATTTTTTATTTGTTTTCTGTTGAAAGAATGCTATAATGGGTGAGATTGGTAAAGAAACAGTTAAGAAAATGAGTATATAGTAAAAGAAATGGAGACAAAACAATGAGTTTATGGTTGGCAATTTTATTATTGGTTGTAGGCTTTGCTTTGTTAATCTGGGGTGCTGATTTCTTCGTAGACGGTGCCAGCAAAGTTGCAGAGCGTATGAAGATTCCTCAGATTGTCATTGGTCTTACCATTGTGGCCTTCGGTACCAGTGCACCGGAAGCGGCGGTAAGTATTTCTGCAGGCTTAAAAGGCAGTGCGGATTTGGCAGTAAGTAATGTTGTGGGAAGCAATATTCTTAATATTTTTATTATTTTAGGTTTGGCAGCTCTTATTACACCCTTGGCAGTGCAGAAGAATACCCGTGCCATTGAAATGCCGTATGTTATTGTTACAACGATTTTGATGATGCTTCTCGGTGTGTTTGACGGTAAGCTTGGCTGGGTAGACGGTTTGATTCTCTGGGCAGGTATGATTGTATTCCTTGTATACCTTTTAAGAACCGCATTAAAAGGCAAGGATAATGCACCTGCGGAAGAGGAAGAGAAGACAAAGAAGAAAGCACCGATTATCTGGCTGATTGCAAAGATTATCATCGGTGGTGTAGCGATTGTATTCGGTAGTGATTTCGCGGTAGACGGTGCAACAGCTATTGCGACTTCTATGGGCTGGAGTGAGCGTTTGATTGGTCTTACAATCGTAGCCTTGGGTACTTCATTACCTGAACTTGTAACATCCGTTATTGCGGCATGTAAGAAAAAAGCAGACATTGCTATTGGTAACGTAGTAGGAAGTAATATCTTTAACGTGCTTTTCGTACTTGGTACTACAGCATTGATTACACCGGTGTCTTACCAGAGGGCATTTGTTGTGGATAATATTGTAGCTGCGGTTGCGGCATTGCTTTTGTTCCTTTTTGTAATGAACAAGGATTGCAAGTTAAAACGCTGGGGTGGTGCAGTATTACTTGGCACATATGTGGTGTATTTCGTATATTTAATGATTAATCCCTTTGGATATGGAGTATAAAAGATTTAGATTTTATTAAGAAGTGATGACTAATTTATAAAAAAGTTGTCACTTCTTTTTTGTTGCTAAGAACAAATAAAACAGTATTATTTAGAATTAAAAAATGTTATAATGAATCTATATGTCCATAAAAGGCGGTTTGCAAAATGAAAGAAC
>CAZQBM010000124.1:0-2807 GCA_964591945.1 uncultured Lachnospiraceae bacterium | reverse complement strand
TATTATATTTTTGTAGTTATTTGCATAAGGCAAATGACAAATTTTACCCTTGGAGGAAAAGAAAATGGCTAGAAGTGCGAAGGATTTAATGAATATGATTCAGGAAAATGATATTCAGATGGTGGATTTCAAAATCGTTGACATCAACGGACAGTTCCGCCACGTAACCATTCCTGCATCAAATTTTACGGAAGAAACAATCAAAGACGGTATCGGTTTCGATGCTTCCAACTATGGTTATGCAGTAGTTGAAAAGAGTGATATGGTATTCATCCCCGATTTGGATACAGCTGTAGTAGACCCATTCTGCGGGATTCCTACATTGTCCATTACCGGTAATGCAATGATTATCGATTATCCCAACAACCGTCCTTTGGATCAGTATCCCAGAAACATCGTTTTGGCCGCTGAACAATATATGAAAGATACGGGCATTGCTGATACGATGCTTATTTTACCGGAATTCGAATTCCATTTATTTGATAATGTGGAATGGTCCGTACGTCCCGACTCCATCAGCATGAATATCGATGCTGAACAGGCTTACTGGAATAGTGATGTTCAGGGTGCCGGTGTGATTGTCCCTCACCAGAAGGCATACCATGTTGCCAAACCCCTTGATACTTCCTATGAATGCCGTTCTGAAATGGTACTTGAAATGGAGAAGGCAGGCATCCCTATTAAGTATCATCATCCCGAGGTAGGTGCGGCAGGCCAGTTCGAAATCGAGCCTATGTTAGGTCAGATGTCCACTATGGCAGACGCAACCATGATGATTAAATACATCATTCACAATACTGCATTGAAGTACGGCAAGACCGCAACTTTTATGCCGAAGCCCGTATACAACGAAGCCGGCAACGGTATGCACGTGCATATGCTTCTTTTAAAAGACGGACAGCCTGTATTCTCTGACGATAACGGTTACTCACATTTAAGCGAGACTGCACACTATTTCATGGGTGGACTTTTAAAACATATCTCTTCCCTTTGTGCGTTGACCAATCCTTCTACCAACTCCTTCAAGAGATTGGTTCCCGGATTTGAAGCACCTGTTACCGTAGGTTATGCAACTTCTAACAGAAGTGCGGTAATCCGTATTCCTGCTTATGCAAAGACGCCGGAATTAAGAAGATTCGAACTTCGTAATCCGGATGCAACCTGTAATCCTTACCTTTGCTATGCAGCTATCCTTATGGCAGGTCTTGACGGCATTAAGAATAAAATCGACCCTCACGCAAACGGTTGGGGACCTTACGATATGAACCTTTACTCTCTTTCTGATGAAGAAAAAGCGAAATTATCTTCACTTCCCACCAATTTGGGAGATGCATTGGATGCATTGGAAGCAGACCATGATTACCTGACAGCAGGCGGAGTATTCCCCGAACATTTAATCAAAAACTTCATTGCAAACAAGCGTAAAGAAGTATCAGAAATGGCTAAAATTCCTCATCCGGCAGAATTTGAAAAATATTTTAACCTATAGACATATTTTTCTTGCAACATAGAAAAGATAGTTATATAATATGACGTGGGTTTTTTAAGGAGACATGTCTATGCCTCCTTGAAACCTGCAAATCTAAAAAATAAGAAGGTGCACAACATGGAAAGAAAAGTTGGAACTGTATCAAGAGGAATTCGTTGTCCGATTATCCGCGAAGGCGATAACTTAGTTGACATCACCGTGAACAGCGTAATCGAAGCAGCGGAAAGCGAAGGTTATGCATTTCGTGACCGCGATGTCGTAGCCCTTACAGAATCTATCGTAGCTCGTTCACAGGGTAACTACGTATCCGTACAGAACATTGCTGATGATGTTAAGGCTAAATTAGGCGGTGGTACTATCGGTATTATTTTCCCGATTTTATCACGCAACCGTTTTGCAATCTGCTTAAAGGGTATGGCAATGGGCGCAAAGAAAGTGGTTCTTATGTTAAGCTATCCCAGCGACGAAGTAGGAAACGCGCTTTTAACCTATGATCAGTTAGACGACGCAGGGATCAATCCTTACAGCGATGTTTTAACTTTAGAGAAGTATCGTGAACTCTTCGGTGAGAACAAGCATGAATTTACCGGCGTAGACTATGTACAGTACTATTCAGATATTATTACGGAAGCAGGTGCTGAAGTTGAGATTATCTTTGCAAACAATGCAAGAACAATCGTAAACTACACCGATTGCGTAATTAACTGCGATATCCATACAAGAGTAAGAACCAAACGCCTCTTAAAAGAAGCAGGTGCAAAGGTTGTTTGCGGTATGGACGATATTATGACTGCTCCCATCAATGGTAGCGGATACAATGCGAAGTATGGTTTGTTAGGTTCTAACAAGTCAACGGAGGACACAATTAAGTTATTCCCCAGAGACTGCCAGAATTTAGTAGAAGATATTCAGGCACAGTTGCTTGAAAAGACCGGAAAGCACGTAGAAGTTATGGTTTACGGCGATGGTGCATTCAAGGATCCCCAGGGTAAGATTTGGGAACTTGCAGACCCCGTTGTATCTCCCGCTTTCACAAAGGGCTTGGTTGGTACTCCCAACGAATTAAAGTTAAAATATCTTGCTGATAACGACTTTAAGAACTTAAGCGGCGCTGAATTAAAAGAAGCAATTGCCAAGAGTATTAAAGAAAAAGATTCAAACCTTGTTGGCAACATGGCTTCTCAGGGTACAACACCGAGACAGTTAACAGACCTTATCGGTTCACTCTGCGACTTAACAAGCGGTTCCGGTGATAAGGGTACACCTATCATCCATATCCAGGGTTACTTCGATAACTTTACAGATTAATAATTTATTT
>CAZQBM010000123.1:0-2973 GCA_964591945.1 uncultured Lachnospiraceae bacterium | reverse complement strand
CCTTATCAGAGGTCATAACCAAGGGTAAAACGATATAACACGATACAAGATGTGATGAATAGGACACCCATGAAAACTTTAGTTTTTTCAATGGGTTACCGAGATTTTTATAATAAGATATAACAGTTATTAAATCCCTAAAAACACCTTAAGTGAGAATTCAAATTTTCTTCTCTCTCATTTCAAGTTGATTTCCACGCGTAATCTCTCTCCCGCTTTCTTTATTGGTATTCAATTCACACTGCCCTCACACATTCAACTACCAATAAAGAAAGCGGTACGTAATCCCCGCAAATCAACCTGAACTCCTTCATTTTACCATAGAATGTGTACATTTTGTGTTGAAAATATTAACTTTTTGCATATTATGGAATTTTTACTTGTCATTGCGGTTTATCCCGTGATAAGATATATTCGGTTGCATTTTATGTAAACACTAGACAGACAAAGAAAGGTGGAAAATGAATGGAATACAATAAGTACTGCGAAATTACACCCGATATTATCCGTTTAGCGAATATGTGTGCTGAGAACGGTGTCATCGACTCCGAACTCTTTACGAAGTATGAAGTAAAACGTGGATTAAGAGATTTAAACGGTAAAGGCGTTCTTGCCGGACTTACCCATATATCAGACGTACGCGCAAACAAACTGGTAAACGGCGAACAGGTTCCCACTCACGGCGAACTTTTTTATCGCGGATATAATGTAAAAGATTTGGTGAAAGGTTTTGCGGATCAGAACCGTTTCGGTTTTGAAGAAGTAGCTTATCTTCTTCTTTTCGACAAATTGCCTGATGCGGCAGAACTTGCTAACTTCAAAGAAATGCTGGCAGGATATCGTACATTGCCTACAAGCTTTGTGCGTGACATTATTATGAAAGCCCCCAGTAAAGATATGATGAATACTTTGGCACGAAGCGTTTTAACCCTGTACTCTTATGATGACAGAGCGGATGACACTTCTCTTCCCAACGTATTAAGACAGTCCTTACAGCTGATTAGTATGTTCCCCATGCTTAGCATCTACGGATATCATGCATACAACCATTATCACGATGGTAAGAGTATGTATATTCACAATCCCAAGCCGGAATTATCTACTGCTGAAAACATTTTACATATGTTAAGACCGGACAGTAAATATACCGAATTAGAAGCGCAATTACTTGATATTGCATTGGTACTTCATATGGAACACGGCGGTGGTAACAACTCAACCTTTACAACACACGTTGTTACTTCAACCTTAACAGACACCTACTCTGCTATCGCAGCTGCCATCGGCTCCTTAAAAGGCCCTCGTCACGGCGGTGCTAACATTAAGGTTGTTCAGATGTTTGAAGATATGAAGAAGGAAGTGAAAGACTGGAAGGATGAAGATGAAGTAGGCAACTATTTAAAGAAACTCCTTCACAAAGAAGCGTTCGACCATGCCGGTTTAATCTACGGTGTTGGACATGCGATTTATTCCAAGTCCGATCCCCGTTCTGTTATTTTGAAACAGTACGTGGATGATCTTTCCGCAGAAAAAGGCCTTATGGCTGAATTTGAACTCTACTCTCTCGTGGAACGTCTTGCTCCCGAAATCATCGCAGCAGAACGTAAAATGTACAAGGGCGTAAGTATTAACGTAGACTTCTATTCAGGATTTATCTATAATATGTTAGGACTTCCTCATGAACTCTACACTCCTATGTTTGCTATGGCAAGAATTGTCGGCTGGTCCGCACATCGTTTGGAAGAACTTGCAAACAACGGAAAAATCATTCGTCCTGCATACAGACCGATTCACGAAGATATGGAATACATTCCTTTATCAAACAGATAAAAACAAAAATCAAGGGTGCTCATCTTTCGATGAACACCCTTTCTTATTAATTCTAATCATCTTTATTTTATCAACCGACTCGTTCTCCTACTTCATTCTTGCTTCCACCTGCTTAATTGCATAATCTAACTGAATACCGCTGTACTCATTCATTTCATCCCAGGTATCCAGAATTCTCTGCACTACCTTCTCACCATTCTCTTCATTGGTATTCATAAGAAGTACAACGTACTGGAAGCTACTGTACTGCGTAGTTACATCACCCTGACGTAAGGATACAATAATCGCACGCTCCAACTCTTTCATAGCCTTCTGAAGCATCTCATGGGTAATCCCCATACTCTTAATGTAATTCAAGGTAAATAACGCCATCTGTACCGTCTGACCGTTTCTGCCCAATCCTCTTGATACAAAGTGATAAATATGCTTAAACCCTTCGTATTCAACACGATAAGCGCCATCTGCCTCATTGCGTTCAGTAACAACCTGTTCCAGCTTCGCCATATCTACAGAACTGTCTTCTCTTTCCTCTACGGTTTCTTCCGGCTCTTCTTCCCTCTGGCTGAAGAAATGATAGTCATTTTTACCATTCTGTTTTACGTAGTACAATGCTTTATCTGCCTTGGAATACAGGCCGAAATAATCGTATGCATCCATAGGCACCTGTGATATACCCACAGACAAAGTAACCTCTTTCGTATTCCCGATTAACTCTGTCATATCAGCATCCACCTGGTCAAAAATCATCTGACAGTATTCACGGATTTCGCCATCCGTATAATCGCCTTTTAACAATATTGCAAATTCATCGCCACCGATTCTTGCCGCAATATCTCTGGGTCCTACACTGCTTCGCAATATATTACTAATGCGTTCCAACACCGCATCGCCCATAATATGACCGTGGGTATCATTAATCTGCTTAAAATTATCAATATCCATAATCATAAAAACAGCTTTTTGTCCGTTTTCATCCAGGTAACGCTCTACTTCATCTTCCAGATGCTTGCGGTTCCAAAGCCCCGTCAAAACATCCTTCCGAGCACTGATGGACAAGTTCTTACGTAAATCTTCAATCTGAAGAATTTTTTCAATTCTGCTAAGCATAACTTCAGGCTCAAAGGGTTTTAAGATAAAATCCAT
>CAZQBM010000122.1:0-3156 GCA_964591945.1 uncultured Lachnospiraceae bacterium | reverse complement strand
ATGTTAGTATTGTCGTGTAGTTTATTTATTTTTTGTTTTAGGAGGAGAAGAAAATGGACGGAAATAACATGAACAATATGAATAATGAATATTCATATGATGCTAATGCTACATATGAAGTAGTTGAACAGAAAGGTAATGCACTTGCAATCATTTCTTTAATTACAGGTATCCTTTCAATCGTATGCTGCTGTGTTCCTATCGCAAGCTGGCTTACAGGTGCTGCAGGTATCGTATGCGGTGTTCTCGGTATGAAGAGATGCGAAAAGATTGGTATGGCAAGAGTTGGTATGATCCTTGGTATCGTAGGTGTTGTACTTGGTGTAATTATGTTTGTTATCAACCTTATTAGTATCTTAAGCGGCGGAAGCAGCTATATGGATTCATACTACTACTACTAAGATTTAGATTGAATCGAAGTGAGAGACCGGACTATGTGTCCGGTCTTTTTATGTTGAAAATTTCAATATTATATTTATGAAAGATGAATCAGTTCTTTTAATTTACAAGAAAATAAAGTTGTGTTATCATTAATCACATAACAAAAGAAAAATTCATTATTTGGGAGGAAATGAAGTATGGACGGAAATAATATGAATTATCAGAACAATACATATCAGCAGCCTGCGCCCTCACAACCCGGCAGAGGTTTTGGTATTGCGTCTATGGTGCTTGGTATCATTGCGCTTTTGATTACCTTGCTTTCTTGCTGCTTGCCGTTTATGTTGATTCTTTCGGGCTTATTAGGCTTATTAAGTATTATCTTTGGTATTATTGCGATTGCAAAGAAGCGTGGCAAAGGTATGGGTATTGCCGGTTTGATTTGCAGCGTTGTCGGATTGTTGCTTGCAATTGTTATTCTTATCTTTAGCATTCTTATGGGCGCCGGCCTAATGGCAATGCCTGCATTTATGGAAGAGTATGAAGATTATTATTATGACGATTATTACTATGATTACGATTACGATGATTATGACTATGATTATGACTACGATTATGACTACGATTACGACGATTGGGATTATTGATTATGGACGAATATAATTATAACGAAACATATGAAATGAATAACGGATACGAAAGCTGGGAAGATGATGATTACAATCCGCCCCAAAGCAACGGTCTGGCAATTACAGGTATGGTGCTTGGAATTGTGGCTCTTGTAATCGGCTTATTGTCTTCGTGCTGTGGCGGTATATTTGTTGTGTTATTCTCTGCACCTTTTGCAATCGGTGGCTTAATCACAAGTATCATTGCATTAAAGAAAGGGCAGGACAAAGGAATGGCGATTACCGGTATCATCTGTTCTGCACTTGCACTCTTGATAGGAGTGATTATGATTCTCATGGTGTTTATAAGTTATGTCTTTTTAGGAATGGCTTATGGACTTGACTCTTACTTAAGCTATTAGCAATGGTAATGTATATAAGTAGAAACTATGGCGGGGTGTGTATGCATCCCGCTATTCTTGTGGATAAAAACTTTGAAACCACATTATATTGAGTCGGTTTCTTCTATATAAAAGGAGCAAAAATAATTTTGTGAAAAACTAATAAAATTTTTTAAAAAAACTCTTGCACATTGCCAAAACATGTTGTATAGTAATACTTGCTGTGGCATGATAGCGATGAAATGTAAGGTTGCTATCCGGCAAAATGGATAGGTTTTTACATGGAGCGAATGTCAAGTCAAGATACTGGCGACAAGTCACTGTACAAAACAACATGTCTACAAACAGGTAGAAACGACGTGAAAGTTTTAGCGAATACGGTTCGGAAGTAATTCTGGGGTTGCGTAAACAGCTAGGACACACACGGGAGAGTGTACAGTCACCGCTTGTCGTACTTAGATTTTATAAAGTGCGAAAAGGAGGCGACTTTTTTTATGGCAAACGAAGTAATGAGAATCACACTTAAAGCTTATGAGCATCAGACAGTAGATGCAGCTGCCAAGAAAATCATCGAAACAGTTAAGAAGAACGGAGCAAAGGTTAGCGGACCCGTGCCTCTTCCTACTAAGAAGGAAGTAGTTACAATCATCCGTGCCGTACACAAGTACAAAGACTCCAGAGAACAGTTCGAACAGAGAACACATAAGAGACTGATCGATGTTATCAACCCTGACTCAAAGGTTAGAGAGTCATTGCAGAACCTTGAAGTTCCTGCAGGTGTTTACATTGATATCAAGATGAAATAATTGATATTAATTAAGGAAGTAACTAAAAACAAAAATAAAACCTTCTACAACTAGTATGCATCCGAACAAACCTCAGATGCCGCTGTAGTAGAAACAAATGGAGGTAAAGAAATGAAGAAAGCTATTTTAGCAACAAAAGTCGGAATGACTCAGATCTTCGCAGAAGACGGCAGCCTTATTCCGGTAACAGTTCTTCAGGCCGGCCCTTGTGTAGTAACTCAGATCAAGACAATTGAAAACGACGGTTACGAAGCAGTTCAGGTTGGTTTTGTAGACAAGAAAGACAAGATCATCAACAAAGATGCATCCGGCAAGAAAGAAATCGTTCATGCACACGGTACAACAAAGGCTATGCAGGGACATTTCAAGAAAGCAGGCGTTACATCTAAGCGTTACGTAAGAGAATTCAAATTCGAAAACGCTTCTGAATACGCTCTTGCACAGGAAATCAAAGCTGACATCTTTGCAGAAGGCGACAAGATTGACGCAACTGCAATCAGCAAGGGTAAAGGTTTTCAGGGTGCTATCAAGAGATTAGGACAGCATAGAGGACCCATGGCTCACGGTTCTAAGTTCCATCGTCATCAGGGTTCAAACGGTGCTTGCTCAAGCCCCAGCCGTGTATTCAAGGGCAAAGGTATGCCCGGTCACATGGGACACAAGCAGACTACGGTAAAGAATCTTGAAGTAGTCAGAGTAGATGTTGAAAAGAATCTGCTTTTAGTAAAGGGTGCAGTACCCGGACCTAAGAAAGCTTTAGTAACAATCAAAGAAACTACTAAGGCAAACGCATAATCGGGACGAAAGGAGGAACACACAGATGGCAAACGTATCTGTTTACAATATGGAAGGCAAGGAAGTTGGAAAGATGGACTTGAACGATGCTATTTTCGGTGTAGAAGTTAACGAACACCTTGTGCATCTTGCAGTAGTTCAGCACCTTGCAAACAAGCGTCAGGG
>CAZQBM010000121.1:0-3236 GCA_964591945.1 uncultured Lachnospiraceae bacterium | reverse complement strand
CGGTAAAATCAAGGAAGGTAACCGCGAAAGAATTCAGGTTTTCGAAGGTACCGTATTAAAGATTCAGGTCGGTAGCAACCGTCAGACTTTCACAGTTAGAAAGTTCTCTAACGGTGTTGGTGTAGAAAAGACATGGCCTATGCACTCACCTAACGTAGAAAAGGTAGAAGTAGTTCGTGAAGGTAAGGTAAGAAGAGCGAAACTCAACTACTTAAGAGACCGTATTGGTAAGAAGGCTAAAGTGAAAGAAAAAATCAGATAATTTGACTTTTGAGAGCAGTTCCGTTTGGAGCTGCTCTTTTTTTATTCAACTAAAAAGTAAACTAAAATGTTACAAGGGTTTTACTTCTCTTGACTTGTACCTTACATTGTTTTGCGATATAATATATTCGTATTATTATGTTTAAATGGCGGAGTTGTGTGATGGCATCAAGACGGAGACGCAGAGGCTTGTCCTTTTATGAGCGAAAAGAGAAGATGAAACCAAGTACATGGAAAGAGATATTCAGTTATATCTTTCTTATGTTTATGGTGTCCTTTTTGGCATTTGTGATTGTACTTATGTTTGGTATGCGTACCAGTGTAATCGGCGTGTCTATGGAGCCTACGTTGTGCAACAGCCAGGAGATTTTTATTAATAAAGTATCTTATTTGTTGTTTTCGCCGGGGAGAGGAGATGTAATTGTTTTTCACCCTAATGGCAATGAAAATGCACATTATTACGTGAAACGTGTTATTGGTCTGCCGGGAGAAACTGTACAGATTCGAGGCGGTTATGTATACATTGATGGTGAGAAATTAGAAGACTACACCTTTGATAAAATCGAGAATGAAGGTCTTGCGGAGACGCCTTATTTATTGGGTGAAGATGAATATTTCGTGCTTGGTGATAACCGCAATAACAGCGAGGACAGCCGTTCGGGAAATATCGGTGCGGTGCATCGTGATTATATTGTGGGCAGAGCCTGGTTCTGCCTGGCAGAAGAGAATGTAGGGATGGGATTTATACGATAAGATAAGTTTCGCATAATCTTGTTTTTATTATTGGAAACTGCTAACAAATATAGAAAGAGGACATAAAATGGTAGTACAATGGTATCCCGGTCATATGACGAAAGCTAAGCGTATGATGCAGGAAAATATTAAATTAATTGACTTGATTATTGAGCTTGTGGATGCAAGAACACCCCTTGCAAGCCGTAATCCGGACATTGATGAATTGGGTAAAAACAAGTTTCGCCTGATTCTTTTGAATAAATCGGATTTGGCGGACCCGAAGTGCAATGCGCAGTGGATGGAATATTTTAAAGAAAAAGGCTTCTTTGTAGTGGAAGTAAATTCCCAGAGAGGAAGCGGTATTAAACAGATTGAGAAGACCGTTCAAGAAGTTTGTAAGGAAAAGATTGAACGTGACCGTAAAAGAGGTATTCTGAATCGCCCCGTGCGTGCAATGGTAGTAGGAATTCCTAACGTAGGTAAGTCTACTTTTATCAATTCTTTTGCCGGGAAGGCTTGTACAAAGACCGGAAATAAACCGGGTGTTACCAAGGGAAAACAGTGGATTCGTATGAATAAGACCTTGGAACTTCTGGATACGCCGGGAATTCTCTGGCCGAAGTTTGAAGACCAGCAGATTGGTTTGTATCTTGCGTTGATTGGATCCATTAATGATGAAGTTTTGCAGATGGATGAACTTGCAATTTATTTAATTGAACTTTTGAAGCAACATTATCCGGGCCTGCTTGCATCCCGTTACGAGATTGAAGAGTCTGAGGATCACGTAAAGGATTTGCATGAGATTGCCAAAGCGCGTAAGTGCTTTTTAAGGGGGGAAGAGCTTGATATCCGCAAGGCGGCGAACCTTTTAATGGATGATTTCAGAGCCGGAAGAATCGGTAAAATAACATTGGAGAGACCTTAAAATGAAAAAGTTTTTAAAAGAGGCATTGCAAACCAGCTTGATTCTGCTGATTGCATTGGTGATATCGCTTTTGATTGTTACCTTTGTGGGCCAACGAACTGTGGTGGACGGTGAAAGTATGGAAGATACTTTATTCCACGGAGATAATCTTATCGTTGATAAAATCACATATCGTTTTCGTGAGCCTGAGCGCTTTGAAGTAGTAGTTTTCCCGGCACATTATGACCAGCATACTTATCTTGTAAAACGAATTATTGGTTTACCCGGAGAGACGATTTACATTGATGATAAAGGCGATATTTATATCAATGATGAGTTGCTGGAAGAAGATTTCGGTAAAGAAGTGATTCTCAGTGCGGGCACCGCAGGAGAGCCTTTGACTTTGGGACCGGATGAATATTTTGTAATGGGGGATAACCGTAATCACTCTTTGGACAGTAGGGATTATATGGTCGGCAATGTAAAAAGAGATGAATTAATCGGCAGAGCCTGGGTTCGAGTTTACCCGTTTGACAGTATGTGTGTCATTAAACATGACTAAAAAGTGAGGAAATTATGGAAATACGTATCGGATTTGTAAAAGAAGATTTTGCCAATGCAAAGTCGAAAGACGAGTTGGAATCTTTTATCAGTACATATGAAAATGATGCAAGAAACAGTGTAATTGCGCTGGTGGAGCGTGCTAAGAAGGCCATTGATGCTTTGGACAAAGAAATAGCGCGTACGGAAGTAATGAAAAAGTACGAGTATGAAAATGAGCAGTATGGCTTTGTTTGCGGTATTGATGAAGTGGGCAGAGGGCCTTTGGCGGGGCCTGTTGTGGCTTGTGCGGTGATTTTACCTGCCAATTCCCAGATTTTGTATCTAAATGATTCCAAGAAATTATCCGAAAAAAAGAGAGAAGAATTGTACGACGTCATTATGAAGGAAGCGGTTGCGGTGGGCATCGGTATGAGAGATGCGGGACGTATCGATGAAATTAATATTTTACAGGCAACTTATGAGGCGATGCGTGACGCGATTGCGAATTTGAAAGTGAAACCTGACGTTTTATTGAATGATGCCGTAACAATTCCGGGTGTAGATATCAAACAGGTTCCAATTATCAAGGGTGATGCCAAGAGCGTATCCATTGCGGCGGCAAGTATCGTTGCCAAGGTAACAAGAGACCGTATGATGGTGGAATACGATAAAGAGTATCCCGGTTATGAGTTTGCATCAAGCAAGGGGTACGGCACACAGAAGCATATTGAATTTTTGAAAGCAAACGGTCCGACACCGCTTCATCGAAGAAGCTTTATCGGGAATTTTATAT
>CAZQBM010000120.1:0-3264 GCA_964591945.1 uncultured Lachnospiraceae bacterium | reverse complement strand
GCGTAAACCTTCTTAACAGCGGTTTTAACACCTGAACGAATTGCTTTGTTTCTTTCAGTTCTAACCTCAGTTACGAGAATTCTCTTTTTTGCAGATTTGATGTTAGCCAAGACTCACACCTCCCATTTTCTTCAATCATTATTGTGAAAATGTTCCATTAAAGCCGGACACGGACGTTCTAATGTAAACATACGATGTTATTTTATCCGTCTGTAAGCAATCTGTCAAGGCATAAAATAAATATTTTTGCAAAAACTAACAGAAAAACTTTATTGCAGGGGATAGAAAGATGGAAGTGTGTCGTGTAAGAACGGATTTGGCCTTGGAATCCGCAGAAAGTATGCAGGGGCCTGAAAGTGAAATGAATGGGGTGTCCGTATCGGAAGAATATCATGCAAGAACGGATGTGACTATTACAACAGTTGTGATTGAAAGCAAGAATGCATCTAAGCGTCTGGGTAAACCAAATGGGACTTATATTACTTTGGAAGCACCGGAAATGCACGAGGACGATGAAGAATATCATAGAGAAATTTCAAAGGAATTGGCAGATTGTTTGTGTAAGCTTTTGCCGAAGAGAGAAAAGGAATTGGCTGTTTTAGTAGTAGGGTTAGGAAATCGGGCAGTGACGGCAGACTCCTTAGGACCTCTGGTGATTGATAATTTACATGTAACCAGGCATGTTTTATTGGAATATGGGGCTGCGGCATATGAGAATACCACAAATATGATTAGTGGTATCGTGCCGGGGGTTATGGCGCGGACCGGAATGGAAAGCATGGAAATTATCAGAGGTGTGGCAGACAGTACGGAGCCGGATGTAATTATTGTGGTAGATGCCTTGGCGGCACGTTCTACGAAACGTTTAAACCGTACGATTCAAATTACTAATACGGGCATTCATCCCGGTTCCGGGGTCGGTAACCATAGAAGTACGCTGAACGAAGAGACGATTGGTAAACCGGTGATTGCTATCGGCATTCCTACCGTAGTAGATGCGGCTACTATTGTGAATGATGCTATAGGCCGTCAGTATGACGATATTCCCCTTGCGAATATGTCTGAACTTGCCAATATGTATGTTACAGGTAAAGATATAGATGAAATTGTTGCAAGGCTGTCTTTTACGGTTTCTGAGGGAATCAATATGGCATTGAAATGCAGTCATTAAGGAAATAAGCCTCTCATATAATATAAAAGTTACCATAAGACAAGTCTTGTCTATGGCAGTGATGGGAGTGGTAAAGATGAGAGAGCGGGGAACCGGTAAACTGTCTGTAATATGTGTAGTCATTTTTTTTGTATTTTTATGCGGGGCAGCGTTGATTGAGAATACAGGAATGCCGGAATATGACGCAGCTTCTTTTATGAAAAGAGTTGAAACGGAACTACATCAGGATGTGATTGGTCAAGTGTTTCCGTTGTGGGGATATGCCGGTGGTGAGCTGTGGGAGAAAGACTTACCGGCGGATGCGGAAATATATTTAGCAGAGATGCCATTTTATCAATATGTGCAAGATGAACTGGAGATGGTAGGTTCAGTGGATAATGGCAATATGCTTGTCCAAACAAATCAAACAGAAGAAAGAAATGATTATTACATTGAGAATAAGGAGGATGTGATTGAAACACCGGAATTTTATGAGGAAATGATAAATGAAAATCATCATGCGGTGATTTTTGCGCAGGATTCAGATTTCTTTACCGGTGGCAGCGGATTTGTTAGTGAAATATCCACGTTCTGGATTACGGAATTTATAAAAGCGGATCATAAAACAGTAGAGTACGGCCCTGAGCAGTTGAATGATTATGAGTTTGTTATGGAGAATTTTTACACTGTGGATGCCTGCACGTCTGCAGGACCGGATGTGATTCGGCCTGCGGAGTTTTTAACTTATGATGTTAAAATTGATAAAACAAAGCCCGGACCGCATATTTTAATATATCATACCCATTCCCAGGAGGGATTTGTTGACAGCGTGGCGGGAGATAAGTCGACAACTATTGTGGGAGCCGGAGCGAAGTTATCTGAATTATTACAGGAAGAATATGGATATGAGGTATATCATCATACGGGGGAGTATGATAGAGATACGAGAGACGATGCCTATGCCAAGTCTGCTCCGGCATTAGAGGAGATATTGGAGCAGTATCCACAGATTCAGGTAGTAATTGATCTTCATAGAGACGGTGTGGCAGAGGGGCGGCATCTTGTAACTGAATGGGAAGGCAAAAAAGTGGCGCAATTTATGTTTTTTAACGGATTGAGCTATGTGAATCACAAGGGGCCGATTGATTATCTTCCAAATCCTAATTTGCAAGGAAATCTTGCGCTGTCTTTTCAGGCAACCGTTGTGGCGAGCGAATATTATCCCGGGCTTGCACGGCGAACCTATTTAAATGGCTATCGGTATAATATGCATTATCGGGAAAAAAGTATGCTGATTGAATTAGGAGCGCAGACCAATACAGTAGATGAAATTATGAGTGCATGCGAACCATTAGCGCATATTTTGGATATGGTTTTTTCGGGCGAAGAAAATCAAGAATAGGTTTACATAAAAATATTTACAGAAAAATGAAAGTAGATTATAATTAATAGGTTAATGATATAGTGGTGGGTTTTGGTATCACTGAATATAACGAATGGGAATGCTGTTAAAAAGAGAGTATCATTATGGAAAAAACACTTCAGAAAATACAACCGAAACATTATGGATTGATAGCGGCTGTTTTGTCCGCTTTAGGCATGTATATCATATTGTCTGTTTGCCAATATACAAATAGCGGAAAATATATTGTATTGAGATTATCT
Organism: uncultured Lachnospiraceae bacterium; assembly: GCA_964591945.1. Taxonomy (GTDB): domain Bacteria; phylum Bacillota; class Clostridia; order Lachnospirales; family Lachnospiraceae; genus UBA3766. Next base: position 449 of record CAZQBM010000120.1, on the reverse strand, counting down.
TGAACAATACGTTCCATATATCAAAATGTTTTTTAGAAATATTTTAGAGGGAGAGAGTATTTGGTTTTCTTGGAGTACATCTTTGGGGATGAATACATCTCTTGTAAATTTATATTATGTTATGAGTCCGTTTAATATTTTGTATCTTATTTTTTGGAATATTGATGAAAATAATATCACGGTCGTAATTTTAATCTCAAAGATTGCAGTATCAGCGTATACTTTTCAAATGTTTTCCAGAAAAGTGTTAAAGGCAGAAGGGTTAGAGAGTATATTTTTTTCAATCACATATGCGTTAAGTATGTATATGGTATTGTACGGTCATATGTATAATTCATGGTTGGAAGGAATGTATATGTTACCGCTTATTTGTGTGTTTATTTATGAATTAAGTGATTTAAAAAGTTATTTAAAATTAATTATTGCATATACATATATTTTTGTTACAC
>CAZQBM010000119.1:0-3574 GCA_964591945.1 uncultured Lachnospiraceae bacterium | reverse complement strand
GCAATTAATATAATCAATGAGTAAAAAAATTATAAAAGTATTGACAAAGTAGTAAAAAGATACTAATATAAACGCGTAAGTGGCGGTATGGACGAACTATGGAACAAGTGTCCAACTGTGTTTTGTGTAAAAGGAGATAAAAATGAAAAAGAAAACATTGATTTTATTATGTATGCTATCTATGTGTATGGCAGGATGTACGGTAAACGGAAATAATTATTCCATACCATCGGAAATTACAGTGACTGTGGATTTTGAGTCGGATTCAACATCGACGGAAACAGAGTCTGCGGAGGTGCAGGAAGGAGCGTTATCAGAATCGGAAGCGGCCGTAGTCTCAGACAATGTCAATTGGCAAGAGGTGTTTGAAGTTCCGACGGATGAGGAAGTTGCAGCCTATACGAATCCAAATAATAGATTTGCGCCTTGTCTTGCAGGCTGGCTTTCTGTTCCGGATGAAGCAAGATATTCAGAATACAGTATTGATTTCAAGGCAGATTATATACCGGAAGCAACCTACTGGTGTTTGGGGCAATGGTCTTTGGATTATTCGTCCCTTGAGGCGGATTACGAAACGGTTGATTATGAATACAGCGGAGCTTATGGTGGTTTTCAGAATAACCATAACGGAATGCAAACCATTATAGCCTTCTGGGATGTGTATTGTACGGATGAGTCGGGCAGAGAAACCGTTATACGAGCAGAACGTGTATATCCGACCAATGAGGAGGATGAGACTTTTGGCGGTGAAGGTGAAGGCGCCCATTGTCTGGTTCCATACGAGTGGGAGGCCGGACATTGGTATCGTATGCACGTAAAATGCGTAGAATCGCAGGAAACAGGAACTACCATGGTGGAACAGTGGGTATGCGATCTGGAAACCGGGGAATGGACCTTGATGAGCATTTATGATTTGAAGGCAAAAGATGTTTTATTTATGTCTTCTCCTGCAATATTCATGGAGAACTATCTTACGGAGTATGCAGGCGGTGTGCGTTCTATGGAATTGTGCAATGCGAAGTATTTGGATGCAAAAACCGGAAACTGGGAAAAGATATCGAGCATCTATCTTGGTTCAAACGGAGGTGCGCCCGGATATGAAGGAAGCTATAATTTCGGGACTTATCAAGACCGTATTTGGATGATTGCCAGCGGTGTAGGCGGTGACTGGTATAATAACGGAAAAGGAAGAACTTCTGCGGACCTTCCCTTTGGAGAGTAACCCGCATAAAAATTTTTATAAAAAACATTGACAAAGTAGCAAAAGTATACTAATATACAAAATGTAAGTAGCAAAACAAAACCAACAATTGATTAAAGTAAGAACAACATTTTGTATAAAAGGAGAATAGAAAATGAAAAAGAAAGTATTGTTAACAATGGCAATTATTGCAACAGCTTGTATGACAGGCTGTAATATAAATGTCAAATTGACACCGGATGAGCCGGCTTCAGAAACCGTTTCCGAAATGAGTTCAGTGGAAGTAAACACATCTGAGAACGGAAGTGAAGTAGTTCAGAATTCCGGAAACAACAGTGGTTCCGTTGTTGAAACATCACAGGCTATCCAAATTGATTTTGAATCAGTGTATGAAGGCGATGACAATCCGTTTTTATGGGCGGTAAGTTACGAATATCCTGTATTAGACGATGAACGCTATCCGGAATTGTCTATGGCAATTCAGGATTACAGAATGAATTATGTCAGAAACATAGAGGCAGCAAGAGATGAATTGGCAGCGATGGCAGAGCAGGATTATGCTGAATTTGGTGCAGAAAGCTGGATGGGATATTACACCATCGACGAGCGCATGACAGTAAAACGTGCGGATGCAACAGCTGTATCCATTTTGGAACAGGGATATTTTTATCAGGGCGGTGCACATGGCTCCGATGGTTTCGGATGCTTTAATGTGGATACCAAGACCGGTAATAAACTTGCATTGAATGATGTGGTTACCGATGTGAATGCATTGTCAGGAGTTATTGCAACGGAAATGTTGGAACTGTATCCGGACATTACATATTTTACGCCGACTTTGGAAGAAACCATTGATATGTATGTTAACCCCGAAATTACTTTGACATGGACATTGGATTACAATGGAGTCACATTCTATTTCGGAAGTTATGAGATCGGCACCTATGCTGACGGAAGACAGCAGGTGACTGTTCTTTACAGCGAATATCCTTCGCTTTTTAACAGTTATTATTTTGACAGTGTTACAGATGATTATGTAATTCCTGCAACTGCTTGGGGCACATTGGATGTTGATTTGGATGCAGATGGTGGTACAGACCACATTACTGTTGTTGAGAATTATACCAACCCGGAGGAAGGATTTAGTTCTTTTACAGTTCGCATAAACGGTCAGGAATATACCCAGGATGCATTGGGTTGGGTGCTAAAGCCCTATTATGTAAGAGCAAACGGTAAAGGCTATTTATATGTTACTGCCGAGACAGAGGGCGATTTCGCAGAAAGCTTTGTATATGAGATTACAAGCAACAGCATTGTGTATAAGGGAGCATTTAACGGTGCTGTGAAGTATTTTACAAATTCTTCTGATTTCTGTGTAACAGAGCGTATGAATATGGTAAGCACGGTGATTGGTGTTGCAAATTGCTATGTGGGTGCTGACGGAATGCCGGTGAATAAGAGCGGAACCTATGAAATTTACCGTAGTGAGGAAATTATTTTAACTTCTGTGAAAGAAATCACTGCAGAATTGGTAGATGCGAACGGAAACTTAACAGGTGAATCTTATACCTTCCCTGTAGGTACTACTTTCCAATATATTCGTACTGACGGTAAAATCTATGTAGATGTGTTAGCAAGTGACGGACAGTATTGCAGATTCTATACAACCAGCGAAGGTTGGCCTCCTACCGTGAACGGAATGGATGCTACAGAGTGCTTCGAAACGGTATATGCATTTTAATATAAGTTCATAAAAAAGGCGTAGGTTTTATCCTACGCCTTCATCTTTTTATATCAAGTTAAAAATCAACTCAACTTATTTCGCCTGCTCAAGAGCAAGTGTTACAGTTGTGATATCGCATACTTCTGCAGGTCCGTAGTACTGGATAGCACCGGGATATACGAAGCATGTTTCAACTGCCCATTCGTCACGGTTAGCTTCGAAGAATTTGAAAGGAGCACCATCTAATTCTACTAAAGCTTTCTTAATAACGGGCTTATCTTCGCCATGTCTTCTTTCGATGTTCATCATCTTTGTGATAGGCATACCACCTGCAACCCATTCGTTAGCGGGTTTAGAAAGGTTGGAAATCTTAGATAAGTATCCGTTGTAGCCGTACTGGATCAACATGAATGCGTTGTATCCAAGTGAGTAGCAGTAGTCTGAGTCGAAGTTTGAAGGGAATGCACATCTTCCTTCGTATCCTAAGAAGTGGTGAAGTGCGCTGAATTTGCCCTTGTATGTGCCTGCTGCCTTACGAGCTGCCAACTTATCAGCAACCATAGCAGAGAATAATTTCTCAGATTCGATAAGGGATACCTGTACGTTTCCGTGAGGATCTCTTTCTAAGAATAACTGCTGCTGGATTGCCT
>CAZQBM010000118.1:0-3815 GCA_964591945.1 uncultured Lachnospiraceae bacterium | reverse complement strand
ATGCCAATGACGTGGAAAGCCTTATTTTATGGGGATTTTGTGAAAAAAGTGTAAAATTCTAATTGCTTTTCTCGGGAAAGTTTAATATAATGATACTTGCGTAGTCAATGATTGACATAAGTACTTTGAGAAAAGGATATTTGGCTTGATGGAACAGCGGATAGATGCATTTATTTCATATATGCATAATATTAAAAAGACATCGACAAATACAGAATTATCCTATAAAAGAGATTTAAACAAGTTGAATCATTATCTCCGCGGTAAAGGTATTTTGGATGTGAACAAGGTATCAGCATCTGAATTGCAGGGGTTTGTTACATATATGGAGAAGGAGAATTTCGCGGCGGCAACTGTATCGCGAACCATCGCCTCTATGAAAGCTTTTTGGCAATATCTTGTAAATGAGAATGTTGTCAAAGAGGATGTGACTACCGGCTTAAAAGCGCCGAAGATTGAGAAACGAGTTCCTGAAATTCTTTCAGAGAAGGATATCACCAAGCTTCTGGAGCAGCCTTCCGGAGACAATCCGAAACAGATTCGAGATAAGGCAATGCTTGAGTTGTTGTATGCAACCGGTATTCGCGTAACCGAATTGATTTCGTTGAAAACAACCGATGTAAATCTTACCATGGGATTTATCGTATGCAGAGATGCACATAAAGAAAGAGTAATTCCTTTCGGAACCAAAGCAAAACAGGCGTTGATTCATTATATCAACGGAACCAGGGATGTTATGGTTGAGAACAAAGAGTCAGACGTTTTGTTTGCGAATTGTTCCGGCGAACAGATGAGCCGTCAGGGATTTTGGAAGATTATCAAGTATTATGCAAAGAAAGCAGGTATTGTGGCAGATATTACACCCCATACCTTGAGACATTCTTTTGCGGCACACTTGGTAGAAAATGGTGCGGATTTAAAGAGCGTACAGGAAATGCTGGGACATTCCGATATTTCCACCACGCAGATTTATGCAAATTTAAATCACAATCATTTGCGCGAAGTTTATGATAATGCACACCCGAGAAAGTAAATTCCTTTCACATAATAACTACATATAATAAAAGACCGTATCACTTGAGGGTGGTACGGTTTTTTTGTTATATTTTAATGGAATAAGAAGAACAGTGTGTTTGCATCAAAAAGATTATATATATTTTCTTAGATAAAACATAGTCAATACAGTACTCACAAACTGGCTTACAATCAATCCTGCGATATAAGCGTTAATTCCATACGCCGGAATCAGAAACCACAAAAAGATAATGCGTATTGTCAAGCCAAGCACTTGGGTAATTAAACATTGTAAAGTCTTTCCTTTACCATTTAGTATGCTGTTTAAGGCCGAAGATAAGTAAAGCAAAGGGCAGATAAAACTTAGTTTCACGATATATTCGCCGGCGATTTTGCTGTGAAACATCATTTGACCGAGGGTTTTTCCGGTAAACAGAAAGAACAGCATACATACTACGCCAAGTCCGAAACAAAAAAGAAAAGTTCTGCTTGTAAGGCTACGGATGCGTTCGCTTTGATTCTTTTCATTGGCTTCCGAAATAGCGGGCAGTAACATTACTGATATGGATCCGGTCAAAGCATTCGGAAACAAAAGCAGCGGAAGCACCATACCACATAAAACACCGTACAAGGATAAGGCATTTGAGGCGGATAAGCCGTACTTTTCCAGACTTCCCGGTAACAAAATGGTTTCAATGCTTGCAAAGAGATTCACAATAATGCGGTTTGTGTTAATTATTGCTGCCATTTTGATAATGTCTTTGGTAAGCGTCGGCAGTTCCCTGCGAAAAGGAATTCGTGCGTTTGGTGTTATTGAACGGGCTGATATTGTAAAAAATATAACTGACAATAATGTAGAAGCGCCTTCGCCGATCAGAAGGCCTGTGGCAGCAATGCTTAAAGGCGGTGTTTGGTCGTTTGACGTCAGTAAATGGCATATGATAAAAACGCTTAACACCCTGGCGATTTGTTCCAAAAGTTGCGTAACGGCGGAAACGGATGCTTTTTTACGCCCGAGAAAATAGCCGTTTAAGCAGGAGTGGACACAACTTAAGGGGAGCGATAAGGCAATGATTCTGATTAAAGGAGCTGTGCGTACTTCGGATAAAAGCCGTTGGCCAATCCATTCGGCGTTTGTATAAATAAAGAAAGTGCATGGTATGCTTAAAAGGAGCGAGAAGAAAAGTCCGGTGAACAGCGTAAATGCTGCAGAACGACTTTGTCCCAAGCCTTCTTTGGCAGCTACATATTTGGAAATTGCGGTTTGGAAACCCGCAATACAGAAGGCATAGGACAGTGCCAGAACAGGGGAAGTTAACTGATAAATCCCCATACCTTCTTCGCCGAAATTAGCGGACAGAAACATTCTGTAGAAAAAACCGATAAGGCGGGTGATAAGGGAAGCCAGTGTCAGAATTAGGGTTCCCGTGATAATGGGACTTGTTTTGGATAATTTTTTGAAGTGATACATAATAAGAACCTTTCGGGGTCTTATTACTATTTTATGATAAAAATCAGAATGTATGAGTCTAATAGAAAAAATAACCCTTTCACGATAAGAAAGGGTTATATAATGTTTATATGTGTTTAATCCAGTTTGATAAATTCGGGCTTGCGATCTTTAAATACCGTATAATACTTGAAACCGCAGGATTTGATTAAGGCTTCGACGCGGTCAAAATCTGCGGCGATATCTTCCGGTTTGTGGGCATCGCTGCCTGTTGTAAGAATTTCGCCACCCAAGGAACGATATAATTTCAGAATTTCGGCGCAAGGATTAGGGGCACCCAAGCCTTGGCGGAAACCGGCGGAATTTACTTCAATTCCTTTGCCGTTTTGGATAATCGTTTTTAAAATATCTTCTAAAATATCGGAATAATCGGCAAAACGGAAGTCTTTATTTTTGCCGGGCGCATATCTGACAATGTAATCCAAATGCCCGTAAACGTCATAGTTATTGTAATTGTGAACGTTTTGACGGATGTCTTCAAAGTATATGTTCAAACCGTTTTTCAGACTGCGACCTTCCCAAAAAGCAGGATAGTAGGGGTCCATTCCAAGACATAGATGTGACGAACCGATTACAAAGTCAAAAGGATATTTTTGCACATAGTCATTCAATTCCTTATATATATGGGTCTGAATACCGATTTCTACTCCGCGACGGATAGAGATTTTATCCTTATATAAGTCAGCAGTTTGCAATAAACAATCCATATAGCGGTCCGTATCCAAATCAAACATTCCGATTTCTTCTTCGCAAGGATAAGGAAAAGAGGGGTCGTTATGGTCTGTGAAACAAATGGTGTCCAAACCACGTTCAACCGCTCCATGAACCATATGTCCCAAGGCAGCTTTGGAATCACCGGAAAAATTACTGTGCATATGAAAATCACTTTTTATCATGGAAAGTCTCCTTATTATTAAACAAATTTGTCGATAAATAACAGCCGTCAGAAAAGTACTTGGCTGACCAAAATACAAAAGTGAATAAAGCTTAAATTCATTATATAAAATTCGTTTCAGAATTGCAAACAGAGTAATTATGCACTAGAAAAATACTTTGTTTGTCACTTTTTAAGACGATTTTAATAAAAAGCCGCTTTTTTTACCATATTTGTCCTAAAAATGCAAAAAGCATCTTGAATTTTTACCTTTGTTTATGTAAAATAAGAGTGCTGACAAAAGTTTGACAATCATTTAACTTAAAAATGATTTTCATAAAAAGCTAAATTTATTTCTAGGAGGAATTAGAAAAATGGCAGTAAAAGTAGCAATTAACGGTTTTGGTCGTATCGGTC
>CAZQBM010000117.1:0-3969 GCA_964591945.1 uncultured Lachnospiraceae bacterium | reverse complement strand
TATATCTAAGTAGGAGGAAGATAAGAAATGGCTAGAATTAAAGGCGGCTTAAACGCTAAGAAAAAACATAATAGAGTATTAAAACTTGCAAAAGGTTACAGAGGAGCAAGATCTAAGCAGTATCGTGTTGCTAAGCAGTCAGTTATGAGAGCTTTAACTTCCGCTTACGCAGGCAGAAAGCAGAACAAGCGTCAGTTCAGACGTCTTTGGATTGCACGTATCAACGCTGCAGCTAGAATGAACGGTTTATCATACAGCAAACTTATGTATGGTTTAAAGCTTGCTAACATCGATATCAACAGAAAGATGCTTGCTGAAATGGCAATCAACGATGCAGCTGGTTTCACAGCTTTGGCTGATATCGCTAAGAGCAAAATTGCTTAATGATTATTGAATTATAATGTGCAATGCACGTATGAAAAAGGACAGGTTAGCCTGTTCTTTTTTGTTTTATAACAATCGTATTTTTTATGGATAATAGTTTGGAAAATGTTGTATTTTCTATGTTTTTCGGTGTTTTCTTCTTGCAATAATGGGAAACCTATAATAAAATGGTGTAGTATGGATTATTATGCGGCTATTGTCGTCTTACATACAATGAAGGAGAGAAAAATATGCAGAATGAAAAGCAAAAATACTTATTCTGGCTTAAAATTTTACTCACGATAACCGTCCTGACTTTGGGCGTGATTTACTTTAAACAGATTTGGGAATTTGTAAAAGAAGGCTTCAGTATTATATCGCCGTTTTTAATCGGTGCGCTGATTGCTTTTATCTTAAATTTACCTATGCGTAGTATCGAAAGGCATCTTTTTGGTAAGGCTAAAGGTAAGTTTTGGTTAAAAATCAAGAGACCGGTCAGCATTATTTTATCTATCGTTTTAATTTGTGGTCTTTTGACATTGCTTGCATTCGCGGTAATCCCTCAGGTGGTGGAAACTGCTGAAATGATACCAGATAAAATTTCAGCATTCTGGCATGCTACTTTGGACTGGTTGGAGGAATTGCTTGCCAAGTATCCGAAAGAAACTGAAATGGTGATGGTAGAGCTTGATAAGTTAAGCGAAATGAAAATTGACTGGCAGGCATTCATTGTTCAGGTTAAAGATTTCTTCTTTAACGGATTCGGTGGTTCTTTTATCAAAAACATATTCAGCATTACGGGTAAAATCGGCGGTGGCATTTTCAATGCAGTTATTGCGATTATCTTCTCTATTTATATACTTGCTCAGAAAGAGAAGTTGTGTATGCAGGGTAAGCGAATTTTAAGTGCTTTTCTTTCCGAGAAGGCTTATCGTAAAACTGCCAAAATCATCAGTGTGTTGATGACGAATACCAGTAATTTTATTGCAGGACAGTGTATTGAAGCTGTAATTTTAGGCTTGCTTACTATGTTGGCTATGCTTATATTTAAGCCTGTATTTGGGTTTGATTATACTCTTTTGGTTGGTGTGTTGGTTGCTTTTACAGCCTTGATTCCTGTGGTGGGCGGATTTATCGGTTGCGGAATCGGAGCATTCCTGTTTCTGATGGATAACCCTATGACAGCCTTGTGGTTTATCGTACTTTTCATTGTGGTACAACAGATTGAAGGTAATTTGATTTATCCTTATGTGGTGGGAAATACAGTTGGACTTCCTTCTATGTGGGTTCTTGCTGCTATTACTATCGGTGGTAGTGTGATGGGTATCGGCGGCATGTTGTTCTTTATTCCGCTGTTCTCAACTGCTTATATGTTGCTTCGTGATGAAGTGAATGAGCGGAATGCCGGAAAGGCCTGGACAGAGGCGGCGTTAAAAGAGAAGATTAAAGCACACGATGATGAGGAAGATATCAAGAAGAAGCAGAATAAGCTGTTTGCACTCTTTAAAAAGAAAGACAAAACGCCCAAAGCCGGTGCGGTAAAAAACGAAAAGCGCAAAACAGTAGCTCAAAAAGAAGATGATAAGTCTGAAACAGACGACAAAAAATAATAAAAGAACGAAAAAAGCACAAGAAGTGCAAGATGGGAGAAAACAATGAAAGAAAAGAAAGAATTAACAGTGGTTTCCATTATTTTGGGAATTGTGTTGGCAGTTATCTTTGGTGCTGCCAATGCGTATTTGGGACTTCGAGTTGGTATGACAGTATCGGCTTCTATTCCAGCAGCGGTAATTTCAATGGCAATTATCCGTTTTATTTTACGTAGAAACTCTATTGTAGAAAACAACATGGTACAGACCATTGGTTCTGCCGGTGAATCTTTGGCGGCCGGTGCAATTTTTACTATGCCCGTATTATTTATGTGGGCAATTGAAGACGGTACGGCAATGCCCAGTCTTGTTGAAATTATGTTGATTGCGTTATGTGGCGGTATCCTTGGTGTACTCTTTATGGTGCCCTTGCGTCAGACTTTAATCGTAGATGAACATGATAAGCTTCCTTATCCGGAAGGAACTGCATGTGCACAGGTTTTACAGGCCGGTGCAAGCGGTGGTGCAAAGGCAAGTACTGTATTCAGCGGTCTTGGTATTGCGGCGCTTTATAAATTTATTGCAGACGGGATTAAGTTATTCCCTTCAGAAGTGGATTTCAGCATTAAGAAATATCGCGGTGCAGGTATCGGTGTAGACGTACTTCCTGCATTGTTAGGTGTTGGTTACATTTGTGGTGCTAAGACATCCGCATTTATGTTTGCCGGCGGTATTCTTTCATGGCTTGTACTTATGCCGTTGATTTCTCTTTTTGGTGGCGATATGGTTATGTATCCCGGTGAAATTGCAATCCAGGATATGGGAACATGGGATCTTTGGAAATGTTACATCAGATACATTGGTGCGGGTGCGGTTGCAGCCGGCGGTATCATCAGTTTGATTAAGTCATTACCTTTGATTGTTAAAACTTTTACACAGAGTATCAAAGGATTTAAGTCAAATAAAGAAGACCTTCCTATTTGGGTTATTCTCGGTGGTGTTCTTGCAGTGGCAGTAGCTATGTGGTTGATTCCTGCAATCCCCGTTAACTTCTTTGGTGCTTTGATTATTATTGTATTCGGTTTCTTCTTTGCAACCGTTTCGTCAAGAATGGTTGGTATTGTAGGTAGCAGTAATAATCCTATTTCAGGTATGACTATTGCGGCTTTGATTATTGTATCAATCCTTTTAAAAGCTACAGGTAACGGCGGTAAAGAGTCTATGATTGCAGCGATTGCAATCGGTACCGTAGTATGTATTGTTGCGGCTATGGCGGGTGATACTTCTCAGGATTTAAAGACCGGTTTCTTAGTTGGTGCAACACCTAAGAAACAGCAGATTGGTGAGTTAATCGGTGCGATAGTTTCAGCTCTTGCAATCGGTGGTGTGCTTTATCTTTTGAACGAAGCTTGGAGCTATGGTTCTTCAGAACTTCCCGCGCCTCAGGCAGGCATTATGAAACTGGTTGTAGAAGGTGTTATGGGTGAAAACCTTCCCTGGGGTCTCATTATCGCAGGTGCAGGTGTAGCAATCGCTATGGAAATTATTGGTGGTTCCGTGCTTCCTTTTGCAGTAGGTATGTATTTACCCATTCACTTAAGTGCACCCATTATGTGCGGTGGTCTTGTAAAACTTCTTGTTGAAAAGAATAAAAAGGCCAAAGAAGAGGAGAGAGAAGGTCAGCTTGAAAACGGTATTCTTTTCTCTTCCGGTATGATTGCAGGTGAAGGTTTAATTGGTATTCTTCTTGCAATCCTTGCAATTATTCCTACCGCAATGACAGACGCAGAAGGTAATGTACTTAGTGTCGGACAAGTAATTGATATTTCCGGCAAATTCTCAACCGGTAATATCGGCGGTCTGGTATTCTTTGCATTATTGATTGGTTCATTCTTGTTCTTTATTTACAAAAAACATAAGCCTTCGCTGGAAGAGATAACCAGAGCGGAAATAGATGCTGAGTTTGCTTCGAAGGAAGCAGAAGAACAGACAACAGAAGAATAATAAAATATAAAAT
>CAZQBM010000116.1:0-4098 GCA_964591945.1 uncultured Lachnospiraceae bacterium | reverse complement strand
CAAATAACAGTAATAGTTACTATTATTAATTAAGGAGGTATATAAATATGACAACACCCGGCAATAATCAAGTAGACAATCTCGTAACTTTATTGGATGGATATTTTAGCAAAGGCGGACACCATCTTAATGTAAACGTTTTGGATAAAGATACCTTAAGAGATGCCCAGAAGCATCCCGAGAAATATCCCCAGCTTACCATCAGGGTTTCCGGATACGCGGTTAATTTCGTCAAGCTGACTCCCGAACAGCAGGAAGACGTAATCAACAGAACTTTTCACGAAGCAATCTAAACATACGAAAACCCCTTACGAATTCATTCGCAAGGGGTTTTCATTTATTTTACAGAATATTTATGCACCTGCCAAAGCGTCGGAAATAATGCCGATTACCTTATCGTAGCAACCACCGCAACCTGTAGAACATTTGGTAGTATTCTTAACTTCTTCAAACACGTCAAGAAGCTGCTTTAAGTCGCTATGCTTCTCTACTTCGTCCAGAATATCAAAATAACTTACGTTATTGCAGTTGCACACCTTGTAATTCTCTTTGGAACCTGAAACAACAGAGCTTGCTTCACAAGCTTTGGCTTCTTCTGCATAAGCGTCTGTTTCCACCATAGGCTTGCCGCAGCACATTACGGGCACTCCTGAATCTACAATTTTGGCAACTACATTGCCGCACACTTCACATTTATAGGTTTTCATTGTAACAACCTCCCACATTTTTTGTTTTATTTTAGCACTTTTTGTCCGTAAATAAAAGCGAAAAATCTATGTTTTCCGCTTTTATTTGCATATGTATAATATCTTTGAAACTTTTAAATTAATATTTACTCTTTCCGCAGGTACAGGTTCCCGTATAAGACGGATTTTGACGTCCGCAGGTACAAGTCCAGTATCCCGGCGTCACTCTCGGCTTACTCGGTGTAGAACTTACCTGATTGATTCTTTCGGTTTCATACCGATTCCTTTCCGCGCTGTACTGACTACTTTCGGATCTGTACTGATTACTTTCCTGCCCATATTGATTGCCTTCCGGTCTGTATTGATTACTTTCGGTTGCGGTCTTTTTATTCCCCGGTATAAGCGGTTTCTCGGGCAATTTTAGGACACCAAAGATCAGAATAATAAGTGATGCAATCCTTGCAATCCCTATCGGCAAACTCAGCCAACTCAAATCATCAAAAAGTTCCAGCGAAACCAGCGTACAAAGCATTGCAATATTTACCGGCGTCTGAGAATATACAGCCGCTTTATACAAATCAAACAGGGAACGTTTTTTCTTGGAAATTGCCATGACAACCAATGCTGTCACCAATCCTTCAATGCAATAGCTTATTGCAAAAATCACCGAAGCAAAAATCGTCATAATTATACTTATGAAAATGCCGATTCCGATTAATATCAGAATAACTATGGGTAATTTCTCATATACCAATACATATCCGTTTGCCAGTCTTTCTTCAAACTCCTTTACTATACTGATTGTCAGCATGGCAATAGATGCCACACTGCACATAATAAAACACCAAAACAGATAATAAAATATAAACCCTTTTACCTTAACATTTGCCAGCTCACCATATTTCCCCGGCATCACAGAATATATTAATTGCATAAAAATATTCGGTGCCTTCTTAGCCTGTGCGGTATTCATACCGCTCAGCGTATCTTCCGTCTGAAAATTTTCATTATAATCATATGTATTCATAGCATTCTCCCAAAAAACTCTTAAACCATAAGTCCCGCAATAAACGGTGCCGCCAACATAACAATCGAAACTATAACACTGACAATCATCAGAATGCCACCGCGTTTTCTCATATCTTTCTGCGCATATTCAATCTCACGCTCCTGCTTTTTTAAGCAAAGTTTCGGGAAAAAGAACATAAAAGCTCCCAACAAGAAAATCATTACTCCAACAGCTATTTTTGCAATCTCGTACAACCCCATTTTTCAGTCTCCTTTTCTCTCATTTTTCATTTTTTCTTTATGAATTTAAATAAACGATCGGTCCTAATACTATAAAAAGTCCCAATATAATACCCTGAATGATACCCAGCGCCAATGCTATAATTGCCAAAATCATACCCCACTTGCATTTTTTATATTCGGAGGTATACGCCGGATACTTTTTACGCCCCAAAACTCCACAGATAATTGCCCCCCATATGGTAGGTCCAATCCAACCAAATCCCACAAGGGAAACAATTCCGCAAATCAAAGCTGCTACTGCCAACCCCGTACCGGGTGCCTGTTCTATGGTATTGTTTTCCGCATTCACAACCGTTTCCTCTACATTTCCATAAATATTTTCTTCGCTCATTCGAATATCCTCCTTAAATTATACTACTACAATAAGGTCTTACTATAGTGTTATGTTCTTCAAATTTATAAAATTTCTTTCACTTCGCCGGTTTCAATATCAACAAAATACCTATACGTGCCCTCCAGATATTTCGCGTAAACTTCACACACAATAAATCCTTCGCCCACAAGCATATTTGTACTGCACCCATAATCAGACTCTTCAAACGCTACCGGCACAGATGCAAGCAGGGTTTGGTTTCCGCCGCTCTCATCACAGGAATAAATATCATATCCTGTTTTACTTTCCTGCATATAATAAATCGTATCATCAAAAATATTGAAATCTACAACCTGCTCCAGCAAATATTCAGTCGCGACGTCGGCTTTATCTAATATCAATGTACAATCTCCGTCGTAGGAATAGGGATATTCACCGCCGTAGTCATGCGGTTCATCCGGATCGTTTTTTAAATCATACAGGTAATATATGTTTTCACCGATAAACTGATAATCGACATTCGGCCTCCAATACGTATAATCCAGATAAGTATACAAATACTTCTGTAGCCATATTTCACGGTCAAGACCGGTAAGCGAGTTTACACCCTTATCGTAAAGAGCCGCTTCTTTCTCATCGATATTCCCTTTTAAACCAATACAATAAACATCTGCAACATATTCTTCTTCCGTAGCCGTAGTATACAACAATTTGCCATCAACCACACCAAAGAATTTCCGGTTACTTGTGAGGGAACAAACTTCCTTTGCCGAACCGTCAGCAACGGATACCTGTAAAACAGAAGATTTTGCCTCATTATTGTAACCATAGCAACCCACATACAGATAACCTTCGTAATAATAAATTCCGTATGCGTAAAATTCACCATCCCCCGGCATAGAATATACTTTCTCCACCGTTCCGGAACCGTCAATCTTCCAAATTGCTTTTCCGGTGGTGTAATACATCACCCCATCATGCCAGGTTGCTTCTCTTTTTTCCACATTGCCGATTTGATATGCAATATCCTGATTAATATCGGCGGGATGTTCTTTTAACAATTGATTCACTTCATAGCAGACTTTGTAATCGGCGCCTAAGTTTTTTGCAAGATAAAATCCTGCGCCCACAAAACAACCCAAGACGCAAACTGCGGTAATGCACTTAAGCACCAGGGCTTTGGTTCTTGCGCCTGCCCTTTTCTTTCCGTAATAAATGCAACTGATAATCGCAAGCACAAATCCAACCGCAATAAAACTTAGAAAGACGTAAACTTTCGCATTCATCACCGGTTCCGCAAAACCAAATATAACATACACAAGTATATATCCAAGTCCTGTCAACGACGCCATCAACATCCCCGCAATGCGAAGTACATATCCGTGCTCACTTTTCTCATAATCCATTATAAAAGATGCAACCAAAAGGACAATGACTGCCAGCAAAAGGTAGGGCACAGCCTTAGGCACATATTCATTTACAATTTCCAAATAATCCCGGAAAATATGATCGTGCAACATATCATTTATGTATGAATGACGTGATACAAAGGTCAAAAAAGGCTCTGTATTTTTAATTGTTAGCGCAATGTATCCGCAAATTACCCCGGCAAAAACCGCAAATAATTTCTCTACGTCAGTAAACCAATGCCTCGCTTCTGCACTTTGTACATTTTGGTTTTCGTTTATGCTATTTTTTTCTTTCAATTCGCTCATAGGTATACTTTTCCTTTTAATTAAGTTTAGTATGCTACTAATACTAATATATTTTTTATCAACTGTCAATCAT
>CAZQBM010000115.1:0-4196 GCA_964591945.1 uncultured Lachnospiraceae bacterium | reverse complement strand
CTTCGATACCGTTTGAAAGACGAACTCTGGCGATCTTTCTAAGAGCTGAGTTAGGCTTCTTAGGTGTAGCAGTCTTAACTGCTGTACACACACCTCTCTTCTGAGGAGCGGGAGCCTCAACAGCTTTCTTGTGCAAAGAGTTATAGCTTCTCTGCAAAGCAGGAGCTGTAGACTTCTTTACAGATGTCTGTCTTCCCTTACGTACTAACTGATTAATTGTGGGCATTCAATTTCACCTCCTATGATAATATTTTGATTCTTGTTCGCTTTTATACATATATTGTAAAAAACGCCACAATAAAAACATGCATACGTATGCACGCTAAATCATTATACTTTTATGATTTTTTATTGTCAATCACTTTTTTTGTAAAATTTGCTGTTTTCCAAGGAAAAACAGACATTTTACCGGTTTTAATGAATTTCAGAGATATTTTTCTTATAATACAGGCTTCGATACTCCTTCGGCGTGATTCCCCTACGTTTCTTAAAAACACTGATAAAAGCACTTTGCGAAGAGTATCCAAGAGTCAACGCAATATCCGTATATGAATAGTCCGAATAAATCAGCATATTGGCTGCTGTAGATATTTTGGCCTCCGCCACATAATCTTTTACCGAAACACCCATTTCCTTATAAAAGAGTTTTGCGTAGTAATCTGCCGAAAGCCCCAGCTGCCCTGCAATATCTTTTACACTGAGTTTTTCCTGCAAATGCTCCTGGATATAATCCATGCTCTTACGGATATGTATGGAATGGACCGCTTCCTTCTTTAATTCATGCATACGCTTGGCAAAATCCACCTGCATCTCTTCCAACAAATCTAGCAGCCCCTCCACGCTGGAGGTTCTGTCGCCCTTTCTGATATAAATATCACTCAAAGTATATGCTACGTCATGATTCATGCCGGATTCCACGCACACACGGGATACCATAGCCACGGACACCACAAAATGATACATTACATTGCGTACGGGGTTGTCCGACAGCTCACCTTTTCCATCAAAGAAATTCTGTCGGATTTGACTCATATTTTTTCTGACACCGGCCACATCTCCGCTACTGATTACGGCATATCGCTCAAACTCGCTTTGAAAAGCAGTTCTGATAAAACCGTTCTCTTTCTGAGTATATAATCTGTAATTTAAATCGCGATTTGTACTGCTCATCTAAATATCCTTCCGCCTGCTACTTATTATAATGCGTAATATCGTAGCATTACCGATTTTATTTTTTTATCTCCTCAATATAATATCGTCTTTTTGTTATAAAAACAAGTTTTTTGTTATCTTATAAAAAAGCACATCTTTTATAATATAAAAAGAGGAAAAATCAATGGAACAGACACAAGATTTGACACAAGGGAAAGTACTACCGCAGATACTGCGGTTTTACTTCCCCATGTTTTTTACAAATATGTTGCAGCAGGTGTATAACATTGCCGATACGGCGATTGTCGGTAAAGGATTAGGGGACGATCCACTGGCTGCTGTAGGTAATATGGCATCCCTTTGCTTTTTGATTGTAGGTTTTTCAGTAGGACTCGCAAACGGGTTCTGTGTACCTATCGCTCACTATTTTGGTGCAAAGGATTACGGCGAACTTCGTCGCAGCACAGCTTCTGCCGTGAAGCTATCGCTTATTTTGACGGTAATTTTAACAGTTTTAAGCATTATATTTTTGGATGATGTATTGGTACTTCTTCAGACTTCTCCGCGCATTATAAAGGACAGTCTGACTTACGGATATATTATCTTCGGTGGTCTTATTACCACCATTTCTTATAATTTGTGTGCAGGCATATTGAGGTCGTTGGGCGACAGTACGACACCTTTTGTTGCTATTGTAATATCTACCCTAACGAATATCGCTTTAAACTGTCTTTTCATCTTCGGATGCAAGACAGGTGTGGAAGGTGTGGCTATCGCGACGATTATTGCACAAATCTTATCGACTCTCATATGCCTGCGCAAATTATCAAGTATTCAAATACTTAAATTGAATCGGTCAGATTTTGCAACAGATTATAAGCTCTATGGAAAACTTATGAAAAACGGTGTTCCTATGGCATTAATGAATTCCATCACTGCTGTAGGTTGTATGGTAGTTCAGTATTTTGTAAACGGGCTGGGCGTAGCCTACACCACCGCATATTCAGTGTGCAGCCGTTACGTGAATATGTTTATTCAACCTTCCTGCACCGCCGGCTATGTAATGTCTTCTTTTACCGGTCAGAATCACGGCGCTAACCGCTTTGACCGTATCCAAAAGGGCTTGCGTGCCTGTGTAGGGATTGCGGTTGTGAACTATATTCTTTTGGGGACGGTTCTGTACTTTTTCCCGGAATTCCTTGCCGGGCTGATGGTAAACGGAAGCAGGCCTATCGCCTTGATTGCTGAGTTTCTTCCGCCTTGTGGTGTTATGATGCTCTTTATCAATCTTTTATTTGTATATCGAAGCGGGGTGCAAGGTCTTGGCAAGCCATTGATTCCCATGCTTTCCGGCATTATGGAAATGGTAATGCGTATATCGGTGATTTTCTTTGGTTTGAATTATTTCGGATTCGTCACAACAGCTTATGCCGACATCGCAGCCTGGATCGGGGCTTTGGCTATGAATATAACCGCCTACTATATATTCATCCGCCGCTTGTCAAAGAAGTAAAAACATCTGTCTTCCGACAGACAGATATACATTTAATTTGTCCGTCAACTATGCTATTATTAATATGTAATTAAAATATAATGGTTATAATCCCACCCGTGATTTACCATTATATTTTTATATAAAAATAAAACTATTATAATAAGGGGGTATTTAACTATAATGGAAAATTTTAATTTTTACAGTCCGACAGAATTTGTCTTCGGTAAGGATACCGAAAATGAATGCGGAAAGTATGTGCGCAAGCACGGCGGAAGCAAAGTTTTGATTCACTACGGATCCGCATCAGCTGAAAAGTCAGGACTTTTGGACCGTGTCAAGAAATCTTTGGAAGCAGAAGGCATCGCTTACGTAGCATTAGGCGGTGTAAAACCAAATCCAAGGGATACTTTGATTTATGAGGGCATCGAATTATGCCGCAAAGAAAATGTAGATTTTATTCTTTCTGTAGGCGGCGGTTCCTGCATCGACTCTTCTAAAGGTATCGCTTTGGGTGTACCTTACGACGGCGACTTCTGGGATTTCTACGGTACAGGCAAGGTGGTAGAGAAAGCTTTGCCCATTGGTACTGTTTTAACAATTGCAGCAGCCGGCAGCGAAGGCTCACCGGGTTCTGTCGTAACTAAGGAAGAAGGCATGTTTAAAAGAGATGTAGGTTCTGATCTTTTAAGACCGAAGTTCTCAATTTTAAATCCTGCATTAACACAGACACTTCCTGCATATCAGACCGCTTGTGGTGCTACGGATATCATGGCCCATGTATTTGAACGTTATTTTACAAATACATTGGAAGTAGAAATCACTGACAGACTTTGCGAAGCAGTGCTTCTTACTATGATCAAAGAAACCCCTCGTGTTATTGCTGACCCTGATAACTATGAAGCACGCGCAAATATTATGTGGGCGGGCACCGTTGCGCACAACGACATCGTAGGCGTTGGCCGAAGCCAGGACTGGAACAGCCACGGCATCGAGCACGAACTTTCAGGCTTATATGACTGTGCTCATGGCGCAGGCCTTGCTGTAATTATGCCGGCATGGATGGAATTCGTATATAAGCACAATGTAATGCGTTTTGCACAGATGGCAGTACGCATCTGGGGTTGTGAAATGAACTTCGAGAATCCTGAATTTACGGCACTCCAGGGCATCAAATGCTTCAGAACATTCCTTCACAACATCGGAATGCCCATCAACTTCGAAGAACTTGGTGCTAAAGCAGAGGACATTCCGACATTGGTTGACAAATTCGGTTTGGGCGACAGCAAAACCGGCGGTTTCGTTCCCTTAAGCTCAGCTGATGTAGCAGAAATCTATACCATCGCATCCAAGGCAACATTGTAAAACACAAACTTATATAAAAAGCAAACTCTGATTTCCTGAGTTTGCTTTTTTCATATTACACTTCGGTTATTTGTATTCGAATTTTAAGTAATTGTGAGGATATTTTCATTCCATAAAGAACCGTTTTGAATGCGTCGGCACTTAACGAATACAAATGCAATGCCGTATGAGTTTAGTGTCCGCTACG
>CAZQBM010000114.1:0-4327 GCA_964591945.1 uncultured Lachnospiraceae bacterium | reverse complement strand
TATTTATCACCTCATAATATACTAGACCGAACGTTTGTTGCGAACATCTGTTTGTTTAAAGTATACGAACTTTTGTTCGCACTGTCAATACTTTTTCACTAAAAAATCGAACAAAATTTCGGAATATATGTTTGCTTTTTTGAAAAAAGTGTGTTAACATAGTTTTATCAGAGGAAGGAGGCACCTTATGAGTAAAGGTAAAATATCCGCAAAACAAAGAGAAATTTTAGAATTTATTAAATCGGAAATATTACAGAGAGGTTATCCGCCTGCAGTGCGTGAAATTTGCGAAGCTGTACATTTGAAATCTACTTCTTCTGTGCACTCTCATTTGGAAACGTTGGAAAAGAACGGATACATCCGTCGTGATCCGACGAAACCTCGTGCGATTGAAATTATGGATGATGATTTTCAGTCTGTCAGACTCGGTTCATCAGAAAGTGTTTCTAATGCGTTTTCGGCTGAAATGGTTAATATACCTATTGTAGGTACTGTTGCTGCCGGCCAGCCTATTTTAGCACAGGAAAACATTGAAAGCTACTTCCCTATGCCTGTACATATGGTACCGAATGCCGAGACTTTTGTATTAAAAGTAAAAGGCGACAGTATGATTAATGTAGGCATCTATGATGGCGACAGTATTTTTGTTGAAAAGTGTGAAACTGCCAGAAACGGTGATATGGTTGTAGCTCTGGTTGAAGATTCTGCTACCGTTAAGACTTTTTATAAGGAAAATGGGCACTATCGTCTTCAGCCTGAGAATGATTCTATGGAACCGATTATTGTAGAAGAATGTCAGGTTCTTGGCAAAGTATTTGGTGTATTCAGATTGTGTCACTAAACGAAAGATAAACCCGATTGAAAGAAAATTCAATCGGGTTTTATTATTAACATATTTTATAATAGAATTAATATATATTTATACGAAATCTTTTGCATCTACGCAAACACCATCACGCCATATGCGTTCTAAATCATAGAATAAACGATTTTCATTGTCAAAAATATGAACGATAATATCGGCATAATCCATCAGAATCCAGTTAGCACTCTCGTATCCTTCAACCTGTTTTGGCGTTACACCGGCCTTTCCAAGATCTTTTTCGACGGAATCTGTTAATGCCTGAATCTGATTGCGATTTTTACCTTCTGCAATGATAAAGTAATCTGCAAGAACACTTACTTTGCTGATATCAATTACGCGAATATTTTCAGCCTTTTTTTCTTCTAAGGCGTTGATTGCAATTTTAACCATTTCCTTGGATTCCATAATCTACTCCTTTTCGTTTAAGAATTTTTTGTAAAATGCATATGTTTCTTGTGTCAGTGGATCTATAATAACATCTTTATCTGCTTGCTTCTTTAAATATTTTACTGTATCTTTTAAAATTTTAGCAGTCACTAAATTTAAATCTTCCATAACCATTCTGCGATAAACAGGAAGTTTATCACTGTGGGTTCTTCCCGGTTCAATATAATCTGAAACAAAAATAATTTGTTCCATTAAATTCATATCAGGTTTGCCTGTTGTATGATAATAAATTGCAGATAAAATCTCACAGTCAGATACATTATACTTCTCATATGCAAGCAAAGCACCTGCTTTGGCATGTAAAAGTTCCGGATTAGCAAACTCAATATCACTTACAGAAACATCGTATTTGGCGCAAAGTGCGATTTTACTCTCGACATCAAGGTATTTAGCACAATCATGTAAAAGTGCTGCTAAACGGGCTTTTTCGACGCTGCAGCCCCATTTCTTCGCAAGGGTTACTGCAGTATCTACAACGCCAAAGGTGTGTTTTAAGCGCTTGGGTTTTAGATCTTCCTTTAAAAGCTGATGTATTTCATCAATTTTATCATTATATAAGTCATGTCGTAAAATAAATTCTGCTACACTTTTAGGTAATTTTAGATTGGATAAATTATCTTCTGGATGATTTTGCCTATATGCGCGTATTTCTGTCGAAGAAATATCCATTGGATTACAGTGGATAAATTGTATTTGGGCATTAAATTTATGCATTAATTCATTTGCCTTATTTTTTTCGGCGGATTTAAGAGATAATTCATCACTATCACCCGGCCTTGTAGCGCACAAAATTGAACAATTATTAAATATATATTCTACATTTCGCCATTTTTCAATCGAGAATAAACTATCTGTTCCGATAATGAAATATAATTCATATTCAGGTTTTTTTTCTCTGAAATATGCAATTGTATCGCAAGTATAGGTGTTGCCCTCTCTTTGAATTTCGACATCGGAAGCTTCGAATCCTTCTAATTCTGATGCGGCAAGTTTTACCATTTCATATCGTAAAAAAGAATCTGTTACATCCTTTTTCATATAAGATAAGCCGGTAGGAATTAAAAGAATTTTTGATAACTTATATTCGTTCATTGCTTCTTTGGCAATCATAAGATGTCCATTATGAATAGGATCAAAAGTACCACCTAATATTCCAACTTTAATTTTTTTATTATCATTTGTATCGTTTATATTACGATTCATGATAGTAACCTCACTGTTTTAGGCATAACAAAAGCAACTAAACAAATAAAATACATTATTTAGGAAGTACAATTTGCTTGTTGTCCTTATTTTCTTTGTATAAAACAATTTTTTTGCCAATCACATGAACAACAGTTGAATTTGTTCTTTCCGCTAATGTATGAGCAATTTCTTTCGGATCATCCATACAATTCTTTAAAACGGCAATTTTAATTAATTCATGTGTATTAAAAGTCTCTGCAATTGCACTGGTAAATTCAGGTGTAAGGCTTGATTTACCAATTTGAAACAATGGTTCTAAATTGGAAGCGAGAGACTTTAAGTATGCTCTTTGTTTACTTGTCATTTCCATAGTAGTTCTCCTGGTATATTTTACTTATACATTAAATAATAATGAATAATAAAAATGTTTTAAGATTTATAGTAATCAAATTTCAGACCATACATTCGAACTGTATCGCCTTCCATAATGCCTAATTCTTCCAATTGATCCAGTATTCCGTTTTCTTTCATAAATTTCTGGAAGAACTGGAATCCTTTTTCGGACTCAAGATTGGTATAACCAAGCATTTTTTCAATACGTGGACCTTCTACTACATATTCCTCTTCGTCGGCGTCATATTCTACAGTAAAAGGTTCGTTTGAAATAGGCATTTCGTCTTCAGGGAAGTATTCCGGTTCAAATACGATGGGTTCTGCTTCGGTTTCGTCCAAAATCTTTTGAACATGATATAAAAGTTCTTTTAAACCGGTTCCACTTACTGCACTAATGGGAAAAACAGTGTATCCCTGCGGTTCAAATTCATTCTTGATTCTTGTTAACGGATCAAGGGGGGCTTCACTGTAAATTAACTCGCCTTTTTCATTAATATCGATTGCTTCAGGTTCTTGTATAACCACTGCATCCATTTTATTGGCAGCAATAACCTGGGGGCGCTTTGCAATTTCAGGATTATATTTCTCTAATTCTTTGTTAATTGCATAAATATCCTCGATAGGATCACGTCCTTCTGTTGATGCCGCATCAACAATATGAATAATGACTCTTGTACGTTCGATATGACGTAAAAATTGATGTCCTAATCCTACACCTTCAGCTGCGCCTTCAATCAATCCGGGGATATCTGCAATTACAAATCCGCTCGCATCGGGTAAGTCAACAACACCAAGATGAGGATTGATAGTGGTAAAGTGATAGTTTGCAATTTCGGGGCGGGCATTGGTTACTCTGGATAAAAATGTCGACTTGCCAACATTGGGATAACCGACCAAACCTACGTCTGCAATTACTTTTAATTCAAGAAATAATTCTAATTCCTTAGCTGGTTGCCCGGGTTGGGCGTATTTTGGTGCCTGCATTGTAGAAGTTGCATAATGTTGATTACCATTACCACCTTTACCGCCTTTTAAAATCATAAATTCAGTGGTGTCTCCGGACATATCCATAATTACTTTGCCACTGTTTGCTTCTTTAATTACAGTTCCCTCAGGTACTTTAATACGAATATCAGCACCGTTTTTGCCTCGACAATTTTTTTTGCCGCCTTCTTGTCCGTGTTCAGCACAATATTTTCGGATATGACGAAAATCAGTTAAGGTATTCATTCCTTTGTCTACAACAAAATAAACGCTGCCGCCGTCGCCACCGTCACCGCCATCCGGACCACCATCCGGTACATATTTTTCACGACGAAAGGAAACATGTCCATCTCCGCCTTTTCCGCTTCGAATATAAATTTTCGCTCTATCTGCAAACATTTCTGCACCACCCATCATGTATAATAAGTTAATTATGATTCATATTTATAATAC
>CAZQBM010000113.1:0-4382 GCA_964591945.1 uncultured Lachnospiraceae bacterium | reverse complement strand
ACACTATATTATATTTATGAAATCCTTGCTGTTTTCGCCTAATTCTGCTTGCTTTTCTATATGCAGTTATTGTATAATTTAGGACATAAGGCGCAGTCCGAACCTGACTGCTCCTACTTATTAAAAGAATACAAATAGAATAAGGAGAAAGTAGTATGAAATTTGGTTATTTCGATGACGCTCGCAGAGAGTATGTCATTACAACCCCGAGAACACCTTATCCCTGGATTAACTACCTGGGCACACAGGGGTTCTTTTCGTTGATTTCCAACACTGCCGGAGGATATTCTTTCTATAA
This sequence comes from uncultured Lachnospiraceae bacterium, assembly GCA_964591945.1. GTDB lineage: Bacteria > Bacillota > Clostridia > Lachnospirales > Lachnospiraceae > UBA3766. The sequence continues at coordinate 4,084 of CAZQBM010000113.1, read as the reverse complement.
AGATGCTCGTCTCCGCAGAATTACCAGATATCGTTATAACAACGTTCCTATTGATATGGGCGGTCGTTATTTCTATATCAATGATAATGGTACCATCTGGAATCCCGGTTGGTCACCTGTCAAAACAGAATTAGACTCTTACGAATGCCGTCATGGTATGGGTTACACCATTATTACCGGTAAGAAAAATGATTTAAAGGCAGAAGTTACTTTCTTCGTTCCTCAGGATTATGATGGCGAAGTTCAGCAGGTAGTTTTGACTAACGAAGGTAGCGCAGAGAAGACATTCTCCCTGTTCTCTTTCGCAGAGTGGTGTCTGTGGGATGCACAGGATGACAGCAACAACTTCCAGCGTAACTTCTCTACCGGTCGTGTTGAAGTTAAGGATTCCGTAATTTACCACAAGACAGAGTACAGAGATCGTCGTGATCATTACGCATTCTACTCTGTAAACGATACTATTGACGGTTATGACACTGACAGAGATTCTTTCATCGGTTTATACAATGGCTTTAATAATCCCGAGGCAGTTATCGCTAACAAGGCTACCGACTCTTTCGCAGATGGTTGGGCTCCTATCGCTTCTCATTATAAGAAGATTACACTTGCTCCCGGCGAAACTAAGACTCTCGTATTCGTACTTGGTTATGTAGAAATGCCTGTAGAAGAAAAGTTCGAGGCAGACGGCAAGACAATTAATAAAGTAAAAGCTTTCGAAATGATTGAAAAGTTTGATACCCCTGAGAAATTTGCACAGGGTATGGCGGATTTGAAGGCTTATTGGGATAAACTCCTTGGCATTCTGACCGTAGATACTCCTGATGACAAGGTTAACAGAATGGTTAACATCTGGAATCAGTATCAGTGTATGGTTACTTTCAACCTTTCACGTTCAGCTTCTTACTTCGAGTCAGGTATTGGCCGTGGTATGGGCTTCCGTGATTCTAACCAGGACGTTCTCGGATTTGTACATCAGATTCCCGACAGAGCTAAGGAACGTATCATTGATATCGCTTCTACTCAGTTCCCTGACGGTGGTTGCTACCATCAGTATCAGCCTCTTACCAAGAAGGGTAACTCCGATATCGGTGGTGACTTCTCTGATGATCCTTTATGGTTGATCCTTTCTGTTTCTGCATATATTAAGGAAACAGGCGACTGGGGCATTCTTGATGAGATGGTTCCTTATGACAACGATATGTCTATCGCACAGCCTATGTTGGATCACTTGAAGGTTTCCTTCTATCATATCGTTAACAACTTAGGACCTCATGGTTTACCTCTTGCAATGAGAGCAGACTGGAACGACTGTATCAACCTTTCTTGCTACTCAGATACACCCGGTGAGTCCTTCCAGACTTACACCAATCCTAAGTTTGCAGCAGAAGGTGGTTACTCTAAAGTGGCTGAGTCCGTATTCGTTGCTACACTCTTTACTTATGCCGGCCCTAACTACGTTTCTATTTTGAAGCACTTAGGCAAGGACGAAGAAGCTGCAGCTGCTCAGGCTGAAATCGATAAGATGAAGAAAGTTGTTATGGAGCATGCATTCGATGGCGACTGGTTCTTAAGAGCATACGATGCAACCGGTGCTAAGATGGGTTCTAAGGAATGTGAAGAAGGTAAGATCTTCATCGAGCCTCAGGGATTCGCAGTTATGTCTGATATCGGTAAAGAAGAAGGCGCTGATATCAAGACTTTGAACTCTATTGATAAATACCTGAATACAGACTTCGGTCTCGTGCTTAATAACCCTGCATTCACCAAGTACTATATCCAGTACGGTGAGATTTCTACTTATCCCGGTGGTTACAAAGAGAACGCAGGTATCTTCACTCACAACAATGCATGGATTATCTGCGCAGAAGCATACGCAGGTCGTGGAGACAAGGCATTTGAGTACTACTCAAAGATTGCTCCTGCTTTCACTGAGGAAACTTCTGATATCCACAAGACTGAGCCTTATGTATACGGCCAGATGATTGGTGGTAAGGACGCAGGTTCCGATATCGGCAGACCCGGCAAGAACTTTGGTCAGGGTAAGAATTCATGGTTAACCGGTACTGCAGCTTGGAACATGGTAGCTATTTCACAGTACATCCTCGGTATCGCTCCTGACTTCGATGGTTTGAAGATTGATCCTTCCATCCCTGCAGCTTGGGACGGACTTACCGCTACTCGTCAGTTTAGAGGCGCTGTTTACAACATCACCATTAAGAACCCTGCTCATGTATGCAAGGGCGTTAAATCATTGGTAGTTGACGGACAGGAAGTAGACGGATGCATCATCCCTTACGAAGAGGGCAAGGAAGTTTACAACGTAGTTGTAACAATGGGCTAATCCAAACTTTATACTTAAATATAAAACCTCTCTCACGGATTCGTGGGGGAGGTTTTTAGTATTATAAAATAAAATATGATAAAACAATGGTTTTTCACAAAGAAATGTACTATAATATAGAAAGTGTGCGAATGCATGCATATTATATACATAAAAGAGAAATGGAGCCACTATGTATTACACAAACGTTTTAGATTTAATTGGAAACACTCCCTTGATTTCTTTAAAAGAAACGACAGGGTTGAATATTTTTGCCAAAGCTGAGTTTTTAAACCCGGGCGGAAGCATCAAAGACCGTATTGCCAAGAATATGTTGGATGAAGCTGAGAAATCCGGCAAATTAAAACCTGGAATGACCATTATCGAACCCACTTCCGGTAATACCGGTATCGGCCTTGCGCTCTGCGGTATCCGTAAGGGCTACAAGGTAATTATCGTTATGCCCGAGAATATGAGTGAAGAACGTAAGAAAATCATCCGTGCTTTAGGTGCAGAACTCGTTTTAACACCTCCCGAATTAAGCATCGGCGGTTCTGTAGAAGAAGCGGAACGCATTGCTGCTTCTTCTGATCAGTATTTTGTACCTCAACAGTTCCAGAACCCTGCAAACCCTGATATTCATTATAAAACCACTGCGGTTGAGCTTTGTGACCAACTCGGTCAACAAATTGATATCTACGTTTCCGGCATCGGCAGCGGCGGAACTTTACAGGGCGTATCCAAGTATTTATTAGAAAAGAATCCCAACACCAAGATTGTTGCGGTAGAACCCAAGAATGTATCCGCACTTCTCGGTGATGAACCCGGTCTTCACCAGATTCAGGGTATCGGCGACGGTTTTATCCCCGATATTTTGGATGTATCCATGATCAACGATATTGTGGAAGTAACCGATGAAGACGCTATCGAAACCGCAAGAGAATTAGCCCGGGTTCAAGGCTTACTTTGTGGAACCTCAGCAGGTGCCAATGTATGGGCAGCTAAGAAAATGGCCGAGAAATACGGTAAGGATAAGGTAATTGCCACAATCCTTCCCGACAGAGTTGAGAGATATTTCAGCACTGCGTTGATTTAATTTGTCTTAAAATAATTTAGACATTATCCTATCTTATTTTATATTCTATTGAATTATTTAATTTGATAAACAATACAAAAAACTGCATTCAGTACAATCTTCATATGATATGTACTCCAAATGCAGTTTTTATTTTTACACTCACATAAATCATCGAAATAAATGTTTTATATCATAAAATACACCCGACAAAAATTCTATCAAAGCTATACAAATGAATAAAAAAGCTTTGAAATATTTTCCGTAGGTTAAATCCCTCGCTACACTCAACTCTCTTTTAAATTCTTCCCAATTTTCAATCTGTCCGTTGGGCTCCATACCCGATATTTGTCGCACTTCACCATTTGGATATACTTCGAACGTCATCTCAAAAGAATCACATTCTATACTGGGTCCGCCCGGTTCGTCGCAATAATATTGCTGGTATTCCAACGTTACAATCCCCGTTTTGGCACCCAGTTCAATTCTCAAGCAAATAAAGCGTCCCAAACACAATGGTTACTATGCATGAAACAATAATAATGATTATTTTAACAATTTTCTTTTTACGTGAAGTCATCATAAAATTTTATTTCTATAATAATATATTTCAGCCACCTTTACCCGCATAAGGCCTTTCGCTTACACGAATTGCTCTGCCTTCTTTGTCAAACTCAATCACATAATAT
>CAZQBM010000112.1:0-4543 GCA_964591945.1 uncultured Lachnospiraceae bacterium | reverse complement strand
TAATACCGAAAAATATGCCTATAGAAGCTAAAGGCGGAGATGGAAAAAGTAAAACTTCTAATGTCTATGGCACAGAATCGAATGGGACAGGTGGAAGACAGAGAGGCGACACCGGAAGAAGAAAGCATGTTTTTGATGGCATCACTAATGTAAATTCAAGGAGGAATAGAGTATGAAGATTAATGGTTTGAACGGAACAAATACACAATTCGGCGGAATGAATATGAAAGCAACAGATTCCGTCGGTAAAAATATTCAGAACAGGATTGCTAATGCACAGAAACAGTTGCAGGAACTTTCTGCAAATACGGAAATGGGCATAGAAGAAAAACTGAAAAAGAGACAGGAAATCCAACAGGAAATTACGGACTTAAATAATGAGTTAAGACAACATCAGATTGAAGAGAGAATGAAAAAGCAACAGACAAAGAGTTCGTCTATGAATGATATGCTTGGCGGCAGTAAGAAGGTAGCGCCCAAAGTGGGGAAGAAAAGCGTGGGAATATCGCAGGGAAGTATGAAGGCTATTATTTCGGCGGATTCCGCTATGGCACAGGCACGGATACAAGGAAGTGCGGCTTCTCAAATGGAAGGCAGGGTAGGTGTGTTGGAAACGGAGATTAAATTAGATGCTGCCCGAGGCGGAAATGTGGAAGCAAAGAAAGAGGAACTTGCGGAGGTTAAGCAGAAGGTGGCTGCGGCGCAGGATGCACAACTGAATACTTTATCTGATGCGAATAAAGAGCTTGAAGCCGCAGCAAAAGCAGAACAGCAGGCTGAAAAGGCAGAGGATAAAGATAAGAAGACTGATAAAAAGACAGATAAGAAGGAAGCGGTTTCAGAGAAAAAAGAAGATAAAAATGTGGCAGGTATAGAGGAAAAAGAATCTTTCAATATTGATGTGGAAGTAGAAATAACAGATATTGAAACCGCAAATGTTTCAACGGTATCTGAATCGGAAACCGCTACATATAACCATGTTGATGTTCGCTTATAAGGAGGTAGAAATTATGTCAGAAATCAATCATTTCAATGATTATGCAAGTAAATACAACACGAAGACAGATTATTCATATTTGTTTGGAGGAATGCAGGCACCGTCGGCAGGCAGCACTTTTAGCCTTTCAGATTATGCGGCAATCAAGAACGGCAGCTACGGAAAACTTTTAAAAGCATATTATGCACAGCAGGATGCGCAAAAGGCAGCTTCTGTCGGCGATTCCGTACAGAAGTCAACCCTTATGAAAACCGGAGCGGATGCGTTGAAGAAATCAGCAGAAATTTTAAATAATGGCGGACTCTGGGAAAAGAAAGTGATAAAAAAGAGAGACGAACAGACGGGAAAAGAAGTTGAAGTCGAAGAGTATGATTGGAATGCAATTACAAAGGCTGTAAAGTCATTTGTGGAGGATTACAATGATGTGGTAGAACAGTCCGGAGATGCCAATGCAAAGGATGTACTTAGAAATGCAGTTTGGCTGACGGGTATGGTTGAGTCGAATGAGAAGATGCTTTCAAAGATTGGAATTAGCGTAAGCAAGGGGAATAAAATGGAACTGGATGAAGAAGCACTCAAAAAAGCGGATATCAGTTCTTTTAAAACATTGTTTACAGGACATAATTCATTGGCAGATAAGGTAGCTATGAAAGCGAAAAATATTTCGAATGCAGCGGCAAGAACAAGTGGTACATATAAGAGCAATGGAAAATACAATAATACATTGTCGGAGCTTGTATCCAAGAAGGTAGACGAGGAAGTGTAATCTTTATAAAAGTGTTCATTCGTATAAAGAAATTTAATTATTCTCCGATATATATTGTAAGCTAAGGACAGCGTCTATTTTCAAAGGATTGAAAGTGAAAATGGGCGCTGTTTTTGTGTTAGAAAATACGAGCCGCTTGGGCCTTTTTGGGTGCAGGATGTCCGGGGGACATCCGTTTTGCACCGACCGGAGCAGAGCGGAGACAGCGGTGCAATCCGGACTGACAGAAGGATTGCGGAAAGGATTATTATGGGTATAAACGGAGTAGATTCATACTATACACAAGATTTTGCAATACAGAATCAGGAAAAAGGGAATGGTTCTTTGACTACAGAATTTGAGTTAAAAGGTAATACTGCGACATCGCAGGAAAATGCAGGTAATAAAAAACCACTCGGTCTTACGACTGTCGGAAACCAAGGCTATGTAGCTACATATGCGGATTCTTCTACGGCACAGGATCCTGTTATTAAGGTGGGAGATTGTGAGATTCATGTCAATGATGTGGATCCGCGCAATGCTACCAAAATGGAAATGTTTGCGTTGATGTCTTATATGGAAGATAAAGGACTCATTCAAAATAGGGGAATGAAGTCCTTTAACAAGATGACAGCGTATGCTTCGCAGGCAGAATACAATGGATATTGCAATGGTATTTATGACGAAAATGCGGCATGGACAACGAAGCGGGACTGGACAGGAATCCTGGAAAACGCGAAAGGAAGTTTTATGCGTAATCCGCAGACTTATAAACAAGGTTTGGAGTGCGAAAACATCATTGATAATTTAGGAAAGTGGAGTGTGGCTTCTTATGCGTCCGGCGAAGAAACGAAAACTGACGATTACTGGAAAATAATCAGCGATAGAAAAAATGAAATCTATGAGAAGGTAAAGAACGGTGACACGGAAGAAATATTTCAGATTGGTGGCAGTTTTTTTACACAGAAAGAATGGGATAAGTTACTTTCGGAAGTAGATGACATTATGGAAGACGTACGCGAGGCGATGCGGGAAGAACATCAGAAGCGTGTTGAAGAGGCCACAGAGGAAGAAAACGTAAAAAGGGCGGAAGGTATAGTTGAGACGGATATTGTATCTTAATGATTTCAATATTTTTACCGATATATACGATAGGAACATTTAGGTAAACGGATTTACCGGCTAAATTACACGGAGGTATATTATGATATCGGGAACTATATATAACGCGGGCAAAATGCTTGAACTGACTCAGAAATGGGAGCAGAAGAAAAATTCCGGCAATATTGTTAAAAGACAAGAGAAAGAATTGACTCCGGAAGAGCGTCAGTTGCAAAATTATCAGGAAGAACTGGAGAGAATGTGCGAGGGCAATGAATACAGTGCTATTTATGCCAAAATTCAGAGCGGGCAGGATTTGAGTCCGGCGGAAGAAGATAAATTGCGTGCAAGAGACCCTAAATTGTATATGGAATATAAGGCCGATAAAATGGAGCAGGAGGCCTACGAGAAAAGGCTGAAAAATTGCCGTACAAAGGAAGAAGCGCAGAAACTTCACGTGAACCGTATGAACGGTAAACTTTCAGAGTTAAAATCCATTGTGAATAATACGAACATACCCAAAAGTGAGAAGATAAAGGAAGCACAGCGTATACTGGGTGATACAAATAAAACAGTTCAGGCATTTCAGGAATTTGCTAAAAGTGCTGAGTTTAAAGAGCTGCCTACGGAAGAAGAGATTATGAAAGCAAAGCAGGCTGAAGCTGAGTACAATGAAGAGAAGATTTCCTTTGACAGTAATACTGAGGGCGAAATGAAGAAACAAGGCGATGTTGCTACGGATATTTCAGCGTCTGATAAAAAGATTCTGGAAGAAATGTATGAACTTGAGAAAAAACATTTTGGCGAGGAAAAAAAGACAGTGAAGATTGATGTGGCACTGTAGTTGCGGAAAATATAGAAAAAGTAGTTGACTTCTTCCCAAAACTATGTTAAATTTATTTACGGTCAGTAAGACCGACAGCAAGCAGAGTTATCCACTCTCACCCTGCGACAATTGCGTTTCAGGTGTTCATGATTTTATAAAATAAGGCGCAAGCCCTAATTTTGTACGTTCGAGTGGATAGTCTATGCTATCCACTTTTTTAATCTTTATATATTCTTTTATGGAGGTGCAAGGTCATTAACGATTTTTTTATTAACGAACAAATCAGAGACAAAGAAGTACGAGTAATCGGAGCGGACGGTGAACAGGTTGGTGTTATGTCTGCGAAAGAAGCAATGAAGATGGCAGAAGATGCAGGATTGGATCTTATCAAGATTGCCCCTACAGCGAAGCCCCCTGTATGTAAAATTGCGGATTACGGTAAATTTCGTTATGAGCAGGCACGTAAAGAAAAGGATGCCAAGAAGAAGCAGAAGACAGTGGAAATCAAAGAAATTCGTCTTTCACCCAACATTGATACGAACGATTTGAATACCAAAATGAATTCTGCAAGAAAGTTCTTAACCAAGGGCGATAAGGTAAAGGTTACTTTACGTTTCCGCGGACGTGAAATGGCACATATGGCTAACAGTAAGCATATTTTGGACGATTTTGCAGCAGGACTTTCCGATGTAGCAGTCGTTGACAAAGAGCCGAAAGTGGAAGGCAAGAGCATGACAATGTTTTTAACTGAGAAACGCTAAGGCACAGTTAAAATAGAAAGATTTTAATCAGGAGGAACGAACAATGCCTAAAATGAAAACAAGCAGAGCAGCTGCAAAGCGCTTTAAAGTGACAGGAACTGGTAAATTAAAGA
>CAZQBM010000111.1:0-4574 GCA_964591945.1 uncultured Lachnospiraceae bacterium | reverse complement strand
TATAGCCATGGCGGAGATTCTCTTCTAAGTAATGGCTATTTATTTTTATATTAAAAATATTAATAAAATAGAAACAAATCTCTTTTCTTGTTCGACAAATATTGCTATAATAGTACACAATGGTGTTTTATGCATTGGTTGAATGGAGATAGAGATGAGCAGTACACTTGTGGATTTACAGGAATATGTAAAAAGCATTGCGGAACGATACGCAGACAGAGATGCCTATCGTTATTTGGTTGACGGTAAGGTAGTATCCAAAACTTATCCGGAGTTTCGGGACAATATATTTTCGCTTGCTACCTGGTTGAATAAATCAGGATATCAAAGAAAGCATATTGCGATTTTGGGTGGAACCAGCTACGAATGGATTGTAAGCTTTCTTGCAATTGCCTGTAGTAATAATGTGGTGATACCTTTGGATAAAATGTTACCCAAATCCGACATTTATAATCTTCTTGATATGGGTGATGTGGATTTTGTCTTTTATTCGGATGAATTTGCGTCCTATTTCCACGATTATGCCGGGGACAGAGAGCTTCTTTGTTTTATGGATGTGCGTTTTACGGATGCAATGAAAACGGAAACTGAGGAACTTCCTGCAATTAATCCTAAGGAAATGGCGGAGTTGCTTTTTACATCGGGAACAACGGGTATGAGCAAGGGCGTAATGCTTTCCCAGGAAAACATTATGGCCAACATCAATGAAATCTATCGTCTGGATTATGCAAGCAATGTAAAGGGAAATCCTGTGGTTATGTCAGTGTTGCCCATTCACCATACCTTTGAGCTTACCGTAGACAATCTCGGTACGCTTAATTGTGGTGCCACCATTTGTATCAACGATAAAATGGAGAACATTGTAAGCAATATGCAGCTTTTTAAGCCTGCGGTTATCCTTGTGGTGCCTGCCATTGCAGAAGTCTTTTATAAAAAGTTAAAAGAGGCAACTTCCAAAGGCAAAGAAAAACGTCTGCTTAAGTTTGCAAAGATAGTATCGAAACTTCTTCGTGCGTTCCTGATTGATGCCAGAAGAAAGTTGTATAAGAAGATTATTGACCGTCTTGGCGGGAATATTACCAACATTATCGTAGGCGGAGCTGCGCTTCGTCCGGAGGTTGTGGAGTATTTTAATCAATTCGGAATTAATATGTATCAGGGTTATGGCCTTACGGAATGTGCACCGCTGGTGGCAGCGGAGAATCCGACTTCAAGTCGCACCGGTTCTGTAGGTAAGGTTGTAAGTTATATGGAGTCCAAAATTGTTGACGGTGAAATTCTTGTAAAGGGTCCCGGCGTTATGCTTGGATATTACAAGGATGAGGAGGCGACGAAAGAAGCAATTGATGCAGACGGGTGGTTTCATACCGGCGACCTTGGCCATTTTGATGAAGACGGCTTTTTACAGATTACAGGCCGTTCTAAGAACCTGATTATTTTAGACAATGGTAAAAATGTATATCCGGAAGAACTTGAGGCCAAAATCAAGCCGGTTTCCGGTGTAAAAGATGTTATGGTTTATGCCGAAGGAAACCGTATTGCGGCAGTGATTGTACCAACCCTTTACAGTGACAGAGAACTTCGTAAGTCCATTAAGGCGGAAATTGCGTCAATTAATGAGAATCTTCCTACGTATCAGAAGATTACGGCAACGCATTTTGTTTCATGGGAATTACCCAAAACCACAACATTAAAGACCAAACGTAAAGAAACCATGGAGCGTTTGGAAGAACAGTTGAATAAGAAAAAAGTTGAATATGTTGAGCCTAAGACAGAAGAGCAGAAACGCATTACCGATGCTTTTGCCCAGGTGCTTGGCAAGGAAAAAGTCGGAATCTATGATGATTTCTTTGAATTAGGCGGAGATAGTTTGGCGGCGTTTGAAACAGCTGCACTTCTTGGAATTCAGGCACAGGATATTTATGAGTATTCCACACCTGAAAAGTTAGAAAAGACATTGCTTTTAAACGACCATGAAAATGACAAAGAAGGAAATGTGGATGTAAACAGCCTGATTATTCACAATTCCAATTTGGAATATGAAACAAATCCGAAATATATTCTTTTAACAGGAGCAACAGGATTCCTGGGTGCCCATGTTTTATGGCAGCTTCTGAAGAAAAAAATGAATGTGGTTTGTCTTGTCCGTAACGAGGAAAGATTACATTCCACGATGAAGGAATATTTCCCCAAAGAGTTTGAATTTATGTCTTATAAGGTTGTAGTGGGAGATATTGAAAAAGAGCATTTCGGGCTGAATAAGGAAGGTTATGAGAAGCTTGTTAGACGTGTTGATATGGTCATTCATACGGCGGCGAATGTACAGCATGCCGGTCATTATTCGGATTTTGAACGTACCAATGTAATCGGCACTCAGAATGTTATTGATTTCTGTAAGGATGCCAATGCGGTCCTTCATCATACTTCCACGGCCAGTGTTTGCGGTGCGGGAACCGTAAGCCAGACCAATCCGGATGCAATCTTTGATGAGAACTGTCTTGATATAGGACAGAACTATGTGCAAAACGTGTATATCCGTTCCAAGTACAAGGCGGAAGAACGTGTCCTGATGGCAAGAAAAGACGGTCTGAAAGCAAACATTTACCGTATCGGTAACTTAACTTGGAGAATGTTTGACGGTAAGTTCCAGAAGAATGCCCAGGACAACGGTTTCATCGGAAGATGTAAGGGACTTTTGAAGGTAAGAGTATACAGTGATGAGTTAAATGCTTATCCCATCGATTTTACGGCAGTGGATGAGTGTGCAATCGCCTTTGTAATGCTTGCACTTCATAACCGGGTTAACAACATCTATCACTTGTATAATCCGAATATGTACAGTGTGGAGAATCTTACCAAGCGACTTTTGATTCATTGTAAAAGAGTTCCGCAAAAGGTATTCGATAAGCAGGTAAAAGACAAAATTCAGGATAAAGAGGTTGCTATTTTATCCTTTTACAGTTCCATTGCTACGATTTCCAAGAACATTACCATGCGAAATGATTTCACCCTTCGTATGTTAAAAGACTTAGGATTTACCTGGTCTAAGGTAGATTTAAAATACCTGAAATATTTAAGAAAGATGGTTTAAAGAACGGAGTTTTATCATGAGAATAGGTATTGATATCGGTTCAACCACGATTAAGTGTGTTGTGCTGGATGATCAGGATAAAATCATTCATACAAGTTACGAACGCCATTACACCATGATTACGGAAAAGGCGGAAGAAGTAATCAAAGATTTAATCGACAGGTTTCAGATTAAGGAACCTGTTGTTTGCGCGATTTCCGGTTCTGCATGTATGGGTATTGCGGAACGTGCGGGAATTCGTTTCGTGCAGGAAGTATATGCAACGAAGGTTGCCATCAGTAAGCGCCTTCCGGATACGGACGTTGTCATTGAACTTGGCGGTGAGGATGCGAAGATTCTTTTTATGCAGGGTAATTTGGAAGTTCGTATGAATGGAACCTGCGCCGGCGGTACGGGAGCTTTTGCGGACCAGATGGCCAGCCTTATGCAGATTACTGCAGACGAAATGAATGAATTGGCAGAGAAGTATGAGAAGATTTATTCCATTGCTTCCCGTTGCGGTGTATTCGCCAAAACGGATATTCAGCCCCTTTTAAATCAGGGAGCAATAAAAGAAGATATTTCCGCAAGTATCTTTTATGCCATTGTAAATCAGACCATTACAGGCCTTGCCCAGGGACGTCCTATTGAAGGAAACATTGTGTACCTTGGCGGACCTCTTACTTTTATGTCACAGCTTCGCGAAGCCTTTGATAAAACCTTGAATTGCGTAGGTACTTGCCCCGATGATTCGCTGTTTTTCGTGGCTTTGGGTGCAGCTTTGTGTGCAGAAGAAGCGGTTGACTTGAAAGAAACCCTTGAAATTATATCGAAAGAACAGGATTCTTTGCGTCAGGCGACTTTGGATCCTTTGTTTGCGAGCGAGGAAGAATATGAAGCTTTCGCAACACGTCATGCGTCTCACCAGGTAGCAAAACGCGCGGAAGATAATTATTCGGGCGAGGGCTATTTGGGTATTGATTCGGGCTCGACAACCTTAAAAGTTGTGCTTACAGATCCTGAAGGTGCAGTGGTTTATTCAAGCTACCAGTCTAATCAGGGGCGTCCTATTGAAGTAGTAAAAGATGCCTTGATTGAAATGTATAAGAAACACCCTAATGTTAAAATTGTATCTTCCGCAGTAACAGGTTATGGCGAAGATATGATTCGTAATGCCTTGGGCGTGGATTTGGGTGTGGTAGAGACGGTTGCACATTTTACGGCGGCGAAATATTTTATGCCGGATGTGGAATTTATCATTGATATCGGTGGCCAGGATATGAAGTGCTTTAAGATTCGTAACGGTGCCATTGATAACATTTATTTGAATGAGGCATGTTCATCGGGCTGCGGTTCGTTTTTACAGACTTTTGCCAATTCCATGAGTTACGAAATTGATGAATTTGCAAAGCGCGGACTCTTTGCGACCAAACCTGTGGATTTGGGTTCCAGATGTACCGTTTTCATGAACTCTAATGTAAAACAGGCACAGAAAGAGGGCGCG
>CAZQBM010000110.1:0-4714 GCA_964591945.1 uncultured Lachnospiraceae bacterium | reverse complement strand
CCCCGGCGCCGTCCACTCTTGCCGCCTCGATAATCGAACTTGGAATTCGCTTCATATACTTGGTCAGCAGATACACCGCAAAGGGTGAAAATATACCCGGCATCCAAATCGCCCATCTGGTATCAATAATGCCAAGCCAGTCTGCCACCAGAAAGTTTGGCACCAGCGTAACCTGATAAGGCATCAGTGTCACGATAATATACAAAAAGAAAATAATCTCCTTCAATCGCCCCTTATACCTCATAAAAGCATAGGACGCAAGCATCGCTACCACCAGCTGGAACACTACAATTACCACTGTATAAATCACCGAGTTCCAGAACTTAAACAGATATTCCGGACTTTTCAGAAGTACGGTTATGTACTGCTGAAAGGTAACCATATCCGGAACAAATTTCAAATTTACCGTTTCGGCTACGAATACCTTACCGCCGTTGTCTGTGGTTTCGAATATTTTACCGTAGTTTGCCGATATTTCCGACTGACTCATAAAAGAATTGGTGATGGTCAATACCGTCGGCAAAAGGAACAATATCGCAAATATGGTTGCAATCGTAGTAAGCACTACGGTTCGTACAACTTTTTTAAACTTTTTCCAGCCTTTCTTTTCGCCGGAATATTTACCGAATCTTCCCATAACACATCCTACTCTTCCATATCCTTACCGAAATAATTCTCCGCAAGATACAATCCGCCGATAATCACTACCATCACCGCCGCCATAATAATCGCTGCCGACGAAAGTTTCTGATAATCCAACTGACGGAAGGTATTATTCATAAAGTGCTGCAAGGTATACAAACTGTCGTATGGGTAATCCCCCGTCAGCAAATAGACCTCTCGAAACACCTTAAAAGAACTAATCAACGACATAATCGTAACAAACAGAATCGTGGGTGAAAGGTATCTGATTTTAATATGCCAAAACATCTTCCACGCCGAATTGCTTTCCAGCAAAGCAACCTCCATCGCTTCCCTTGGTATGGTTCCCAATGCCGCAAGAAACAGAATCATATTGTATCCGAGATTTTTCCAAAGGAATAAAAGCAAAACCACCAAGGGTGCCCAGTCTGACTTAAACCAGTCAATCTGACTTCCGCCAAACCATTCCACCACTACATTGATGACACCGTTGTAGTTAAACAGCACCTGGAACACCAGAATAATGGACGCTACCGGCACCATCATAGGGCTTAAGTATATGGACCTGAATTTGCTTGCAAAAGGAATTCTCTCATCCAGCAAAAATGCCATTAAAAGCGAAATAATCACTGCTAACGGAACCGCTACCAGTGAAAATTTAAGGGTATTCCAAGCAGCCAGTTGAAAGGCCTGGTTCTGGAATACATTGATAAAATTGTCAAGGAAAACAAAGCGCTTGCTGATTGGGTTATCTACAAGTGCATAAAAGATTACCACAAGGAAGGGTATTGCATAAAATACCGATACACCACCAAGACTGGGTGCTAAAAATGCACCCAGTTTGGCTCTTGTTTTCCATATTCTTTTTGTTGCTTTTTTACGGGGCGCGGAAGCCTTTTTCACTTTCGCTTCCGAAGTCTTCTTACTCATGACTTCCCCTCCGTTTCTAATATTACATATTTTCGTAACAATTCAGACCCCATTCGCAAAATCGCTTCTTTGAAGCTTTCCTTTTGCTCATGTGGTTACTTCGCCGAATAAATTTCTGTAATCATCCCACTGTATGCAGGCATCCGTGGTCTACTTCCAGAAATTTGCTCGGCTCTGAATAGTTACATATTTTCTTTTAGATAAATATCAATTCGGCTCTGAATGATGTGTGCAACTTCATCCACAGATTTCTCTCCTGCAAAGAAAGGTGCAACTTCTTCCTCGATAATAGCCATTATCGCCGTATCCTGCGTACTTACCTCATCCGCCTTTTGATAGATTGCAAGGAATTCTTTCACATCTTCATCGGTAGCGTTGGTAATGTTTAACTCCACATCATCCCAACTGTAACCATGCTCACTATCCATATGCTGGGCTTTGTATACAAAATTGTCCAGACCGGTCTGCGTAACGGGTATGCCCCACATATGCTCTTTCGTCTGAGCTTCCTCACTGACAAAAGTCTTTAAGAAATCCCACGCCGCATCCTTATGTTCACAGGCTTCGGTAATAGTAAGGGCGCAACCGTTTGGCATCAGCTTAATACCGTCACCTTCACTGCCGTAACCTAACATCGTCACATCTTCACCAAATACAAACTTATGGAACTGCCAGTCCGGCATCTGAGTCATAGTAATATCATAAAAAATTACTTTATCCGCTGCCAGTGAAGCCGGGAGACTCGTACTTTCATCCCAAACCATTTCTGCGGGCTGTTCCTTGGCATAAGCTAAAACTGCCTTGAATTCATCCGTGTCAAAATAACATTCACCGGTTTCATAATCCACGAAGGAAGACATATTTTCATATACCATGTTATACATGACTTCGCCCTGATAATTGTACCAGAACAAATCTACGTCCTCAGGAAGCTGTGATTCCAATTCCATTAAATATTCCGGTGTCAGACTTTCTACACCTTTTACAAACTTTTCTTTTACCTCGACGCCGCTAATCATAACGGTAGTAGGCAATACATAAAGGGAGCCGTCTACCTCAAAAGCAGTTCTGATATTGGGAAGAAGCTCTTCCTTGCTAAAATCACCATCTGCTTCCATTAACGGATAGAGGTCTGTAATAATTTCTTTTGCCACCCAGTTTCTCCAGGGTGCACTGACGGAACTTACATCTATCATATCCGGTATGTTGCCTGCCACAATATCATTCTGCAGATTGGTTATGGCTGCCTCATAATCCCAATCCTCAGTCATATAATCCACAACCTTAATACGGTATTCTTCACTGTTACGGTTGAAATCAATCACCGCTTCATTCAAATCCTGATTGGTATATATGGTTGCAATGGTTAACTCTGTCTTCTCTGCAATGGTAGAAGGATCTACAGGCTTGGCAATCAGAATACTTGCACCGCCGTCACTTGAATAATCATAATAAGACATTAAAAAACTACCATCACTCAGTGCTTTTACCGATTGAATATAATCCGCATTCACGTCCATATCCATAACGTCCATAACCACTTTAATTTCTCCGGTCACCACATCACAGGAACAAAGTTCGTTTCCGTTCACGTAAAGAACCGTGTCTCCGGGTCCCGGCCAAACTTGTGAAGAACCACTACTTTTATTAGTACTGATTGGCGTTCCAACCTTTTTGGCAGCCACATCCACAACAGCAATATCAACGCCCATATTTCCCCAGTAGGAAGTAACAAGTTTACCGCTTCCGGTCATACATAATCCGTCAAATGGATTGTTGCTGGTAATTTCACCGGTTTGTACCAAATCCGGCGAATAAATTTTAAGGGGTTGCTCCCAGCTTCCGATCAGATAATTTCCTTCACTGTCTTTATAAAAATGTGAAATATAATACTCCTCATCAAGCTGCAGTTTCGCAGACGCTTCTTCCGAAGAAAGAAGACCGCCTGTGGCATCATACTTATTCATATACACTTCTCTTGAGAGAAGATTCCATTCATCATCATATTCTTCCTTACTTTCAATGGTCTCAAGACTTCCGTCTTCATTGAAAAAAGAAGAACTCAAATATCCGCCGTTTGCAGTTGCCAGAATCGTTTCTGTAGAACTTGCATCAGCCAAATTGTAATCTACCAATTTATACTGTGTATTTTCTTCTCCGTAATTCGCGGTTAAAATATGTAATACACCGTCAACTTCTTTCAGATTAACAATATTGTCTACACCTTTTACATCCAGATAATCCGCGACGTACACCACGTCCGATGCATTACCTTCTTTTCCACTGTTTGCCGTGGTTTCGCCATCTTTTCCGCAACCGGTTACTCCAAGCACCATAGCCACGCTTAATGTAAGCGCGGTAAGACTGCGTTTGTTAAAAAGACTGAATTTTCTCATTTTAACTCCTCCATCTTCCTTTTACTTTCTATTCATCACGCAATCTTTACAGATTAGATTATCCGCAGTCACAGAAAGTTTCACTAAAAGAACGAGTTCGCAGAAGAAAATCATTCAACTTTTCCGGAATTATTGATATTGATTCGCTTCAATCTTATCCACTTCCAGTTTCAGATAACCGTAATCCTTCTTTAGCACACGCAACTCTGCGTTAATCTGCTCCAATTCGTGATTCAGTTTAGCAGAACGCACCCATCGGTTCTCAATGCCCTTATCCACCGCTTTCTTCATATAGGCGGGATGCTTGGAATTTCTGTACACATATTGCATTAATGTTTTGACAAAAAAGAATCCAAAAAAGATAAGCAACACCGGGGTTAAAGATGCCATAATAATCGCCCAGTTAAATCGCATATTCCACCAACCGAAAAACAAATCGAAGAAAATCAGCACAACCTGAGACAAGGTTAACAAGCCCCATATTACCGGTGGAACATAGTCCATACTTTTACGCTCTTCGAAATACTCTATTTCTTTCCTTTTCTCAAGTTTGCGCAATTCAAGGTCTGAAATATGTCCTTTCATTTGATGAAATTTCTCAATGGTGGCACTTTCTTCCGGTGTCAATTCACGAAACATCAGCATTCTGCTTTACTCTCCCAATTCTAGATGTAGTATGTATCTTTTTTGTATCTGTTTATCACTTTATATTTATATAAAATCATACGGATATATTTTATCATATC
>CAZQBM010000109.1:0-4741 GCA_964591945.1 uncultured Lachnospiraceae bacterium | reverse complement strand
TGGGCTAGCCATAAATGTTTTCATTATGTTACCTCCATATAATAAGCCATTGGCTTTCCTATAACCGGTGCTCCTTATCAGAATTCTTTCACTACGGAATGTCCGGCCGTACCTTCCAAATTCACAGGATACCAAGATACATTCGACATCGTTTGTTACATAATACCGGGGCTTTGGTGTTATATAAACACACGCTGTCACATTGAATAATTATATTATACGGTTCCTGGTGTGTCAACATCTTTTTGTATTTTTGTGTAAAGATTTCCAGGCTTTTTATAGTATAAAGACCGCTTATATTTTATCTTCATATTGATACATTACTAAGGTAAGACCACAGGCAGGTGCTGTTGGTCCGGCCTTTGTTCTATCAAGTGCTTCCAAAATCGCTGGTATATCCTCCGGGTTAAGATTCCCTCGCCCAACCTCCATCAAGGTTCCTGCAATGATTCTTACCATATTGTATAAAAAGCCTGAACCTGTTACCCGAATTGTTATTATCTCTTTCTGCTTCTCTACCTGTATTCCATATATGGTTCTTATGGTAGTCTCTGCTACTGTATTCACACTGCAAAAGCTCTTAAAATCATGTTCTCCTACCAAGAAATCAGCCGCTCTCTGCATTCGTTCAATATCAAGCGGTACATAAGTAAAATGTGCATACAAACGATATATCGGCTGCGGAAATTCTCTATTTAGAATTTTGTATTCATATGTTTTTCTACTATTCTGATGTCTTGGATGAAAATCAAGAGGAACTTCTTGTGACTTCTGAATTCGAATATCCTCAGGCAGTCTTTGATTTAAAGCATAAGAAACCTTCTCCGCCGGCATCCGTGCTTCTGTATCAAAAACAGCAATATTTCCAAGTGCATGAACACCGGTATCAGTTCTTGATGCACCGATTACCCGTATTTCCTCATGAAATAATTCGCTTAATTTTTCATTTAATACAGATTCTATTGTTATCACATTGGGTTGTAGCTGCCACCCATGATAATTAGTACCATCATACGCAACCGTTAACATAACTCTTTTCATAACATGCCTACCATCTTTCCTGCGGTAATTCCAACTACAAGATAGCAAACAACAACAAGATAAGCGATGTAATCTCTACGCTCATAATGCAGCGGTTTCATCTTGGTACGATGCTCGCCCCCTCGATAACATCTTGCTTCCATTGCCATTGCAAGGTCATTTGCTCGTCGAAAAGCGGAAATAAATAATGGCACAAGAAGCGGCACCATACTTTTTGCCTTTTTTATTAAATTACCGCTTTCAAAATCTGCGCCTCTTGCAATCTGAGCCTTCATAATTTTATCTGTTTCTTCCATTAAAATCGGTATAAACCTAAGTGCAATTGACATCATCATTGCAATCTCGTGAACCGGTAATTTTATCTTTTTGAGTGGGTTCATCATTTTTTCCATGCCATCTGTTAAATGGTTTGGTGTTGTTGTTAATGTCATTACTGATGAACCGATTACCAGAAAAACCAATCGAATTGCCATAGTTAGAGCTGTTTTGACGCCTTCTATGGTAATGGTTAGCTTCCATAATGTAAGCAAGGGTTCTCCCGGTGTCAAAAACATATTGAACACGACCGTAATCATAAGCAGAAACACGATTGCTTTCATTCCCTTTACCATGAATTTGAAGGGAACATTTGATAACTTTATTACAAGTGCAAGAAAAATAGCTGCTATTACATACCCAACTGCTCCATCAAAAAGAAACAAAGAAATAATATATATAATTGTCGTTGCCAGCTTAACTCTTGGATCAAGTCTGTGAATCACCGAGTCTGTCTGATAATATTGTCCTAACGTAATGTCTCTAAGCATTTCACTATCCATGCCTTTCTTATATACTGTGTCTTGTGCTTTGTGCAAGTCCGGCAAAATAATTCTTGATTACGTCCCTTGCCTCATCAATCGTTGTCACATCATCACTGACCTCAATTCCATGTTCCTGCAAATCCTTCATAATGTAAGTTACCTGCGGTGCTGCCAGACCAATTTGCTCCAGCTCCATATAATGACGAAAGACCTCTCTTGGCTCATCATCATACATAACACTGCCTTTATTCATTACAATAATTCTATCCACATATTTTGCCACATCATCCATGCTGTGTGACACTAAGATAACTGTAATTCCTGTTTCTTCCTTCAGCTTTGCAATCTGGTCAAGAATCTCATCACGTCCCTTAGGATCAAGTCCTGCTGTCGGTTCATCCAATATCAACACGTCGGGCTTCATAGCCAGTACACCCGCAATTGCGACTCGTCTTTTTTGTCCACCTGAAAGGTCAAATGGTGACTGATAAAAATACTCATCCTCTAATCCAACCAGTTTTAGCGCCTCATACGCACGTAACTGTACTTCCTTTTGTGAGAGTCCAAGGTTCTTGGGTCCGAAACACACATCTGAAAATACATCGGTTTCAAACAACTGATGTTCCGGATATTGAAAAACAAGTCCTACCTTGCTTCGAAGCATCTTTTTATTGAAATCTTCGCTATCTATGTCTTCTCCATTAAAATATATATTTCCACTTGTTGCTTTCATAAGTCCATTTAAATGCTGCACCAAAGTGGACTTTCCAGAGCCAGTATGACCAATCAAGCCGATAAACTGCCCGTCTGGTATTACAAGACTGATATCATTTAATGCATTAACCGCCATGGCTGTATCTGCGCCATAAATATGACTTACATGATCCATAATAATCGGCATATGTCATTGTCCTTTCTTCTTTAAAATTCTGCCTTACATTTCAGAATTGCATCTCGAAACTCTTCCTTGGTAAGAATTCCTTCCGGAATCGGAAAACCTTCCTTACGCAATTCATGCGCTAAAAGAGTTACCTGTGGTACATCCAAACGAAGCTTTTTAAGCTCTTCTACCTTAGAAAAAACTTCCTTTGGGGTTCCCTGCATGGTTACTCTTCCTTTATCCATAACATACACTTTATCTGCATATATTACTTCTTCCATATAATGCGTTATAAGAATGACAGTAATCCTTTCCACATCATTAAGTGCTCTGACAGCTCTTATTACTTCTTTGCGTCCTTTAGGATCAAGCATCGCTGTTGGCTCATCCAATATAATACATTTAGGATGCATGGCAATGACTCCCGCTATGGAAACTCTTTGCTTCTGCCCACCAGAAAGCTTGTTAGGAGAATATTTACGAAATTCATACATTCCCACTGCTTTCAGACTCTCTTCGACACGCTCCCATATCTCCTTTGTTGCTACACCCATATTCTCAGGTCCGAATCCAACATCCTCTTCTACTACCTGACCAATAATCTGATTATCCGGATTCTGGAAAACCATTCCTGCGGTCTGTCTGATATCCCATACGCTTTCTTCATCCATAGTATCCTTGCCATCTACCCAGACAGTACCCTCTGAAGGATAAAGTATAGCATTCATATGCTTTGCCAGCGTAGATTTACCAGAACCATTGTGACCAAGAATCGCCACAAAATCACCTTGCTTTATATCAAGATTCACATCATCTACCGCCTTCGTAATGCCTTCTACATTACCTTCTTCATCTCTTCTGATGTATTCAAATACCAAATCTTTTATTTTAATGATTCCCATATTGTATCACCATTCTAAACTTTAGATCTTTCGCCTCTACTATTAAGTCATTAAAATCCTGTTTGCACTGGAAATTTCCTGTTTTATTGTACTAGATTCAGAACGCAAATACAAGAAAAAGACCACTTTTCTGTGGTCTTTGCATACAAAACCGCATTTTCTAAAGAGTTTTACATCTCACGCAAGTTTTCCTTTCCCTGCTTTTGTTCTTCTTCCTCATTTATACGCTGCTTCATAAATGCCTGATAAAGCTTTCTTCTATTCTCAGCTTCCCTTTTTTCTTTATCCTGTTCCATTTGACGCCGAATCGTTTCCGCAATCCATATTGCTCTGATTTTCTCAAGAACTTCTTCTTCCTTTGTCTTTGGTTTTGTTCCCGTTTTAGGTTGCTGCATTGTTGAAGCTTTTTGTTCTTGTTTCTTGAGCGTTTCTTTACGCATCATCGCCTTTTTGCGCTCTTCTTCAAAATGTTTTTGTCTGCGATATTGTTCACGAAGCTGGGTATCCGTCTGAAAGATTCTAGGCTGACGTGCCACAGGTGTAATATATGGATGAGTTAATAAATACTCATATGCCTCTTGAATTTTTATATATATTTCTCTTGTATCTATCTGAATATTTGCATCCGGATGATACCGTTTTACCATAACACGGTATGCTCTCTTTACTTCTTCATCCGTTGCATTTTCATTTATCCCTAAATATTTACACGCTTCCTGTCGCGACAAGATATGATTTACTCCCATAATTTCCTGCCTTTTTCTTTATTCCCTAATAAGTTGTCCAAATTTACATAATATTATACAGAATATATAATCATTCTGCAATGTAAAAATCCATTTGCAAAACAAATTTAGGATGGATCTTTACAAGTTACTGGAACAGAGTGAACAATAACAGCTTGCTTACAAAATAACCGATATTCTTATTTTTGCATATGGTTTGCTGTCATTCCAAAAAATAGCAGCTTGCTACGAATCTGAGGTAATTGCAGAACTGTTATAAATGCACACAAAAAAATCCACACGATATCGTGTGGATTTCCTTGTTATATAATGAATTACTTATTATACTAACTCAAGTACAACTTCCATTGCACCGTCACCCTTACGCTGACC
>CAZQBM010000108.1:0-4752 GCA_964591945.1 uncultured Lachnospiraceae bacterium | reverse complement strand
TAATTGTAGAAGATGATCCCATGGTTGCTATTATAAACGAACAATATATAAAACGTAATAAAAATTTCAAGGTGATTGGTAAATGCAAAGATGGAAAAAGTGCATTAGATTTTTTGTGCCAAAATCAAGTTGATTTGCTTGTTTTGGATGTATATATGCCACATACGAACGGATTTGAATTGCTTAGAGAAATACGGAGCAGACAAATGACGGTAGAAGCAATTATGGTTACAGCAGCAAACGGAAGGGAGTCTCTTGAGGAGGCATTACATCTTGGAATTGTAGATTATTTGGTTAAACCATTTACATTTGATCGGTTTCAAATGGCGCTTGAAAAGTTTATTTCGAAGAATAATGCACTTAAGGATATTGAAACACTAAACCAATTGAGTATTGACTATATCATTGATAACAGTCGAAAGAAAAGTGAGGAATTATATCCGAAAGGGATACAGGTAAAGACGCTTGAAAAAATAATGGAAGAGTTGAATAAAAATAATGATAAGTGGCTGACCGGTGATGAAATTTCCGAGAGAATTAGTCTTACAAGTGTTACGGTTAGAAGATATATGAATTATCTTTCAAAATCGGGAAAAGTGATTGCACAAATAAATTATGAAACCGGTGGAAGACCGTGCATGAAATATAAAATAACACCGGAATAAAAGAATTTGGTGTATTCCCGATATTAATGGAACGGACTAGCCTTGACACATTGGACACCCATAGTATATAATAATAAACTGCTAAAAGAATAAGCGGGAGAAGGCATACCTGCGTTTAGATATAAGAAAGGGAGCTTAAAAATGGAAGAAAACAAGAAAAATTTGTTGACACGTGAAGGTTTAAAGAAATACGAAGATGAATTACAGGAATTAAAAGTCGTAAAACGTAAAGAAGTTTCCCAGAAGTTAAAAGAAGCAAGAGCGCAGGGTGACTTGTCAGAAAACGCTGAATACGATGCAGCTAAAGACGAACAGCGCGACATTGAAGCAAGAATCTATGAATTAGAGCAGTTGTTAAAGAATGTTGAAGTTGTAGATATCGCAGCAAATGCAGATGAAGGCGATGGCAAGAAGATTGCATTCGGTTATACCGTTAAGCTTATGGATAAGGAATTAAAGCAGGAAATGACAGTAACCATTAAGGGTGCATCCGAAGCAGACAGCTTAAACGGAAGTATTTCCAACGAATCACCTCTCGGTAAGGCATTAATCGGTGCTAAGAAGGGTGAAACAGTAAGCGTAGAAGCACCTATCGGTGTAATCAAGTACAAGATTCTTGAAGTATCCAAAGCAAACTAAATAAGAGTATCATATTATATAAAGGTTGCCTGCGTACGCAGACAACTTTTATATGGTTAACAGTATAGAAAGAAATGAGGATAAAAGCGTGGCAGAACAGAATCAGCAGAACCAGAAGAATCAGCAGCCTGAGCAGGATTTGAATCAGCTTTTAAAGGTACGTAGAGAAAAGCTTGCAACTCTTCAGGAAGCAGGTAAGGATCCTTTTGTTATTACAAAATATGACCAGACACATCACACAGCGGATGCAAAAGAATTATATATTGCGCATGAAGCAGAATTGCTGGCAGGCAGAACCGAGCCCAATGTTGAAGGCTTGGAAGAAGCAGAAGCTAGAGAGATACAGAATGCAGACTACAATGAAAGAAGAGCCATTATGGACGCAAGCCCTATTGAGGTATCCATTGCAGGACGTATGATGTCAAAGCGTGTTATGGGTAAGGCATCTTTCTGTAACATTCAGGATTTGAAGGGCAAGATTCAGGTATATGTGGCAAGAGACGCAGTTGGGGAAGAAACCTATGCAGATTTTAAAAAGTCTGATATCGGTGATATTTACGGCGTGAAGGGTTATGTGTTCCGTACCAAGGCCGGCGAAATTTCCGTGCATGCGGTAGAGATGACTATGTTATCTAAGAGTTTGCAGATTTTACCTGAGAAGTTCCATGGTTTAACCAATACGGATATTCGTTATCGTCAGAGATATACAGACTTGATTATGAACGAAGATGTAAAAGATACTTTTATCAAGCGTTCTCAGATTATCAGCACCATTCGTAAGTATCTTGCAGGCGAAGGTTTTATGGAAGTGGAAACTCCTATGCTTGTAGCTAACGCAGGCGGTGCTGCGGCAAGACCTTTCGAGACACATTTCAATGCGTTGGATGAGGACTTAAGACTTCGTATCTCTCTTGAATTATACCTTAAGAGATTGATCGTTGGCGGTCTTGAAAGAGTGTATGAAATCGGTCGTGTATTCCGTAACGAAGGTCTTGATACAAGACACAATCCGGAATTCACTTTGATGGAATTATATCAGGCATATACTGACTACAACGGAATGATGGATTTAACCGAGAATATGTTCCGTTACGTAGCGCAGGAAGTGCTTGGAACTACTAAGATTGTATACAACGGCATCGAAATGGACTGGGGCAAGCCTTTTGAAAGAATTACCATGATTGATGCGGTGAAAAAATATGCCGGCGTAGATTTTAACGAAATCGCTTCCGATGATGAAGCAAAAGCAATTGCGAAAGAGAAGCATGTTGAATTTGAGAAACATCATAAGAAGGGCGACATTTTAAATCTTTTCTTTGAAGAGTTTGTAGAAGAGCATTTGATTCAGCCTACTTTTGTTATGGATCACCCTATCGAGATTTCTCCTTTAACCAAGAAGAAACCTGAGGATCCGAACTACGTAGAGCGTTTCGAGTTGTTTATGAACGGTTGGGAAATGTGTAACGCATATTCAGAGCTTAACGACCCTATCGACCAGAGAGAACGTTTCAAGGCGCAGGAAGCATTGCTTGCTCTTGGCGATGAAGAAGCAAATACAACAGATGAAGACTTTATGTATGCCTTAGAGCTTGGTATGCCTCCTACAGGCGGTATCGGCTACGGTATTGACAGACTTTGTATGTTGCTTACAGACAGTTATGCGATCAGGGATGTTTTATT
This sequence comes from uncultured Lachnospiraceae bacterium, assembly GCA_964591945.1. Taxonomy (GTDB): domain Bacteria; phylum Bacillota; class Clostridia; order Lachnospirales; family Lachnospiraceae; genus UBA3766. The sequence goes on along the minus strand of CAZQBM010000108.1, from coordinate 1,768 downwards.
GTTCCCGACGATGAAGAGTTTGGATAAATAAAATAACGATTTTACAAGGCTTTCCGAGATTTTCGGAGAGCCTTTTTTATTGTTTTACACAGAAATTACACGAATGCTGTTGATTTTGGGAAAAGGCTACAATATTATACAGAAAAGGCCATAATGAACGAATGATTATAGAATTTGTAAAAAAGTAATTATAATAGTATACCGGATTTTTTCAATGCTGACTTAGACGAGTAGACTATGCTATAATAGGAATTGTTACGGGGAGGAGATAAAATGGCTGTTTTAAAATCAATGCATAATGTTAAAATATGGGTAGACGACCTTCGCCCCGTCCCTGAAGGATACGAGGGGACTAAATCTGTCAATGAAACCAAGGCATTGATTAAGCAGATTGAGGCGGCGGGCGGAAGCATCGATTTGATTGACTTAGACCATGACCTTGGCGATTATGCAGCTTATGGTGGCGACGCCATCAAAATTCTGGACTATTTGGTGGAGCGAGAAACCTTTTACCCGATAGCAATTCATACTGCGAATCCTGTAGGCAGGGCAAATATGGAGAGAATGATTCGAAGGTTTTGGCCGTAGCAATGGTGGCATAGACAGAAAACTTTTTATTGTTTATAATTGCAATATAGTTAAATTTGGGGGAAACAAATGAAACAACTTTTGATAATACCGAAGCAGGATGAATTGGAAGAGTATTTGTCTGTGGCTGAAGAATATAAGTTTGGATTTGAATATAACGACTTCTTTTTGCCGGATTTGCTGGATGATGAGGAGAAGTTAAAAGATGTAATTGCGAAGTACAAGGCCTGCGAGTTGCCGAAGTACACTACTTTGCACGGCGCTTTCTTTGATGTTATTCCTTTTAGTATGGATAAGCGAATTCGACAGATTTCTGATGCGAGAATCCGACAGAGTATTGAGATTGCCAAAGAACTTGGGGCGAAGGCGGTAATTTTTCATACGAATTATAATCCGTTCTTGAATTCGTCAGCGTATGTGGAAAGCTGGCTGCAGAGTAATGCAGAATATTGGGGCGGTATTTTGAAGGAGTATCCGGATATCAATATCTATTTGGAGAATATGTTTGACACTACGCCGGATTTGATGGTGGCACTTTCTGAATGGTTGTGTGAGTATGCTAATTATGGTGTGTGCTTGGATTATGCCCACGCTTCATTATCGAAAGCTGCGCCGGAAATTTGGGCAGAACGCCTTAGTAAATATGTGAAACATATTCATATCAATGATAATGACCTGGTTAGTGATTTGCACCTTGCCTGGGGTGACGGGAAGATTAATCGCGAGGGTTTTTATCGGTGTTATGATAAATATATGCAAAACGCGTCTGTGTTAATTGAGACATCCACTATGGAAAATGTAAAAAGAACATTAGAAATGTTAAAGAAAGAGAATTTTATATAATAATAAAAATTAGAAAAATAAAAGTTGCCCGAACGATGTGCTCGGACAACTTTTTTATATTAGTTTATTTTAAAACTAATTCGTTCCATCTTGTGGTTGAAACGAAACCAATATATGTTTTGCCGGTGTTTAATGTAATTTCTTCACCGTCTGAATTGTAGAACTTGGTGGGATCGGTATCCATACCTTTTTCCCAGGTTACAGGAATTGCCTGTCCGCCTGTGATATAGTAACCATTGCCACTTTCGTTCAAAACGTTGAACTGCATATATCCGTTGGAATCATACTGAGTAATGTCTGCGCACTGAAGAATGACATTGGTGAAAGATAACTGTGC
>CAZQBM010000107.1:0-4847 GCA_964591945.1 uncultured Lachnospiraceae bacterium | reverse complement strand
ATATATAATTATATTCTTTATTATAAAAGATAAGAGGTGTTACAGATGTCTACCTTTTTCAAAAATTTGGTTACATATATCAAAAATTTAATCAATGGCGAAGAATATATTTCCGACCGTACCAAGGTTGGTTATACCATGACGGCTATTTCCTTTATTCACGTACTGATTGCAATCTTTTTTGCTTTTAACGGCAATATATGGCTATGCCTGTATAACTTCTTTTCTTTCGCTGTTTATCAGATGTTGATGGAACTTGCCAAGAAAAAGAAATACATCCTTACTACGATTGTTGCTAGTATTGAAATTATTGTATTCGTGTTGGTTACCACCTTCTGTATCGGTACCATTATGCGATTCAATTTGTATTGCCTTGCAATTGTTCCGGGTATTTTTTACATTACATCTACGATTAAAGATTTTAAGGGTAAAACCTTGTTTCCTTTTCTGACATCTATGGCTGCAATGCTTACCTATGTTACTTCGTTGCTGTTTGAGTTGGTTCACGAACCGCTTTTTGTGGTAGAGCCTTCCGTAACCACGCAGCTGGTTGAAATTTTTAACGTTATTATTTCTTTCGTTATGATGATTATTTTCTCACTTTTATTCACATGGGAAATGAAGAATAACAGTGCCGCATTGGAGAAGCGTAACCAACAGTTACAACAGTTTGCAAACCGCGATCCATTGACCAAGTTACCAAACCGCCGCAGTATGATGCAGGTATTAAACGTATCTATGCATGAATTACAGCGTGACAACGCGCCGTTCAGTGTTATTCTCGGCGATATCGACGACTTCAAAAAAATTAACGATAATTACGGCCATGATGCCGGCGACAAGGTTCTTGTTATGGTAGCAAACACCATCACTTCCCAGTTACGCGATTGTGACTCTGTATGCCGTTGGGGCGGTGAAGAAATCCTGATTATTATCAAAGGTGATTTGGAAGCCGCAAGAAACATCGCAGAACGTATCCGTTTAAACATCTCTTCTTCCAAAGTAGAACACGGCGGACAGTCAATGCGTGTAACTATGACCTTCGGTGTTGCCCAGGCCAAAGCCGGTGACAGAATCGAGCATTTGATTCAGCAGGCTGACAACAGACTCTACTATGGTAAAGGCCACGGAAAGAATCAGGTTGTTGACCAGAATGTATAAGTTTTTTAAGGGACATTGACAACGATGTCCCTTTTTTATGCCCTTTCCTTATAAAAGTATGCAGAGAAAGATGAAACTTCCTTGCTTTTTTTATAAAAGTATGTACAATAAGAAATGGTGCGCAATTTTAGCATTTAAAGAAACGGAGTTATGAAAATGATTAGTGCAAACAATGTATCCCTGCGCTTTGGTAAAAAAGCGTTATTCGAAGAAGTAAACATTAAATTCACAGAAGGAAACTGCTATGGTTTAATCGGTGCCAATGGTGCCGGTAAGTCCACCTTCTTAAAACTTCTCTCCGGCGAGTTGGAAACCACCACAGGTGACATTTCCATCACCCCCGGTCAGAGACTTTCCGTGTTGGAGCAGGATCACTTCAAATATGATAGCTATACCGTAATGGACACCGTAATTATGGGTAATCCCCGTCTTTACGAAGTAATGAAGGAAAAGGAAGCCATCTACGCCAAGGAAGATTTTACCGATGAAGACGGTATCCGCGCCAGTGAATTGGAAGGCGAATTTGCAGAAATGGACGGTTGGGAAGCAGAATCCAACGCTGCAAACCTTTTAAACGGTCTTGGTATCGAAACCGACATCCACTACTCTCTTATGAGCGATTTGGGTGGTAACGAAAAGGTGAAAATCCTTCTTGCCAAGGCATTGTTCGGTAACCCCGACATTCTTTTACTCGACGAGCCTACCAACCACTTGGACTTAGACGCTATCGCATGGTTGGAAGAATTTTTAATCAATTTTGAAAATACCGTAATCGTGGTATCCCACGACCGTTATTTCTTAAACAAGGTATGTACTCATACCGCTGACATTGACTATGGTAAAATCCAGTTATATGCCGGAAACTACGATTTCTGGTATGAATCCAGCCAGTTGTTAATCAAACAGATGAAGGAAGCCAACAAGAAGAAAGAAGAAAAGATTAAGGAATTACAGGAATTCATCTCCCGCTTCTCTGCAAACGCTTCCAAATCAAAGCAGGCTACTTCACGTAAGAAAGCTTTGGAAAAGATTGAATTGGATACTATCAAGCCCTCAAGCCGCAAGTACCCCTACATCGACTTCCGTCCCGAACGCGAAATCGGTAACGAAGTACTTTCTGTAGAAGGCATCAGCAAGACCATCAACGGTGAAAAAGTTTTAGACAACATTTCCTTTATTTTAGGACGTGAAGATAAAGTAGCTTTTGTCGGAAGCAACGAAATTGCCAAGACTACTTTATTCAAGATTCTTACGGGCGAATTGGAACCGGACGAAGGAACCTACAAGTGGGGTGTTACCACTTCACAGGCTTACTTCCCCAAGGATAACACCAAAGAATTCGACAGTGACTTAACCATCGCAGACTGGTTAATGGGCCACTCTCCCGTTAAAGATATCACGTATGTACGCGGTTTCTTGGGAAGAATGCTTTTTGCCGGCGAAGACGGTATTAAGAAAGTCCGCGTTTTATCCGGTGGTGAAAAAGTACGTTGTCTTTTAAGTAAGATGATGATTAGCGGCGCGAACTGCTTAATCCTTGACGAACCCACCAACCACCTGGATATGGAATCCATTACTGCACTCAACAACGGTATGATTAAGTTCAGCGGTGTAGAACTCTTCTCCTGCCACGACCATCAGTTTGTGCAGACAACCGCAAACCGTATTATGGAAATCCTTCCTAACGGTACTTTAATCGATAAGATTACGACTTACGATGAATACCTTGAAAGCGATGAAATGGCAAGAAAACGTACCATTTATTCCGTAAACAAGAGCGAAGATTAATATTGATATAATAATTGCAGATGTTGCGTTGTGGCGTCTGCAATTTTTATTGTTCTTTCATTTTTATAAAAATATGGTTAAAATAGAAATGACATAACCTTGTTATTAAAACGGAGGTAACACATGCAGGCAATCGACTTACACGTACACTCTACTCATTCCGACGGTACCTGTACCACAAAGGAATTGGTGGATTTAGCCATTTATAAAAATTTAAAAGCCATCGCCCTGACAGACCACGACACTACCGCCGGTCTGGAAGAAATTATGGCTTACGCCAAAGATAAAAACATTGAAATTATTCCGGGAATCGAACTTTCTACCGAATATTTCGGAAAAGACATACACATTTTAGGTTTGTATATCAATCCCTACAGCCCGAAGTTTCGCGAGCATTTGATTACTTTTCAGGAATCCAGAATCAACCGAAACCGTAAAATGTGTGAAAAGCTTGCCGAACAAGGCATTGAAATCACTTATGAAGAACTGATGGAGCGATTTAAAGGTGCCGTCGTTACCCGTGCCCACTATGCTCGCTTCCTCTTGGACAAGGGCTATGTAAAAAGCATGAAGGAAGCTTTCGAACGTTATGTGGGCGACCATTGTAAGGCCTTTGTGCCCCGTGAGAAAATTGCTCCCGCCCAGGCAGTTTCCTTAATTCTGGAAGCTGGCGGCATCCCTGTGCTTGCCCATCCCATCTTATATCGCTTATCCGATGCCAATCTGGATAAGTTGGTAGCCGAATTAAAAGAAGTAGGCCTTATGGGCATTGAAGCAGTTTACAGCACCTATGCGCCCAGCGAAGAACGTTACGTCAAACGCCTTGCGGCCAAATACGGCTTACTGATTACCGGCGGTTCCGACTTCCATGGCACCAACAAGAAAGACATTGATTTAGGCAATGGCCGCGGTCATCTTTTCGTACCGGAAGAACTCTTAGATAAAATTAAAAACGCCTATTTAGAGCGCTATATCCCCTACGAAAAAGATGCCAAATCGGTACTCTTCTTCGACTTGGACGGCACCCTTTTAAATGATGAGAAAACCATCTCACCTCGAACCAGAGCCGCCTTGGAAGCCTGCGTTGCCAATGGACATACCTTTGTTATTTCTTCAGGCCGTGCCTACAGCAGCATTATTAAAATTGTAGAACGTTTGGGTCTTTCGAATTGCAATCCGCTGATTTCTTCTTTTAACGGAAGTCAGATTTATCATCTCAAAAACAAGGAAATGCTTCACAGTATAAAATTGTCTACAGATATTATTGCGGGGATTCGCGACCTTGCGAAAGAAATGGGCGTGCACCTGCAATCCTATTCCGACACAAAGGTCTTGACGGAAACCATAAATAAAAATGTTACTTTTTACTGTGAATACGTTAAAAACGATTATGAATTACTTCCCGATATCGCGGCGGATGGTTTGGAAACCTACAAGCTTTTGGCGGTAGACCTTGACAACCGCCAACTTTTGGAAGATTTTCGTGCAAAGGTTGAAGGAATGTATGCCGGCAAAGTACAGTGTTTCTTCTCTAACGACTGGTTCTTAGAAATCTTACCCTACGGCACCACCAAAGGCACTGCCCTTAAATTCGTTTGTGATTACGCAGGCATTGACTACAAATATTCCTACGCATTTGCCGATGCGGAGAACGACTTACCCATGTTGGAAGCGGCCGCTTATCCGACGGTGCTTTTAAACGGCATCCCCGCTGCAAAGGCCGCAGCACGTTTTATTACTTTTACAGATAATAATCACGAAGGACTGGCACCCTTTTTAGAAAAGCTGGCAGAATAATTTTTTTCATTTTCTTGCAAAAAAAAATTGTAAATATGCAAACTTTGTGATAAATTGTCTATGTTGAAGATTTTTTATATTCTATACAGAAGGGACGAATG
>CAZQBM010000106.1:0-4856 GCA_964591945.1 uncultured Lachnospiraceae bacterium | reverse complement strand
ATTTAAAATTATATTAAATTATATATGTAATACATTTTTTTAACCCAAGGGCTCCTTCGAAGGCAAGCCTGCTTTTCTGGGATATTTCTTAGAAGTGGGTTTTACCTTCTCTATAATAAGAAGGTTTCTGTAAATATCCGACTCCGGCAATTGGAAATCAATCTGGTCCTTCACTGTACCGCCCAAAATCGAAATCGCTTTCTCCGCTGCAACCAATTCCTCCGATAATCGCTCTGACTTATAGGAAACGAAATTTCCTGTAGACTTTACAAAAGGAAGACAATATTCCGAAAGCGTAGAAAGATTAGCAACTGCCCGGGATACCGCATAATCATACTGCTCACGATAATTTGCATTCCTTGCTAAATCTTCAGCTCTGGAATGAACAGTCTCAACATTTGTTAATCCAAGTTGAAAAATCACTTCATTCAAAAACTTGATTCTTTTATTCAAAGAATCCATCAAAGTAAACTTCGCCTCAGGAAAAAGAATCGCCAAAGGGATTCCGGGAAAACCTGCACCGGTTCCTACATCAATCATGGTAAACTTCAATTGAGGTAAAAAGGAACAATCAAATTCTTTATGCATACCTGCACTTTTATCATTAGATATTATATTTACTTTTGTAATTTTATTATCAACGGTACAATAATAATTCTTCACATAGTGAACAAAAGACATACTATCCAGAAAATGCTTCTTCATCACTTCATCGAATTCTGTAATGGCAGTCAAGTTCATAAAAGAATTCCACTCCACCAACAGCTCATAAAATTTCAAAAATTGCTCATCCTGTTTGGAAGTTAAGGTAATTCCCCACTCTGCCAAGTCCTTATGAAATTGTGTCAGTTTAGATGTGTCCATTATAAACCTCACTTTTTCTTACTTCCTATTCATCTGCTCCAAATAAATCAACAATACCGAAATATCCGCCGGCGAAACACCACTGATTCTGGACGCCTGTCCGATTGAAATAGGTTTAAACATTTTTAACTTCTGTCGGGCTTCCAAACGAAGACTTGAAATATCATCATAATCAATGTCTGCAGGAATACGACGTTTCTCAGTTTTCTTAAACTGTTCCACCTGTCGAAGCTGACGTTCAATATAACCTTCGTATTTTATATTAATCAAAACCTGCTCAATGACTTCGTCAGATAAAGATTCACGTTCCTTATCAATCTCAGCCAAACACTCGTAATCAAGCTCCGGTCTGCAAATTAACTCTGCTAAAGAAGCAGCAGTACGAAGTGCCGCAGAACCATGTGCCTCTAAGAAACTCTGTACTTCTTTATTTCCGCCTACCTTCGTTTCTTTTAAGCGGGCTACTTCTGCTGCAATCTGTTTTTCTTTTTCAAGAACATGATTATACTGTTCATCCGTAATCAAACCAACCTGATGACCGAATTTGCGAAGTCGTAAGTCCGCATTATCCTGACGAAGTAAAAGTCGATACTCCGCGCGGGAAGTCATCATTCGATAGGGTTCACGATTATCCTTGGTTACCAAATCATCAATCAAAACTCCGATGTAGGCTTCGCTTCGATCCAGAATCAAAGGCTCTTCACCTTTTAAGGAACGACATGCATTGATACCTGCAATTAGTCCCTGGGCTGCAGCTTCTTCATAACCGCTGCTTCCGTTGAACTGTCCTGCAGAAAATAATTTACCTACATTTTTAATTTCAAGTGAAGGCGTCAATTCTCCTGACTCCAGACAATCATATTCAATCGCATAAGCATTACGCACAATGCGACAATTCTCCATACCGGGAACTGTACGATACATAGCAAGCTGGACATCCTCGGGAAGAGATGATGACATACCGCCAACATACATTTCATTGGTATAAAGTCCTTCCGGCTCAATAAAAACCTGATGTCTTTCCTTATCCGCAAATTTTACAACCTTATCTTCAATGGACGGACAATATCTGGGTCCGGTTCCTTCAATAATTCCGGCATAAATGGGCGAACGATCCAAGTTTCCACGTATGATTTCGTGAGTTTTTTCATTGGTATAAGTTAAGTAACAACTAACCTGTTCTTTCTGAATATCCGCTGGATTGGTTGAGAATGAAAAAGGAATAATTTTTTCATCGCCCACCTGTTCTTCCATTTTACTGAAATCCAAACTTCTTTTATCCATACGGGCAGGAGTACCTGTTTTAAAACGACGAAGTTTTACGCCAAGTTTCTCTAAGGATTCCGTCAAATGATTCGCTGCCTGCAAACCGTTGGGTCCTGTATAAGTGATAGACTCACCACATAAACAACGGGCCTTCAAATAAGTACCGGTACAAAGAATCACTGCCTTACATTCATAAACCGTACCCGTAAAAATTCTCACACCGCAAACTACAGGCTTGCCGTCTGCACCTTCTTCGGTAAGAATTTCGCAAACCTCGCCCTGCTTAATCGTTAAGTTTTCCTGATTTTCCAAAATCTGACGCATGCTTCTGGTGTAATCCGCCTTATCAGCCTGGGCACGAAGCGAGTGCACCGCAGGACCTTTCGACACATTAAGCATTTTGGACTGGATAAAAGTTTTATCAATATTTTTACCCATCTCGCCACCCAAGGCATCCAGTTCGCGAACCAAGTGACCCTTGGAAGTTCCGCCGATGTTTGGATTACAGGGCATAAGTGCAATACTTTCCACACTCACCGTAAAAATTGTTGTATCAAATCCAAGTCGTGCGCACGCCAAAGCGGCCTCGCAACCTGCGTGACCTGCACCAACGACACATATATCAGTTTTAATTCTTGCTTCCGGCATTTTATTTTCCTTCTTACTGATTAAAATTTTTTATCAAAGATTCTTAAACTTAGCGTATGCTCTGTCATATGCATTCAAAGCATTATGAAATCTGGTTCTGATATCGTTCCAACCCCGTTCACGCAAATTATCATCCTCTTTACATTCAAAATCCATAATTTTTAACATAATATTATGCATTCGTTCTTTTAAATCCGTTTTGGCACAGATTAAGTAACATCCACCATCTTCCTGCGGATTAGTCCGACCGGCCATGTTTTCAATAATTAGAACTTTCTGTTTTTTATCCAGAGTATGGAATTCTTCCATGATATCAAGAAATCTGGTACAATTCTCTTCCAGATTTGTTTTGGTTGATTCGATAATTTTCAAAACATTATCATGCTGAAGCCATATTTTATCGGGATTATCAAGCATATGCTCAAAAAAATCCTGAATAAGATCCTGTCTCCACTGTTCCTTTAATTCGGGACTAATTTTCATACTATCAAATTCTCTGTTTTTTACAGGATCATCATGCCACATATGATACCCATGTCCGTGATACTTTTTAAAAAATTCTTCTGCTTCTTTGATATTCATTTCCAAAAACTCCATTAAAAATAATTTCAATAAAAATCGATATAATATATCATCCGTTTTAGTAATGAAAAACAAATATAAAACCTATTTACCCATACAAAACTTCGAAAAGATTTCGTTCACCAAATCTTCGCCCACCTCTTCACCGATGATTTCACCAAGACAAGCATAAGCATTCATCAAATCAATGGAATAAAAATCTTCCGGCATATCATCAATAAGACTTTGCTGTACCATCTTCATACTTTGAAGGGCAGAAGATAAAGCCTCTTTCTGGCGAAGTGACGATATTGTCACTTCATCATCGAAAGAAATTTCACCATTGAAAAACTTCTCCTTTATAAGAGCGGTAAAAGCATCCAAGCCTTCCTTCTCTTTGGCTGAAATCGTAAGGAAATCCGGGGCCTCTCCAATTATTTTCTTAATATCCTCTTCACTTACCACCACATCCAAATCTGACTTATTCAATAAAACAATGGTTTTGGACGTATCTAATAAAGCAATGATTTCCCTGTCACTTTCATCCAAACTGACAGAGCTGTCAACTATATATACCATTAAGTCTGCTTTTTCCAAAGCTTCCTTGGCTTTATTTACACCAATCTTTTCAACCACATCTTCCGTATCACGGATTCCTGCAGTATCAATTAAGTTCAAGGTCATACCGTCTAAATATACAGACTCTTCCAAGGTATCTCTGGTAGTACCGGCAATATCTGTTACAATAGCACGGTCCTCCCCTAATAATAAATTAAGGAAAGAAGATTTACCGGCATTGGGTTTCCCAACGATAACCGTATTAATACCTTCCTTAATTAATCTACCGTTATCCGCAGAATTCAGTAATTTCTCAATGACCGCAATAATATTGGAAGATTTCTCTGATAATCTATCATGGAAACCATCTAAGCTTATATGCTCAGGATCATCCAATGCAGACTCAATAAAAGCAATTTCATAAATGATATCTTCCCGCAAAGCCTTGATTTTACGATACAAATCACCTTTTAAGTGGGTCATGGAATTCTTACGGGCAGCCTCATTTTTAGACTGAATCAAATCCATAATTGCTTCTGCTTTGGTTAAGTCAATGCGACCATTCAAAAAAGCCCGTTTTGTAAATTCACCGGGTTCAGACAATCTGGCGCCATTTTTAAGAACCGTCTTCAAAATACGATTCATCACATACACACCACCATGGCAATCAATTTCCACCGTATCTTCCATTGTAAAAGAATTCGGCGCCTTCATCAGAAGTACCATAACTTCATCTATGATTTCATCCCCATCAAAAATATGGCCATAGTGCACCGTATGACTTGCCATTTCCAATATGGACTTTCCGCTTTTTGCTTTAAAGATTCGATTCGCAACTTCAAAAGCTTCTTCACCGGAAATTCGGATAATACCGATTCCCGAAGGTGAAAGGGCAGTTGCAATTGCAGCAATGGTATCTGTAATCATGTTAATTTTCCTTTTTTAAGAAATACTAATAC
>CAZQBM010000105.1:2018-5051 GCA_964591945.1 uncultured Lachnospiraceae bacterium | reverse complement strand
CTCATACACTGTATCAGCGTCTGCTACAATTCCGTTCTCACGGTCAGCATAACCAAATGCACCCTCATACACAATTTCATCTTCTTTAAAAACCGCTGTAGAAAAGGATACATACGCCTCCGGATTCTCTGCCGCCCACTTCTCTATTTCACTTCCGATTTCATCAAACGGTACACCGGAAGGTGTAACATCATTCGGCGTCGCCTGCACGGTAAGCGGAATATTTACGAGAAACATTACTACCATTAAGGCCGCCAACATTTTCTTTATACTCTTTTTCATTTTTCAATCTCCGCCTTTTCTTGTCTCTCCAACTTAATCAGCCAGATATAAGCAATGATGCCAAACACCAGAGACGGTCCCATCATAACCACAAACTGCACCGTACTTTCCGTCCAGAAACCGGTTAAACTCTCACCGTTTATAAACACAGCAGAAATTGCCAATGCACCATTATTCACCGCATGCATAAAAGCAGCCGACCACACGGAATTAGTCTTTTTTACCGCCAAGGTAAGCAGGGCATTCATGGCAATGGTAAATATGGTAAAAATAAGGAATCCAAGCCAGGGTTCTCCCCAGTATCCGGTACCAAAATTATGTCCGTAATAATTAATGGGATAATGCCATACACCCCAAATGATACCTCCCACAAGAATGGCAGGACCGATTCCCATCTTCTTCTCCAAACGGGGCATCATAAAACCACGCCAACCGATTTCTTCTCCTAAACCACCGATGGAAAACATCACTGCATTCACAACGGAATACAAAGGCATTACTGCAATCAGAGACGCATCCATTCCCAGCTCTTGTGAAAAAGATACAGCATCAAAACACTCCGGATTGAATGCCAAAAATAACCATCCTCCAAGTTCTTTGTAAACCCAGGGCAGGAAAATGGCCACCAGCATCCAAATCCACTTTTTATCTTTGAAATAAATACCCAGCTTCAGGGAATTCTCCCCAACGAAATCAATCTTTTCTTTACAAATGGCTCCGGTAATAAACACGGAAAATGTAGGCATAAGCATTGCTGCGGAACAAAGCAGCTGCGTGCCTGAATCTTCGTATACATGACCGCTTCCGTAATAAGCAAATGCCGCAATCCAGAGGGGCGCAAATGCAAAGAATAAAAACACAAGCATTACCGTCAAATCTTTCTTTTTATTCATCGATATCACGCTCCTTTCTTACAAAAATGCCCGCAGTGATTCTGTATGACAGATAATAAATAACACCTGTCACAATGGGAAATACCGTCGTCAAAATCACTATTAGGCCGGTATGTTCTTCCACCCATTTCATATTGCTTTCAAAATCCATATTCGTAAGGCCGGAAACATCACCGAACAACAGCCAGATAAAAAGCAGAATCGTAAGCGTAACGGAAAATCCGCTAAAAATCATATCTCCCTTTTTCTTACCGTACAGTATGTACAAGGGGAACGTTATGGCAGCCATAATCAACATGACCGGAATCACGATGGGCCCCATTAACTGAACCGTGGATACCATCATCATCATACCCTCTGTTTTTACCGCGGTTGCCGCAATCATGCTTAAGAAAATGCCCCAGGATAAAACCAGATAGTTTGCCACCAGATAATAGATATATTTAGAAAGCAAATATTCCTTTTTATCTACAGGCATGGTAAGCAGGTAATCACGGCAGTTTTTACCGGAATCCGCCTGGAACAACTGAGACATCAATGCAATCAAATATATACATCCACCCACAAATACTACAGGGGTGAACAACCCCAACAACACTTCCATATTACTGTTTACAGTACACCAAACAGTGAATACACAGATAAACACTGTAAGAAGTCCAAATCCGCCTATCACAATAGGGCCGTTTGTGGCCACATAATCTTTATATAATAATGATCTCATCGCACACCTCGCCCCTTTCTTTTTACAATCAACACAGATACGAAGAAACATACCACAGTCATAAGTAAAGCCACCGGGATCAACCAAGTAAGACAATTATCAAAAAATATTTTTACTTTATCCATAAATGTGTTCATAATAGCATCTACCTGGTCTCCGTAACGGTTGCTTAATGTTACAATCGCAATTGCAAATATCGCATATGCCCCTAAAAAAACACCCACGAAAATATACTCAACAGTCTTCTTATTCCACATAAAAAGGGCACAGCATGACACTCCCAGACCGGCAGCCAATGCACAGGTCAGCACAGTTCCCGCATGAATCATTTCAGCCAATGTAAACACCTCAACCACCGGTGAAATCAGTAAAGCAATCAAGATAGACGATATATAACCTGTCAGAAGGAAGCCGTAAGCAGTACTAAATCTTGCCAGCACAATTTCCACAGGTTTTACCGGCATGGTGCGAAGCACATCGCCAAAATTTGCCTTTTCATCCATATGAAAGGTCATAATGCCGTCAAAGCCTACCCCCAAAGGAAGTAAAATAGCCAAAAAAGTAGCGCCTCCGAGCATTACTTTATGTGCTGCCAGATCATCTTCCGATACCGCTGCAGCATCGCCCATCATCACATCCAGCCTCATATTTCCGTATTCACTGCTAAGGGAAATCAAAATTCCGATTACCAAGGCAGCAACCAAAGTCAAGACATAGGTCATGATGCGGGTACGCAGGCAGTAGATATCTTTTAAAATCAATCCTTTCATAAGATACCTCCTTCTACGCTTCTTTGCTTTCGTTGTTTGCGCGGTTTACATAATGTATCATAATTTCTTCCAAAGTACACTGCTCCATGGTAAGTTTCTCGTATTTTCTTGCGCAAGCCTTTTTATCGTGTACCAAAACATCCACACCGAAGGCAGACTGTCTTACGGATACAATATCTTCTTTCGCAATTGTATCTGCATCTTTTTTACTGCATTTAATCATTGCGTGATTTTCAAGGATAACATCCTTTTCACCGCTTAATACAATACGGCCCTTGTCGATAAATACAACCATATCCGCGATACGCTCAATATCTCCTGTGATATGAGAAGATAAAAGAATCGTGTGGTCCTCTTCCATAAC
>CAZQBM010000105.1:0-2008 GCA_964591945.1 uncultured Lachnospiraceae bacterium | reverse complement strand
CCGTGGGACATCGCCACTGCAATCTGAAGTTTCATACGCATACCACGGGAGAACTTACCGCACTTTTTCTTCATGGGAAGACCGAACTTTTTCATATATCCGGTAAAAACTTCTTCGCTCCAGTTGGTGTACATTTTGCTCATGATTTTATTAATCTGTACACCGGTTAAGAAGTCGTGGAAGCCCATTTCGTCAAATACCACGCCGATATCATCTTTTAATGTTTTACCCTCTGTATGCATATCCTTGCCAAACACCTTCATCTCACCGGAATTTGCAGCAATAATATCCATGATCAAACGGATTGTGGTAGTTTTACCGGCACCGTTCTGACCCACAAAACCACAGATACATCCCTTAGGAATCTTAAAACTCACCTTATTCAAAACGAAGTCGCCGTAATCCTTGGTGACATCTTTTAACTCAATGACATAGTCATTCTCTGTATGTACCGCAGTATCTGCTGCCGCTTCCATTCTATCTTCCTTATTCATCGCTCTGACTCTCCTTCTCTTCGTACAAAAGCTTCATTCGCTCCACAAGTTCGTCAAAAGGCACCTTGGCAAGCGCCGCCTTCTCAAGCACCTCTTCCATCAGGTTCTCGATTTCAAACATAACGCTTTCCTTCACCATTTCGTGGTTTACGCCTTTGACAAAACTCCCCTTGCCCGTGTAGGATTCGATGTAGCCTTCCCGCTCCAATTCCTCGTAGGCTCTTTTGGTTGTAATAATACTGATTCGCAGTTCTTTGGCCAGAAGTCGCATTGACGGAAGGGCATCCCCTTCTTTCAACTCGCCGTTCATAATCTGGGCTTTGATCTGGTCCATAATCTGCTCATAAATCGGTCTGTCCGACTGGTTTGTGATAATAATGTCCATTTGTTACCTCGCGCGTTGTTTTTAAATGTAATTATTTTATGCATGCTTACAATCGTTACATTTTGCATCGTAACATTGTATATATATAATATACACAATATGCACACCGTGTCAATATGCTATATACATTTTTTTATAAAAAATAAAAAATCCACCCATTCATCCTAAAATGAACGGGTGGCTCCCTTTTTAACATTTATAATTCTTTTATCAATCACACTCTACCGTATTGGCAATCTGCTCTATTTCATAAGAAGAAGCCCACGAATGATTATCCGCGATAAAAAATCGGTGTTCTTCCTCACAGAATGCATAAATAACCACTGGAATATGAGTTCCGCCGGTCGTTCCGTTGGCATAATACTCTCCTTCACTTTCAATACAGGAAAAGCCTATCACCCTAACCGTTTTCCCGGATTCAAGCGTCACATTTTCTGCCCAATAATTATCATCCGCTGAACCTGTCACGGAATACTTTTCTTCCGCATATTTCTTAACTTCCTCTTCCAACTCAGCCATATTATCCGCAGAATCCGCAATATGAATGCTGACATCATGATTTGAATCGCCAAAAACACCATTGCCCTGTTCTTCCAATTCATTATACATACGCAGACTGATATCCGAATAGGTTACTTCATAACTGTTATTTTCATTGATTTCATTCTCTATGACTATAGAAGCAATTTCATAGTCTGATTGATTGAAGCTTCCTGTAGCGGTAATATTCAAATGGATATCCCCTTTCGCACTCATACCGTTATCCCGGATATGAAGTACTTCATTATCATCGACATATCCCCACTCAGGGACACCCCAAATCTCGTATTCTATCTCATAATCACCTTTTACATCCACCTGTATCAAATCATCAATAACAAAGGCATCTCCCGGTTTTGCATACACCACATATTCTACCGTAAGTTCCGGAATACGTGCCTTGTACTCCTTTACTCCCAAAACACATCCTGCTATAACCAAACAAACAGCCAATACTACCGCAATTGTGATTATGTATTTCTTTTTCATTATAAAACCTCCGTTTTGCTTATTCTTCATCAGATAGTGCAGATTTTTTTCGTCTTCTACAAATAAAACACACGAAAGTCAGAAAAGGTTTCATTTATAT
>CAZQBM010000104.1:0-5121 GCA_964591945.1 uncultured Lachnospiraceae bacterium | reverse complement strand
CTATGTAAGTATGCGTCAAATACTTCATTTCCGCAAGAAAAAGCCTGAATTTTATCATAATCTTCAGTCTTAAGAAGCGAAAAATCGTATTCTATCTCATTTGAATATTTATATGGACAAGTCATTTCTTAAATGGATTGACTATGCCTTCTTTCGGTTTATGTGCCATAAAACGCTCTATGGCTTTGGTTGTTGTATTATTTTTAGGCGCAAAAAAGACATCTTTATCTTTTGCATCTACGATTAACGCACCTGTTCTAGGTTTTGCACTGATTGCCATAGTCTCATCCCCTTTCTTTTTATTCATATATCGCTTTTTGGCTTTCTTCATAAATGCACCCCTTGATAGGATATGCACAGAAAACAAAAATATTTACGACGTAATTTCTGCAATATCTTAATTTTATTATATAATACCCTCTAAAAGTGTCAATCACTACATCTAGGGATATTTTGCATGAAATATACAACTTTTTGCACTATTTCTACATCTGGTATTCTGGTAAATTTTTCGGACAAATGCTTGTATATTTAAATAAAAAACTTTCCCTGTACTTTGGACAGATAGGGAAAGTTTTTTCTCAATCAATGGCCAACCACTCTGTGGCGATTGCCTTTTATGATTGTATTATAACAAATCTTTCAAATATTACAAGATAATTCTATCAATATCGCACGTATAAGAAAATACTCACTTCGTTCGTGCTTTCTTTTCCTTCTGGCGTGTTAAATCCACACTTCTTACCACCTCTCTCACTTTCAAAACGAAAGTAGGCGATACGGACAATTCGTCAATTCCCATACGAAGGAATCTCTCTGTCAGGCTGGTATCTGCTGCCAATTCGCCGCAAATTCCAATCCAAGCGCCATGTTTGTGAGCACTCTGTGCCGAGAATTCAATCAATCGCAAAATCGCTTCGTGATGGGTATCGCAGAACTTTTCAATTTCAGGATTCTGACGGTCCACCGCCAATGTATACTGGGTCAAATCGTTGGTTCCCACGCTGAAGAAATCTACCATAGGTGCCAGCAAATCGCTGATTACCGCAGCCGCGGGGGTCTCAATCATAATGCCCAATTCCACGTTATCCGAGATTTCGATGTTTTCTTTGACAAGTTCGGCTCTTACTTCCGCACAGATTGCAAGAATCTTCTCAAGTTCGCTAACGCTTGTAATCATTGGGAACATAATGCCAAGATTACCGTACGCCGATGCTCGATATAATGCGCGAAGCTGTGTTTTAAAAATCTCCGGTCGCGTTAAGCAAATACGGATTGCTCGATAACCAAGGGCAGGATTTTCTTCCTTTGCAAGATTAAAATAATCCACCTGCTTGTCAGCGCCGATATCCAGTGTACGGATGATAACCTTCTTACCCGCCATACTCTCAAGCACTTTTTTATACGCTGCAAACTGCTGCTCTTCCGTAGGATAGTCGTTGCTTTCCAGATACAAAAACTCACTTCTGAACAAACCAATTCCGCCGGCATCGTTTAAAAGCACCGCACCGATATTATCCACGCTGCCGATGTTGGCATAGATGTTAATCTTTTTACCATCCAAGGTAATGTTTTCCTTACCTTTTAACTCCTGAAGAAGCTTCTTCTTTTCTTCATCTTCCTTCTGCTTCTTCTCGAGGCAGGCCTTTATTTCTTCATCGGGGCTTATAAAAATTTCTCCGGTAAAACCGTCTACAATTGCGCTGTCACCATCTTTTATTTCAGATAAAAATGCATCGCCTAAGCCAATAATTGCAGGGATATTCATATTTCTGGCCAAAATTGCGGTATGTGAATTGGAAGAACCGTGTGCGGTTACAAAGGCAAGTACCTTTTCCTTATCCAAAAGCACCGTTTCGCTGGGCGCCAAATCGTCGGCGCAAATGATTACCTTATCATCGCCCAAAGCATTGTCGCTTCCGCCGGCCTGAAGATTGCGAATCAATCGGTTGGAAATATCCCTGATATCCGCTGCCCGCTCCTTCATATAGGCATCGTCCATAGCCGCGAACATTTCCGCAAAGTTGTCAGAAGTAACAGCCACCGCATATTCTGCATTTACAGACTGTGTCTCAATGATATTGCGGATGGAATCATTATAGGATTCATCTTCCAACAGCAGGTTATGCATTTCAAAAATCTGTGCGCCCGCTTCGCCCACTTCCACCAAGGCCTTGTCATAGATTTCCTGTAACTGCGCTGTTGCAAGAGCCTTTGCCTCTTCCACACGGTGTTTTTGCGTCTCGGTATCTTCAATTCGTTCTCTTTTCACAGAGACTTCCTGACGCTTAAAAATCAATATTTTACCAATGGCTACCGCCCCATAAACACCTTTGCCGATATATTTCTTCATAAAAATTACCCCTTACTCCAAACCTTTCTGACCTTACATCAAATTCGTTTGCTTTCTATTGTAAGTCTTATTTACTCTCCAAATCCGTTCTCAAACAAACCTGCAATCTCCTCAAGCACGGCCTGCTCATCTGCTCCGTCACATACAATCTCCACTGCGGTACCTTTTTTGATTCCTGCGGACATAATCTGCATAACCGCCTTGGCATTGACGCTTTTATCATTTACTTTTAACGTAATATTGCAATCTTTGTGTGCCCCTGCCGCCTTCGCCAACACTCCTGCAGGCCGCATGTGCATCCCCTGTTCATTGATAACCGTAACTGTTTTTGAAACCATAGATACCTCCTATTTTCTTTTATTCTGATTGCATCCTGCATTCCCGGAATTCCGAAAATACCGATACCCAAATAAAACATTCATATAAAAGATATCTTGTCCCTTTTTCCTTATTTTAGACTAAAAGGTTCGAAATAATTGCTCAATCTCCTCTTTCTTAGCAAGTCCGTCTGCGAACGCTGTCGCTCCGCCGGCGGCAGTACCAAGCTTCAAGGCGTGCTCATAACGGTATGTGTGCAACCCGGAAACCTGCATCGTCGATTCATCCATCTTCATATTATCTTCGCAACAAATGTCTGCCCCATACAATCCTGCAAGGAAGCCCGCCACCATGGAATCTCCGGCGCCCACGGTATTACAAACTTCTCCCTCATAGGCATCGCTGGCATATACTTCGTCGTTTTCACAAACCAACACCGCACCAAGCTCTGCCATGGAAACCAGTACATTTCTTGCACCCATTTCCTGAAGTTTCTTCGCATATTTTATGGCATCTTCCCGGGTCTCAACCGTCACCTTAAACAGTTCGCCCAATTCGTGATGATTTGGTTTTATGAAGAACGGCTTGTACTTCAATACCCGAAGCAAAAGCTCCCCTGTTGCGTCCACCACGGCACGCACTTCTTTATCTCTGATATATTCTAAAATTTTCTCATACATATCGGCAGGTAAAGAGGCGGGAATACTTCCTGCCATAACAAGCACATCCCCATCTTTTAACTGCTCAAGTTTCTTATAAAATTCTTCTAATGCCTCGCCCGAAACAAGAGGACCCTGTCCGTTGATATCTGTCTCTCCGGCGGCTCTGATTTTCACATTGATGCGGGAATACCCTTCTTTTAAGCGGACGAAGTCGGTTTCAATACCGGCTTTCTTCACTTCTTCCTCAATGGCAAGCCCCGTAAAACCGGCAACAAAGCCCAGTGTCACGGACGAAAGTCCAAGTTCTTTTAACACCAGGGATACATTAATGCCCTTACCGCCAAAATATATGTTTTCACTTGTACTGCGATTGATTTCACCCAAGGCAAGCTTGTCCATGTGTACCACGTAATCAATTGCAGGATTCAAGGTTACTGTGTAGATCATTTTAACTCCTACCTTTTTGTACTTTCACAGCTTAAATTCTATTAATGCATTTTATATATATTATCATTTTCTTTTATATGAAAGCAACAATATCCTTCTGTCTTATGACATAGCTTAATCTTTATTTCATATAAGCGTGTCAAAGTCTCTTATACATGCATACTGTATAGTAAATAAACTAGAAGAATTCATTTTATGAATCAATATAATCAGACTAATTTCGACAATTGCTGTCATAACCATAATTCCTGTAATCAACCTTCTAACCCATGTTGTAATTGTTCCATCTGTCCACCTTGTAATTACACAAATAGCATAAAATAAAAGAAGAGGTCTCAATGAAATATCATTGAGGCCTCTTTTATTTAAATACTCTCCAAATATGGGATAATGTAGTTATTAATCAACTCCATACGGGGCTTGGGATTGTACACCAGCGAACACGTCATGCTGATCACCGCGTCAAGCTCCGGTATCACCGCTACCAGAGAACCGCCTACACCGTTGGCGCAGTAGGAATCGTACTTACCTGTGTTATACTCCTTGCGGATAATTTTAATAGTGGTATCTTTCGGATAAATCCACCAAAGATAACCGTATCCTGGCTCATATTCCTTAAGCATAGCTTCCACGTATGCTTCCGACAGAACTCTTTGGCCCTTATAAACTCCCTTATTAAGCACAATTACGCCAATCTTTGCGAAATCATCCGTCGTCATAGAAAGTCCCCAGCCTGCGGTGTAATTACCGCTTGGATCTTTTACCCAGCCTCTGTTATTGCGGGCCTTGTAAAATTCTTCCTGGCTCTTGCGGTCATACACGTTAGCAATGGGCACTTCCCTGATGCCCAAAGGCTCAAACAAGTACTTTGTGGCAAAGGCATTCATATCCATGCCCGTTGCTACTTTTATTATATTGGATAAAAGATGTACGCCCAGAGTCGAATAATGAAACTGTTCGCCGATGGCTTGTTTCCCGCCAATCTGCGGTAAAATCGCCAGCCCCCAGTCTTCACTTGTACACACCTTGGTCCAGGGCTCCGACTTATATTTGTAGGGCACC
The DNA here is from genome assembly GCA_964591945.1 of uncultured Lachnospiraceae bacterium. GTDB lineage: Bacteria > Bacillota > Clostridia > Lachnospirales > Lachnospiraceae > UBA3766. Next base: position 279 of record CAZQBM010000104.1, on the reverse strand, counting down.
GTCATGGTCAGGAAGTTCTCGATGGTCACATCTTTTAACTGCTCCTGGTTTCTCTTTAACCGGTAATCCGGGAAAAAGTCCAAAACCTTCTGGTTTACGCTCTCAATATAGCCTTTATCGATGGCGATTCCAATTAAAATCGCCACAATGCTTTTGACAATAGAAAAGGTATGCACCGACTCCTCGCGGTTCGCCCCCTTAAAATATTCCTCCAGCACAATTTCACCGTTTTTGTAGACCACCAGGCCGAGAGTGTTTGCGTACTCCGCACCAATAGCC
>CAZQBM010000103.1:0-5342 GCA_964591945.1 uncultured Lachnospiraceae bacterium | reverse complement strand
AGTATACTGTGCAAGGAATTTAGGTCTGTGGTGTAAAAGGGAATGAGAAGAGAAGAAGAGGAAGATTGCCATGGATAAGAAAGATATTAAGTACCTTGTTCTGGATATTGACGGAACTTTGACGAATTCAGAAAAGGAAATCACACCCCGCACCAGGGAAGGTATCATTCGTGTTATGGAGCGTGGGCATAAAGTGATTCTGGCGTCAGGAAGACCGACGGCAGGTATGATGCGTTATGCGGAGGAGTTGGAATTTGGTACAAGAGGCGGATACCTTCTTTCGTTTAACGGCGGATGTATTTTAGAATATAAAACAGGAAACATTATGTTTCAGAAAACTCTACCGCCCCAGGTGATTCCGGGATTGCATCGTTTTGCGGTGGAGAATGACTGCGGGCTTGTGACCTATCTTGGAAACAATATCATTGTCGGAACCAGAATGGATGACTACATTAAGTTGGAAGCGACCATCAACGGTATGGGCATCCGTCCTGTGGAGAACTTTGTAAATTTTGTTACCTTTGATGTGAATAAATGCCTGATGACGGCACCGCCTGAGAAGGCTGAAGTGCTGGTTGGCAAGTTACAGGAGCAGTATAGAGATATTTTAAGCATTTATCGTTCGGAGCCGTTTTTTATTGAGATTATGCCGAAGAATATCGATAAAGCACAGTCTTTGGATCGTATGATGTGTACCGTGGGTTTGACTAAGGACAACTGCATCTGTTGCGGGGACGGTTTTAACGATATGACTATGATACGCTATGCAGGCGTGGGCGTAGCAATGGAGAATGCGCAGCCTGCAATCAAAGAAGCGGCTGACTTTATAACGGATTCCAATGACAATGACGGTATTGTAAAGGTGATTGATACTTTTATTTTACCGAAAGAGTAATTGGTTATTGGACCTCTAAATATGTGTCATAAAAGAATAAAAATAAATATAAAACAGATACTAAAAGAACCGGGAGACCGGTTCTTTTTTATATGTCCCAATAGGGCATGGGTGAAATAAAAATATTCTTAGAAATAAAAAAATTGAAATAAAAATGAACATAGTGAAAGGGGCGCATAAATGATATCTGCAAACATTCAGGACAATATAACGAAGGCGCGTTCGTTAATGGCAATTAAACAAAGTTTTGACTACATCGAGCGTAATTTATTTTTTGGCAAAACCAAAGTATATATGCTGGCAATCAATGGTTTTACACAGACGGAGGTATTGCAACATATTGTGGCGGATGTGCAAAGCCTGTCGGATGGGGAAGGCGAAATTCGTAATCTTGAGACTTTTATCGATTGTAAGTTGGGCTTTGCCCAGGTGGCATATGTGGAGGACTGGGAAGCGCTGATTAAGAATCTGCTCAGCGGTCAGACAATTCTCATTGTGGACGGATTCGACCGCGCGGTGTCCATCGACACAAGAACCTATCCCGTGCGAAGTATTGCGGAGCCTGATACCGAGAAGGTAACGCGGGGGGCCAAAGACGGGTTTGTGGAAAACATTATTATGAATACGGCTTTGATGCGAAGGCGAATCCGAGATCCAAAGCTTACTTTTGAATTGCATCAGGTGGGGACTGACAGTAAGACGGATGTTGCAATTGCGTACATTAAGGGCAAGGCGGAAGAGAAGCTGATTGAAAAAGTCCGCGCTAAATTGGACGGCTTAAATGTGACGTCGCTTACCATGGGAATTCAAAGCCTGAAAGAGCTTATGATTCCAAGAAGTTATTTTCATCCGTTGCCAAGTGTTTTTACAACGGAACGCCCCGATGTGGCAAGCAGTTATCTGGAAGAAGGTTACGTGCTTTTGGTGCCTGATACATCACCGGAGGTGTTGGTGCTTCCCTGCAGTATTTTTCAATTCACCCAGAGTCCTGAAGACTATTATAAAAGTCCCGTGGTGGGCAACTATATCCGCCTGATGCGTCTGTTTTCCCTGTTGGCAAGTTTGCTTCTTTTACCATTGTTTCTGTTATTCGGCGCACATGTGCCGCTGCCGGAGGAATTTGCCCTGGTAAGTACGGAAGGAATGACGCCGATAAAACTTTTTATAATGGTATTGGTGATTGAGGTGGCACTGGATTTGTTTCGCTATTCCACGTCACATACTTCAGAACGGTTCGCAGGAGCCTTATCCATTGTTGGAGGTTTGATTATCGGTGATGTTGCGATTGATTTGGAGTGGGCAAGTCTTGAAGTACTTTTTTATGGGGCGGCGACCATGCTTGCGACCTTGTCAATTGCCAGTCTTGAAATGGCGGAGGGCATAAGAATTTATCGTATTTTCCTTGTGCTGTGTACCGGTTTCTTCGGTGTATGGGGCTTTGGAATCGGTTTGGCATTCGTGCTTTTATCAGTAATTACAACGCCTGTTTTTGGCAAGACAAGTTACTTCTGGCCATTGGTACCCTTTCAATGGAAGGCGCTTAAAACTTTGCTTTTCAGATATCCGACGGTTAAGGCACAACCAAGCAGCATTTTAAAAGAGCAAAAAAAGACAAACTCATAAAAGTAAAATTACTAAGCGGACATTTTATAAAAAGATGTATAAAATGCGCAAACAGGGAAATCCTAGGAAATATAAACTGAATAAAAACGGAGGTTTTTAATTATGAAAAAAATTGCAAAAGTATTAGTGATTGCAGTCCTTTTTATGATGTGCTTCGTGCACGTTGCATGTATGGGCTGCGGTACCGAAACCCCGTCAGAACCTAACACTTCTGATTCTGTACCTATGGAAAGTGAATCTGAGTCCGGATCTGATGTAAATAACGGTGCGACAGATGAAGAGACAGCTTATCAGGCATGGAAGGATATCGAGGTTTCACAGCCTGCTTTTGGCGAAACCGGTGCGAATATCAGCGCGGGAAAACTTTTGGAACGTGCGGTAACCATTGAAGAATTCATTATGCAGTATCCTGACAGCCAGTATCGTGAAGAGGCTGTGGAACATTATAACAACTTGATTACAGCTGCCATCACAGGCGGTTATGAGAAGGACGGCAACGGAAGCCATCTCTATTTGGATGAAAACGGCGAAACGTTCAGTGCGGATGTAGTAACCGAATATGATACATTTGTAGGAAACTATGGTGATACACAAACAGCACAGATTGTAAAAGAGTACACAACAATGATAGGTGATGCGGATGGTTCTTTTACAGATGATATTAAAAACTTTTATGATGATTTGATGGATCGCTTGAAAAATCTCTTCAGTATGGACGGTGTCGGCGACGGAATGAATGGCGGCAGTGCAGGCGGAAACAACGGTGAAAATTCCAATGGAACTTCCGGAGGAAATAACCAGAACGATACCATGGGCACACAGGGAAACACAGGAAACGGCAACAACTCCGGCCAGACTGTGCAGTAAGATATTATAAATACCTGAATAAAATAATACGAATATGTTTTTGAATACGCAGGCGCTTTGTCTGCGTATTTTATTGTGGCAACGAGGCATAAAAAAGACTGTTACCTGTAAAAGTAACAGTCTTTGATAATTAATTTTATAAAATAAAAAGTTTATTAGTTTACACGTTTCTCGCCCCAGAAGAACAAAGCTACGGTTCCGGGACCTGTGTGTGCACCGATGACAGCACCGATGCTGTTGATTTCTACTTTGCCGTTTAAGTTGGGGAAGGTTTCTTCTACCAAATCGGCAACTTTTCTGGCATCTTCTTCGCAGGCAGAGCAGGAAATGAAGCACTTGCCGTTGTAGTCTTTGCCGCCTTCGGCAAGTTCGATCATTTTATTAACGATTTCTGCGATTACTTTCTTTTTGCCGCGGATTTTCTGGCGGACAATAAGCTTGCCCACATAATCCACATTCATTAAGGGACAGAGATTTAAGATGTTGCCCAAGGTGGCAGCAGTTGCTGAAATTCTTCCGCCTCTTTTAAAATGTGTTAAGTCGGTAGAGAAGAACCAGTGCTGAAGTTTAAGTTTATTGTCTTCTGCAAAAAGATAGACCTCTTCCAAACTCTTGCCGGCATCGCGCATTTCCACAAGTTTATCCAAAAGAAGGCCGTAGCCTGAACTTGCGGCAAGGGAATCCACAACCTTAATAGTGCGATCGGGATATTTAGCCATTAACTCTTCTTTGGCATTCATGGCAGAATTACAGGTGCCTGAGATGCCGGATGACATTGAAAGATGAAGAATATCCTTGCCTTCCTGAAGAAAGGGTTCAAAGAACGCCATAAATTCAGTAATGTTAATTTGCGAAGTGGTAGGCATGGATCCGCCGTCGATTCTTCTATAGAATTCACTGTACGGAATGCTTTGCCCCAAATCATCAAGATATTCTTCGCCATCCATCATGTAATGATAGCAAGCGTAGGAAATATTATTTTTTTCAAAATATTCCTTCGGTAAGTCAACGGTTGAACAACAAGTTATAACATATGAACCCATAAAAACCTCCAAAGTAGAAAGACGAACTTTTATATGTAGTTTTAAATACTACATAAATTATATCAAGCTGAAAATATATGTCAATATATTTTATGCAATTATTGACATTAATATTAATTTTCAGTACATTTTATATAAAAAGTATGAACTTTTGATTAACGAAAACGTCGTTTTATATTAATCAATTGAAATTGTGGGAAGCGAAGAAATGAAGGATTTCGGTACATTTGATACTTTAACAGATGAAGAAGATACCATATATAACCGGCTTTCGGCAATCGGTGTGATGCTTGACCGCTTGGACTATGAGCAGAATGATGCACAGCAGGATATTAAGATGTGGCGCAATAAAATGCTGGATGATAAGTTCAAGGTAAAGTTCTGGCTGATTGTTTCTTTGATTGTGGGCGTTGGTGCCCTGCCCTGGTATATGATTGTACTCGCTGCCGTACCGTCCGGAATAGATATGGGGGCTGCGCGTATTTTTAATATAATTGCGACTTTTATGGCTTTGGTGCAAACATTTATGTTTCTGCCGGCGTTTATTATTACGTTCGTTATTTTTCTGGTATGGCTTGTGTTGAACATTCTGCGAAACAGCAGTAAGGATTCCGTAATTAAGTTGGCGGAACAGATGGGGGTTGAGAATCGCAATGCTTTAATCCGTGAGCAGAAGGAAATTGTGGGAAGTAAGGCAATAGAAATCGAGAAATTAAAAGAAGAGGAAGCGAAACTGAAACTGCGTTTGGATAGTATTCGGCGGACGCGGGAATAATATTTTTTGAAGAAAAGTGAAAAAAATTAAAATTAGTACTTGCCAAACTGAAAAAAAGAGTGTATATTAAGTAGGCGTGAGTGAGAAACGCACATATTTAGGGCTATCGCCAAACGGTAAGGCAACGGACTCTGACTCC
>CAZQBM010000102.1:0-5343 GCA_964591945.1 uncultured Lachnospiraceae bacterium | reverse complement strand
TTTCCTGAAGTCTCTTGATGTTAAGAGCGATTTCTCTCTTAAGATCACCTTCTACGAGGTAACCTTCAGCGATTACTTCACCGAGTCTCTTTACTTCGTCGTCTGTTAAATCTCTAACACGTGTGTTAGGGTCAACCTTAGCTTCTGCTAAGATACGGTTAGAACTTACTCTACCAATACCGTAAACGTAAGTTAAACCGATTTCGATTCTCTTGTCTCTGGGTAAGTCAACACCAGCAATACGAGCCATGTTAAAATTCCTCCATTTCTTGGTGTGGCGCATTTGTGCCCACACGATTTACAGTTACTAATTGATTGGGGTCGCAAAACAACCCGACCGGATAAAAATCCGATTTTTCCGATACTTAAGAACTAACTTCTCGGTATCAAAAAGTAAATGCCCGGCAAGCCATAAGGCTCCCTCACATTTATCTTTGTTCAGCGCTAATTTTTTGACGGAAAAATTACGCTGCCAGCCGCACTAATTCATAACCGGACAAAACCTTAAGTCCGACTACACGGAAATAGCATCCGTTTCGTTACTCTTGTAACGTGCAAACAGACAAGAACGAATTATTATCCTTGTCTCTGCTTGTGCTTGGGATTTTCACAGATGATCATGATTCTTCCCTTACGCTTAATTACTTTGCATTTTTCGCAAATAGGTTTTACTGATGATCTAACTTTCACGTTAAACCCTCCTTTCAAAAATGACCGTTTAACATTATAACATTATATTTTCAAGTCCGCAAGCCCTTTTTTGAACTTTCTTAAAAAGCTTTTTTTGCCCTAAAAATTCAAGACTGTGTCACCGTCCGCAGTCGGGCGCTTTCTCAAAAATTAGTTCCCTTATTTATCTCTCCAAATGATACGTCCCTTAGACAAATCATAAGGTGACAATTCCAAAGTAACTTTGTCACCGGGTAAGATACGAATAAAATTCTGTCTTAACTTACCACTGATATGTGCCAATACTTCATGTCCGTTTTCCAACTGTACTTTAAACATTGTGTTGGGCAACTTCTCAACTACAGTTCCTTCAATTTCGATTACATCAGCTTTTGACATATACACTCTCCGTTCATTTGATTTGAATGTTTACTGCTACTTTTATATGCGTCTTCGTATAACCGAAGCATAGCTATCTTAAATACGTTTCAACTCTGCTAATTCATATATCGCAGGTTATCTTTCATCAGATGATGCAAGGTTTGACGAATCGCCTCATCACATCCTCTTCTATTCTCTAAAATCATGGTTGCAAGCTCCGTCGCAGCTTCCTGCTTAGGAATGTTCAAGTGCTTTGCGTTTTTCATCTTGGGATTGACAATTGTATACTTAATGCCGTCGGCCACAAGCAATCGTCCTTCTTTCTCTCCCACGATAATATATATTTTACCGGCATCATGTCCTGCCGTAGAAATTGCAAATCTACCGTTCATTACCGCCTCCGCGCCGAACTTCATTATTTTAACATTGTTAAAATTTCCGGCTCACCGTCTGTAATCAGAACAGTGTTTTCATAATGTGCGGAAGGAAGTCCGTCCGCCGCAACAACTGTCCAGTTATCATCCAGAATTTCGATATCCGCTCTTCCAAGATTGATCATAGGTTCAATTGCCAATGTCATACCTGGCTGAAGCTTGATACCTCTTTTGGCTTGTGTGAAATTCGGAATTTCGGGATCTTCATGTAAGCGTGCTCCAATTCCGTGTCCGACAAACTCCCTTACGATTCCGTATCCGAACTGACTGATGTATTCATCAATCGCATTGGAAATATCGTATAGATGATTGCCTGCCTTAGCCATCTTAATTCCTGCAAAGAAACAGTTTCTTGTCTCTTCTACCAATTTCTGTACTTCCGGTGCAACCTCTCCTACCAAATGGGTTCTTGCCGCATCCGAATGATATCCTTTATAAATCAAACCAGCATCAAGACTTACGATATCACCGTCTTTTAAAACTCGCTTCTTATTCGGGATTCCATGAATGACTTCTTCATTAATGGAAACACAAACCGATGCCGGAAATCCGTTATAATGTAAAAAGTTAGGAATGCAATCGTAACTGCGAATTAATCGTTCTGCAAGAATATCAATTTCAAGTGTTGTAATGCCCGGACGGATTGCTTTGCCAAGTTCCTCGTGTACCATTGCAAGAATTCTTCCGGATTCTCTCATTAACTCGATTTCTCTCGCCGACTTGATTGATACAGCCATGATTTCCCTTACCTTTCCAAGTTACGCTTATATACTTTTATAACTTCTATTCTTAATTATATATTTCTTTTATCGTATCATTTCATATGGAAATGTTATTTTCTATTTTATATTGATTACAGTATAAACCCACCGCAAAGCATCACACCTTGCGGTGGCAAATATACACTTAAATTCTATAAAAGTTTTAACCTTTTATTTCTCAAGACAAGCAATAATGTTATCAAAAACAACCTGCATATCCTGTGTACCGTCTACGTCTTCCAACACACCCTTTGCAGTATAGAAATCAATAAGGGGTTGTGTCTGCTCGTGGTATACCACAAGACGATTCTTAACGGTTTCTTCCTTGTCGTCATCACGAAGAATTAATTCATTACCGCATCTGTCGCAGATACCCTCTGTCTTGGGAGGCACATGTGCAATGTGGTATGTAGCACCGCAATTTAAGCAGGCGCGTCTTCCTGACATACGTCTGATGATGTTCTCATCGGGAACATCTACATTGATTGCATAATCAATTTTATCGTTTAATTCTGTTAATGCCTTATCAAGCACTTCTGCCTGAGGAATGGTACGGGGGAAACCATCGAGAACATAGCCGTTCTTGCAATCTTCCTGTGCCACTCTGTCTAACAGAATTTTTACTGTCAATTCATCAGGAACCAGCTTACCCTGGTCCATATAGCTCTTCGCTTCCATACCGAGAGCTGTACCATTCTTGATATTTGCTCTGAAAATATCACCGGTAGAAATATGAGGAATATTGTACTTATCAGCAATCATTTTCGCCTGTGTACCTTTTCCTGCACCGGGAGCACCTAACATAATAATCTTCATTATTCGGTCCTTTCCTCATATCAATAGGATAAGACACGCCGCCAAAAACGGTGTGCCCCTATCCTTGATTTATTAGTCATTTAAAAATCCTTTGTAATTACGAACCAGCATCTGTGACTCAACCTGCTTAACGGTTTCAACGATAACGCTGACAACAATGATAATACTTGTTCCGCCAAAAGATACCTGTGCGCCGAACACACCGTTAAAGATGTAAGGCAACACTGCCACAAGAATCAGTCCGATTGCACCAATAAAGATAATATGATTCAATACTTTATTGAGATACTCACTGGTCGGTTTACCCGGACGAATACCAGGGATGAAACCACCCTGCTTTTTCATATTATTTGCCATCTCAACCGGATTAAAAGTAATTGATGTGTAGAAGTAAGCAAAAAATACTACCAATACAACATAAACAATCAAACCGATTGTATATTTGAACTGTTCCGGATTAAACCAGAAGTTTGAATTCAAATATTTAAGGCACTCACCCCACCAGCCTGTGCCATCATATTTCAACATATTTGAAATAATGATCGGGAAGGTAAGGATTGATGATGCGAAGATTACCGGGATAACGCCTGCGGTATTAATACGCACAGGAATGACGCTGGAATTTCCACCCATCATTCTGTTATGTCCCTGAACTTTCTTTGCATACTGCACGGGGATTTTACGAGTACCGTTGCTCAAATAAATAACCAAAACAATCATTGCAATTACTACAACAAGAATAATTGCTGCAGCAAGCACTGCAAGTGCTACTGTTTTACCCTTAATGAATTTCTCATAAAGCGTCAATACATCCTGAGGGAAGGATGAAATAATGTTAATTGCCAAAATGATCGAGATACCGTTACCGACACCCTTCTCATTAATGCGCTCGCCAATCCACATAAGGAATGTACTACCTGCTGTCATCGCAACAATAACTGCAATAACATTTAAAACATTATAATTTTCCAACAATCCCTGGCCACCGAAACCGATTGCCATCATGCCGGCTTCCACAACCGCAAGACCTACTGTTACATAACGTGTAATTGTAGCCATCTTCTTACGGCCATCTTCACCCTCTCGCTGCATTTCCTCTAATTTAGGAATTGCAATCGTCATTAACTGCATAATAATGGATGATGTAATATACGGTGTGATATTCAATGCAAAAATTGACATCTGCATAAGTGAACCACCGGTGAAGGCATTGATATAACCTTCTGCACCACCAAGACTAAACAATGATGCCCATGCAGATTTAACGAACTCCTGGTCAACACCAGGAGCCGATATCTGACATCCGAAACGGATGATTAATAACATCAAAAAGGTAAATAACAGTTTGTTTCTGACTTCTTTGATTTTAAACGCATTGATGAATGTTTTAAACACTAAACCACCTCAACTGTTCCACCTACGGCTTCAATCTTTGCCTTTGCAGCTTCACTGATTGCATTAACCTGTACAGTAAGCTTCTTGGTAAGTTCACCGTTTCCTAAAATCTTAACTCCATCACGGGGATTCTTAACGATTCCTTTTTCGATGAGAGCATCTACAGTTACAACACTGCCGTTATCGAAACTTTCAAGAGCGCAAACATTAATTCCAACGATTTCCTTAGTGTTTCTGTTAGTGAAACCTCTCTTAGGAATACGTCTGTATAAAGGCATCTGTCCACCTTCAAAACCAGGTCTGGGTGCTCCGGAACGTGCTTTCTGTCCCTTATGTCCCTTACCAGCGGTCTTACCGTTTCCTGAACCGTGTCCACGACCTCTTCTAAAATTATCACTATGCTTTGAGCCATCTGCGGGTCTTAAATTAGATAATTCCATTGTGACACCTCCTTCTTGTATTCTTATGCTTCCTCAACTTTCAACAAGTAACCTACCTGCTGAATCTGTCCCTTTGTTGCTGCATTGTCAGGCAAAAGAACAGTCTTATTTAACTTAGTCAATCCCATTGCTTCTACAGTCTTTTTGTGCTTAGGAACTGCACCGATTGTAGACTTAACCAATGTTACTTTTAACATCTTATCTGCCATTTCAGACTCCTTTCCATTCTAAAAGAAATGTCTTAAGCCAAGATTTCATCTACTGACTTACCGCGATTTCTTGCTACATCTTCAGGACTCTTTAATTTGCTTAAACCTTCGATTGTTGCAAGAACAACATTCTGCTTATTGTTAGAGCCTAAAGACTTGGTACGGATGTTGTTGATACCTGCAAGTTCACAAACGATACGAGCAGGACCACCAGCGATGATACCGGTACCTTCAGGAG
>CAZQBM010000101.1:0-5556 GCA_964591945.1 uncultured Lachnospiraceae bacterium | reverse complement strand
TGGGGTATGATTGGTACTCTGATAGGTCTTATTCTGATGTTACAGAATATGTCTGATGCGTCGGCGATTGGACCGGCAATGTCTGTTGCTTTAATTACGACATTATACGGTTCTGTTTTAGCTAACTGGATTTGTTCGCCGGTTTCTAATAAGTTGAAAGCTTATAATGCTGATGAAATTATGATGAAAGAAATTATGATTGAAGGACTTCTTTCAATTCAGGCTGGCGAGAATCCGCGTGTTATTGAAGAAAAGTTGAAATCCTTCCTTGCACCTGCTGAACGTATGAACGCAGCAGAAGAGGGAGGTGAGTAAGATGGCCAAACAGCGTAAAGCGGAAGAACCGGCACCCGGGTCTCCGGCTTGGATGGCGACGTTTAGTGATCTTATGAACCTGTTATTGTGTTTCTTCGTTTTGTTATTCTCAATGTCGACTGTAGATGCGCAGAAGTTTGAATTGGTAGCGGCTTCGTTTTCGGATACATTCAGTATTTTTTCAAACGGCGGACAGGCGGTTGGCGAAGGAATGTTAATTAGTAATGGCGTGAGTCAGTTGAATCAGTTGGACGATTATCTTCATAGTGTTGGACGCCCTACTGATACGGATGAAACCATTACAGATGCATTGGATGAACTGGAAGAGCAGAAACTGGCTGAGTCAGAAGCTTTGGCAGAGAAAGTGGAAGAAGCTTTGGCAGAGAACGGATTAGATGATGAGATTGGTGTGACTTTTAATTCGCAGTATGTTCAGCTGACATTAAATGGTTCTTTATTATTTGATTCCGGAGATGCGCAGTTAAAAGAAGAATCTATGGTTGTTATGTCTCAAATTGCCAAAATATTAGACCGTTATGCAGAAGGAATTATCGAGGTGGAAGGTCATACGGATAATGTTCCAATGAATGGTTTTAAGTATTCAAATAACGAAGAACTTAGTAGTGCCAGAGCGATTTCTGTTTTTCATTATTTGATGGAAAATACCACCATTGATCCCTCTCGCGTAAAGTATTCCGGACGTGGCGAATATGTTCCTATCGCAGACAACTCTACTCCGGAAGGAAGAGCATTGAACAGAAGAGTAGAAATTAAGATATATAATACATTAAGTTCCTATTAAGTATGGGAACGGAGGACGATTCATGAAGAAGAATTTTATCTCAATTTTAATTTTGGGTTGTACATTAATTAACATAGTGTTGAGTGCAATTACTATGTTTAGCGTTGTGAGTACAAATCAGAAGACTGCGGCAATCGTAACAGAAGTAGCGCAAATTCTTGATATTGAACTCGGTGGTACTGAGACAGAAGATAAGGAAAATGATATTCCTATTGAGAATATTGTTACATATTCCATTTCGGAAGAAATGATGGTGGAATTAAAGCCGAGTGCTGACGGTACTCGTCATTTCTGTTCGGTAACTGTATTCTTCTCTATGGATTCCAAACATAAAGATTATAAGAAATACGGTGCTACAATTGGCGAAAATGAGCTGATTTTAAAGAGCATTATCGGTGAAGTATTTCAGCAATATACAATGGATGAGGCCAGAGCAAATCAAGATGAGATCAGTGCGGAGATTTTGAAGAAAGTCCAAGCAAAATATGGAGATTCTGATTTTATATTTGATGTATCGTTCAGCGATATTATGTTCCAGTAAGTCCGGAATCGTCTATGTGACGATAAAAACCAGGAAAGACAGGAGGTGGACTTGTGGCTGACGTACTCTCGCAAAGCGAAATAGACAATCTACTAAAAGCATTGAACAGCGGTGAAATAGATGTTGATGAGATTAAAGATCAGTCCGCGGAATTGCAGGTTAAGAATTACGACTTTAAGCGTCCTGCTAAATTTTCCAAAGAACATCTTCGAACCCTGGAACTTATATTTGAACATTATGGCCGTTTATTATCAACAAATCTCCCGGTATATTTAAGAAAAAATGTGCAGGTTAATGTGGCAAGTTCGGAAACGGTAACTTTTTCGGAGTTTTCTAATGCTCTTGCAAATCCGGTTATTCTGGCGGTTGTTAATTTTAGACCATTACCCGGTGATATTATCATCGAAATGACAGAAAATTTAGGATATGCCATTGTTGACCGAATGTTAGGCGGTAAAGGTACTGCACTTGAAAAAACCAGAGATTTTTCGGAAATAGAGTTATCTATTCTTGATAAGATTATGGTTATATGTATGCAATTGCTACGAGAACCTTGGAAAAACGTAGTAGAGGTGAATCCGGTGTTGGAGCGAATAGAGACGAATCCTCAGTTTGCACAGATTATTGCACCGAATGAAATGATTGCGATTGTTACCCTCAATATTAAAATTGGAGATGTGGAAGGATTTATGAATATTTCGCTTCCATACATTACACTGGAAGATATTATAGATAATTTGAATACTAAGTTCTGGTTCTCAACCATGACAAGGGATTCGGATGAAAACTATGATGAATATCTGCAGAGTATGTTAAAGCATGTAGATGTTCCGGTAAAAGCACTTCTGGGTCGCAGTATGGTTACAGTAAATGATTTTGCCGGATTACAGGTGGGTGACATTATCCGATTGGATACAACCGTAGACAGTTCGTTGGAAGTCTACGTTGGAAATATCAAAAAATTTACGGCAGTTGCAGGGGAAAGCAATGATAAATATGCTTTAAAAGTAACTTCTGTAATAAGAGAGGAGGAATAATCGGTGGACGGAATTTTGTCTCAGGATGAAATCAATGCGTTGCTAAACGGAATGGATTTATCTGATGGCGGTTCTTCTAATGCAGATGCGAAATCTACAGAGATAGATCAAAGTATTTTGAGTGATATAGAGAAAGATGCCATTGGTGAAGTTGCCAACATTAGTATGGGTACTTCCGCGACCACGCTTTTTTCCTTGGTTAACAGAAAAGTAAATATTACAACTCCGGTCGTCAGTTTGGCAACATGGGATACTTTGATTGATGACTACGAAAAACCATGTGTATTTATTCAAATTAAGTATACGGTTGGTTTGGATGGATCAAACATTTTGATATTAAAAGAGCAGGATGTTAAGATTATCACAGACCTTATGATGGGTGGTGACGGTACTAATATAGACGGAGAGTTGGGAGAATTGCACTTGAGTGCAATTTCGGAGGCGATGAACCAGATGATGGGTTCTTCGGCAACATCCCTTTCTTCCATGCTTGGAAAAATGATTGATATTAGTCCGCCACAGGCTACTCTGATTAATTTAAATGAATTTAAAAATGCAGAAGATATCGCAGGCTTTTTGACAGATACTTTTGTAAGAATTGCTTTTCGAATGCAGATTGGAGATTTGGTAGACAGTACAATTTTACAGTTGTATCCTATTGAATTTGCAAGATCATTATATGAGACTTTTATCAATCAGCAGATGGGTGGAATGGCAGAAGAGCCGGTCAAAGAAGAAGTTCCGGCACCTGCACCGATACCTACACCGGAGCCGACACCGATGCCGATGCCGATGCCGGAACCGCAGCCCATACCTATGCCGCAGCCTGATATGAGTGCATATCAGCAACCGCAGATGGGAATGCCGATGTATCAGCAGCCAATGATGCCGCAGATGGGAATGCCGATGTACCAGCAGCCGATGATGCCGCAGATGGCTCCGGTAAATGTACAGCCGGCACAGTTCCAAACGTTCTCGGCACAGGCACCACAGCCTGTTTCACAGGAAAATATGGGCTTGATTATGGATGTTCCTCTGGAAGTAACCGTTGAACTTGGTCGTACCAAGAAGTCAATTGCGGAAATTCTGGATTTTGCACCCGGAACAATCATAGAATTAGATAAGATTGCAGGCGAACCAATTGATGTTTTAGTGAACGGAAAGTTCGTTGCAAAGGGTGAAGTAGTAGTAATTGAAGAAAACTTCGGTATTCGTGTTACTGAAATTATTAAATAGTCTGATAGGGAGAAAAAACTATGGGAAAAAACATTTTAATCGTTGATGATGCGGCTTTCATGCGTATGATGATTAAGGACATTCTTACAAAGAATGGTTACACTGTTGCAGGGGAAGCGGAAAACGGCGCTAAAGCTGTTGAAAAGTATAATGAATTAAAGCCTGATTTGGTATTGATGGATATTACAATGCCTGAAAAGGACGGTATTCAGGCCTTAAAGGAAATCAAGGCTGCAGATGCAGGTGCGCATGTAATTATGTGTTCAGCTATGGGTCAGCAGGCTATGGTTATTGAGTCTATTCAGTCAGGTGCGAAAGACTTTATCGTTAAGCCTTTCCAGGCAGACCGTGTTATTGAGGCAGTTAAGAAAGTAGTTGGATAAAATGTTATTAGCATTGGATAGTAGCAGCGGAATTAACAGTTTTGCACAGTTTCTTACCGTGTTGATTATATTTATCGGTGTTTTGGCGCTGACATATTTTACAACACGTTGGGTGGCGTCTTACCAGAAGGGTAAGATGATGTCCGGCAATATACAGGTATTGGAAACTCTTAAAATCACACAGAATAAATATCTTCAGATCGTGCGTGTTGGAGAGCATTACTATGCCATTGCCATCGGTAAAGATACGATTACTTTGCTGGGTGAATTGAAAGAAGATGAAATTCACATCTCTGAAGATATGGGTATGATGCCTAAAATGGATTTTAAGCAACTGTTAGAAAATGCTAAAAATATGAAATTAAAGAAATAGGCGATTGGACTATGAAGAGTACTAAATTCAAAAGACAAATCGTAAAAATAATATGCCTGCTGTTTATAGTGGGCATATTGTGTATTTCTGCAGAAACAACGGTTTATGCGGCAGAAGTAGGCGATTTGCCGGAAGTTACAACTGAAACCCCGGAAATTCCTGAAGTGCCGGATCCTGACGGACAGGCTTCTTTGCAAATTACGCTGGATGAAGATAATGGCTCCATAAACGGGGCGTTAAGAATATTAATTATTCTTACTTTGATTTCGTTCCTGCCTGCGGCTTTGATAATGCTGACATCTTTTACAAGAATCATTATTGTTATGCATTTTACCAGAGCGGCGTTGGGTACGCAAACTGCGCCACCTAATCAGGTGTTGATCGGAATTGCCATTTTCCTTACGATTTTTATTATGGGGCCGATTTTTACGGAAATCAATGAGAATGCAATTAAGCCTTTGGATGAGGGACTAATTACAACGGAAGAAGCTTTGGAAATCGGCATGGAACCTTTGCGTGAATTTATGTATGCGCAAACACAAAGCAAAGATGTTAGTGTTTTTATGGAGATTTCGGGCAATGAATGGGACGGAACACCGGAAGGTGTGCCGACATCGGTGCTAATTCCCAGCTTTATTGTGAGTGAATTAAGAACATCCTTTATTATAGGTTTTTTGATTTACATACCGTTTATTGTAATTGATATGGTTGTGGCATCTGTACTCATGAGTATGGGAATGATGATGTTGCCACCGACTACGATTTCCATGCCGTTTAAGATTCTGTTGTTTGTACTTGCAGACGGTTGGAATTTGGTTATTGTGAATTTGGTTAAAACGTTCCTCTGATAAAGATTATATGTATATATT
>CAZQBM010000100.1:0-5714 GCA_964591945.1 uncultured Lachnospiraceae bacterium | reverse complement strand
TATTATTTTATAATACTATTAGTGTAATTTTTTTATTGGTAAAGGAGGAATATTTATGGGATTTTTAACAGGTAAAACGGTCATCATCACAGGTGGCGGACGAGCAGTTCTTGAAAACGGCAAAGCCGGCTCTATCGGATACGGTATTGCAACCGCTTATGCCAAAGAAGGTGCTAACATTATCATTACCGGCCGCAATGTACAGAAATTGGAAGATGCCAAAGAAGAATTAGAACGTCTCTACGGAGTAAAAGTTCTTCCTGTACAGGCTGACATTTCAGCAGGTTCAGACAATGCAGCCATCGCAGCATCTGTAGCCGAAAAAGCGATTGCTGAATTTGGCAGTATTGATGTATTAATTAACAATGCTCAGGCTTCTGCGTCCGGTGTGACTTTGGCAAACCACACAACCGAGCAGTTTGACCTGGCAATTTACTCAGGTTTATATGCTGCATTTTACTATATGCAGGCTTGCTACCCTCATCTTGTTGAATCAAAGGGTACCGTTATCAACTTTGCTTCCGGTGCCGGCTTATTCGGTAACTTCGGTCAGTGTGCATATGCTGCCGCCAAGGAAGGTATCCGTGGTTTAACCCGTGTTGCTGCAACCGAATGGAGCAAAGACGGAATCAATGTAAACGTTATCTGTCCTCTCGCATGGACCGCCCAACTCGAAAACTTCCAGAAGGCATATCCCGATGCTTTTGAGAAGAACGTGCACACTCCGCCTATGGGTTTCTTTGGAGATCCCGAAGAACATATCGGTAGAGTATGCGTGCAGTTAGCTCATCCTGATTTTAAATATATGACAGGTGAAACCATTACCTTAGAGGGTGGTTTGGGAATGAGACCTTAATAGAATCTAATTTAATGAAAATATATAAAAGGGACACAGGTATAACTTACCTATGTCCCTTTCATTTATAAATTAACCGTAACTGGCCCTAAATATACACAAATATATTCTTCTGTTTCAACAATACTTCCTTTTGCCGGCCACATAGGGTACTCTGTATCACCACTTGCCAACGCAACTATTTCCGCGCGAACCTCTTTCGCAGGCTGTACAAATTCATATCCTAACATTTCCATATATGAATATATTTCATATTCTCCATCACCCAAATCAGCCCAAGTCATCCATGCTACAACGTCAGATGTTGCTACTTCATAAAGACCATATCCATAATCCTGATGCACATACTTTTGAAAAGCTTTTGTATATTGTAAATTAAATTTACTTGCTATATCATAATACTCTTGCGTATCAGGTTCTAAATATGCATATTCTCTAAATGCCTTTGGCATCTCTCTTTGCCCCACAAAAATAACGGGCTTCGACGTGTCATACTCAGTAATCAACTCATTTGCAAGCATTCTGCAATATTCTCTGTCATACTCGCTTTTTACATAATCACGATAAAAATATTGATGTAACTCAAATCCCTGTCTAAAGCTTACTATCAATAAAATTGATACCAATGAAATCTGTATAAACCGATACCCTTTTTTCCAATTTACTTGTTGTAATGCTTCAAATACATAAAACCAAGCAAAAGCGATTAATAACATAAGCGCCTGGCTTGCCCGGTAAGAAGAAATTGTCATTTCCAATACTGCCAACAACCAAGGTGCCGACAACATAACCGTTCCCCATAACAATAACTTATATTGTTTCTTTTTAATAGCAATAACAACGATTGTAAGAACAAATGCACAAACCGTTAAAATAAATACTTTTATGCCAAATATATATTCCGCATTTAAAATGTATCGTAGCAAGAACTGGTATGCAATATCTTTTAGAATTATAAGCGGATTATTGACAAACCACAATTTTATAGCGGACATATCTCTTGCATTTTCTTCCATGCCCAAAGCCGCATTTATAATTTTATACATTATGGTTCGTATAACCATGCTTCCCATAAGAACTGCTACGGATAAAGTGATATCTTTTATCCAACTTTTCGCAGTTCTTTTTGCAAGGCATCCTTTTGACACGGCACAAATATATATTGCACAGATTAAAACTATATAGACCAATGCAAACGATTCGTAGCAACCGATTGCCAAGCTAACGAAAACCGTCATCCAAATCAATTGTATATATTGGGGGCGAGACAGATATTCCCACCAGCACAATCCGGTCAATGCAAGCAATACAAACGCAAAAGAAATACCGTTATGCAAATAATATATATATACTTCGCCCAACAAAGGATGTGTGATAAAAATCAAACAAAATGCCACAAGCGACAATGTTTTTACCTGTTTTTCGCTAATTCGATACCAAAGCAGGCAGAACAATAACGATGCTATACACAATAGCAATACGCCTATAGCATCCATGAACCATGGTGTAAAATGTGCAAAATCAAATACATAATTAAACAAAAACAAAACCCAACGGCCAACATACGGTGCCCATCCTTCTATGAAATATCTTTCAATCCCCGTATCATCTAATCCAATTGAGGCGTGGGTTAAAAAGAAGCCATACGTAATAACAGCAACTACTGATGTAATCAAAACAATCCACTTTATATTTTTTATTTCTTTTATGTCATACCAGATTTTTGCATTCATAATATCACCTATTTATCAACTACTTAATCCATCCCCAAAGAACAGCCACATATTCTCCAAGATAAAACATACCGCGTAACCAAACAAATCCTGCCAAGAAAACGACCAATTTGTAGGACGCGTCTGCCTTCCTCAACATCTTTTTTAATAAAGATACAATCACACATATCAGCAGCACCATAGTTCCAAAGGTTGCCCGGTCAGGATAATGTGGGGAAAGGACCATAGCCCCCCAAGAAAGGACCGCTCCCAAAAGGAGCAATTTATTTGTTCTTCCCAATTCAATTTTAAGGTACCATTTGCAAATAACCACCAGCAACAGTGCAATACATACCACCGAAAACAGATAATTCAGCAGTGCTCTGCTCTCTTCATATCCGTGTAAAAAAGCCTGCCATAACAATCCATACTCACTGCTCTTCACCTGCTCGCTTCGAACAAAATTACCGGGTGCTATTACAACCATAACGCTACCAAACAAACAAGTTGCATTACCCAGCCACATCCACACTTTGGTCTTTTCCTTTTTATACAAACGATAGCCAATTACAACACTACTGAGTACCCAGGCCATAGGCCCCATATTTTCGTTACTCCAGCCTGCAATAATTCCAAGTGGCACAATCCATAAAGTAATGCCAAAGCATTTCTTTTCCAAATCATCTCTTAAATAACACCACAAAAACAATAGAATAAAACTTGTGATATACAGGTAATTAGCCGCGCCGGATTCCCAGAACATACTCATTTGCCAGTTTGCATTGAGACCAATGACCATAGCCACCGATGCAAACACCGCCCAAAACCGCTTTACACCTGCCATTACACTAATCATATAGCCCAAAACCAATGTGGCAATTACGTTTAAAACATCCGCAACCAACTCGCCCAACATAAGAATACATTGCAATAATCCGTGAGTAATACATCTGCCTCCCCAGTTGTGAAAATGCCACACCTGACTCTCAATAATATCTCCAAAAGACTGTAACGGCTGCTCCGTTGCCAGATTGGTAGAATACCACAAATCATCCATCATAAAAGGAATTTGGCGGTGCACATAAAACAAAATAATGCTTGTTGCAACCAACATAATTGCAGACAGAACTTCAATTCTTTTTTCTTTTTTATCCATGCCATTTCTCCTTTTATTATTTTATATGAAATATTTTTCTACCTTTTCTAAGGTATAAAAAAAGCCCCGCATAGTATTATTTTATCCCTTCTTCGAGAACAAAATCAACCTATGGCAAGGGCTTTGTCATTCTTATAAAAATTCTTTAACCTGTTCGTACACACCATCCGCATCTAACTTGTACTCTTTCATAAGTACTGCTGCCGATGCTGATGTACCGAATTCATCCTGAACACCAATTTTTAAAACAGGCACAGGATAATTTCTGCAGATGGTATCGCATACTGCACTTCCCAAACCGCCGATTACGGAATGTTCTTCTACCGTAACAACCTTACCGGTCTTCTTTGCGCTTGCAATTACAAGTTCATCATCCAAAGGCTTAATGGTATGAATATTGATTACTTCTGCGCTTACGCCTTCAGCCTCTAATTTCTTAGCAGCTTCCATTGCGCTTTCTACCACGATACCGGTTGCAATAATGGTAACGTCAGTACCTTCTTTTAACACAATACCCTTACCTAATTCAAACTTGTAATCCGGTCTGTCATTGATTACAGGCACTGCATTTCTGCCAAGTCTTAAAAAAACAGGTCCCTGATGTTCAATTGCCGCACGAACTGCAGCCTTAGCTTCCACTACATCGGAAGGAACGCAAACTACCATACCGGGAATATTTCTCATAAGTGCGATATCTTCCAAACACTGATGAGTCGCTCCGTCTTCACCAACAGTGATACCACCGTGAGAAGCCGCAATTTTAACATTTAATGCAGGATAACCTACTGAGTTACGAATCTGTTCGTAAGCACGTCCGGTTGCAAACATAGCAAAAGAGCTTGCAAATACTACTTTTCCGGTTGACGCAAGTCCTGCCGCCATACTAACCATATTCCCTTCTGCGATACCGCAATCAAAGAAACGTTCCGGGAACTTCTTACCAAAAATCGCGGTTTTGGTAGACTCCGCAAGGTCAGCATCCATAACTACCAAATTCTGAAATTCATCACCGAGCTCAGCAAGTGCTTCACCATAACCCTGTCTTGTAGCAATTCTCTTTACTTCTGACATAATTCTTCACCTGCTTTCTCTAATTCTGCCATTGCAATTTCTTTCTGCTCATCATTAGGCGCAACACCGTGCCATCCTGCCTGATTCTCCATAAAAGAAACGCCCTTACCTTTAATACTCTTGCAAACAATTACGGTAGGCATACCCTTAACTGTTCTTGCCTCTGCAAATGCAGCACGAAGGCTGTCAAAATCATGCGCATCCGCATTGATTACATGCCAGTTAAAAGCTTCAAACTTTTTATCAATAGGGTAAGGCGAACATACATCTTCAATCTTACCGTCAATCTGTAAACCGTTGTTGTCAACGATAGCAACCAAATTATCAAGTTTCTTATGACCTGCATACATTGCAGCTTCCCAAACCTGCCCTTCTTCGATTTCACCGTCACCAAGCAAGGTATATACACGATAATCCTTCTTGTCGATTCTTGCAGCAAGTGCCATACCTACAGCCGCAGAGATACCCTGTCCCAAAGAACCTGTAGACATATCTACACCGGGAGTAGACTTCATATCAGGATGTCCCTGTAAATAAGAGTGTAATTTACGAAGTGTTACCAAATCTTCATAAGGGAAGAAGCCCTTCAACGCAAGCGCTGCATATAAACCGGGCGCAGTATGACCTTTGGATAAAACAAAACGGTCCCTGTCCGGATTCTTAGGATTTGCAGGATCAATATTCTGCATTTCCTCAAAATACAAATATGTGAAAATATCCGCTGCCGACAAAGATCCGCCGGGATGTCCGGCTTTAGCGGCATGGGTAGAAATAATAATACCTTTTCGAACTTCATTGGCGATTTTTTTCAATTCCAAATTATTCATTTTTGCCTCCGTATAAGTGTTTTGTGCTTTGAAACCGCTAATAGTTTAGCACTTTTTTGAACAAGAAACAACATTTTTACATTATTATTTCT
>CAZQBM010000099.1:0-5806 GCA_964591945.1 uncultured Lachnospiraceae bacterium | reverse complement strand
GAAAATAATGTGTCTTATTCTGCTGTCAAATTTATATACTTTTTTACTTTAATATGATAAAATTACATAAATAATGTCGAATGCACGGGAGACGTGTAAAGGGGAATAAAAATGATATATAAATGTCCTAATTGTAATGGTGCTTTAGAGTATAATCCAATCACTGACAGAATGGAATGTGAGTTCTGCGGTGAAGGGTTTATTTTGGCGGAAATTGAGGCTGCACAGGAGCGAAAAGAGCATACATATAATCAGCAGACCGGTTCGCAGAAAGTGATTATTGACGGAGAAGGTTCTCATGAGTTTCATACAAGTGCTGATGCGGTGCATCCGGATACTATCGTACAGAATGAAGAGCAGGAAGTTGACTTTCTTGCTAATGTAGAAACCATGGAATGTAATATTTATACCTGTACTTCTTGCGGTGCGGAACTTGCAATCAGTGAAACGGAAGCTGCAACTTTCTGTGCATATTGTGGTCAGCCTACCGTTGTATTTAGCCGTGTTTCCAAGGAATTAAAACCTCAGTCTATTGTTTTATTCCGTATTGATAAAGAACAGGCAGTAAACGGAATTCGGGAGAAGCTTAAGAAAAGTTTTCTTGTTCCGAAAGAAATCAAAAATTTTTCGGTAGATAAAGTGCGAGGAATTTATGTTCCACATTGGATTTATGATATTCATTATTACGATATGCAACATTGGGAAGCCAGAAACGCTGATAATAAAGTAACCAAAACCTATGAACGCGAGGCGGAATGTATGTTTAAAGGCTTAACCCTGGATGCATCCAAGAATCTGGATGATGAATTGTCACAGCGATTGGAGCCTTTTGATGTACGTACCAGAAGACCTTTTGAGTCAGGATATTTGTCCGGTTTTTATGCGGATAAATATGATTATGACGAAGACAGAATGCGAAATTATGCGTATTATCGTGCAAAACAGTTTTTTGATGCACAAATAAAAGAAACGATTTCGGATCAAAGTGCACAATTAAAATTGACTTTCCCGAAGCGAGTTATTAAAAATGTAGAGTATACATTATTGCCGGTGTGGTTTGTTACATTCCGATACAATTATGAAAATTACACCATTGCGGTAAATGGGCAGACCGGTAAAGTGGTGGGAACGGTGCCATATGAGAAAAAGAAGGTATGGATGTTGTTTATTGGTCTTGCAGTTATCATTGCGTTGTTTGCCACTGCGTTTATGCTATGTCTTCTTGCGGAACCTTTAGACTGGATAGGTAGCAGTGTTATTATATTTGTTTCTTTGTTTTTCTTGGGTTTGGCATATAGGAGAATGAATAGAATTAAAGAAGCAATGTCACGAACCAGAGCTTATGAAACGACAGAATATGTTAGTGAAAGGCAGGATAGAGACTGATGAATGTGATTGTATCAATTGTGGTCGGAATTGTGACCGGAATAAGTTTTTCAGCGTGGATTATAACGTTTATTTTAGAAAAATTTATCAGTTATGGTGATAATAAGGGTGATTTTAAGACTTTTTCCAAGTTTCCGCTTCGAATGATTTCGAAGCATGATGGTAATGGCTGGTTTTAAGTATAATCGATTTGCTTTTTTATGCGAATTGATAACCGAAAATGTCAGATAGAAAGGTGTTTTAGCCTGTTTGATGAATGCAATGATAGATAAAAGGGGAATAAAGTATGATTTGTAAATGTCCACAATGTGATGGTGCATTGGAATATAGTCCGGTTACGGATTTGATGGAATGTCCGTTTTGTGGCAGCGGTTATGATACGGCAACGATTATGGAGTATCAGAGACAGATAGACCATATTAACGGAAATGTACATAAGCCATTCGGCGCAGATAATGTAAACCTAAATAGTATCGGTAATGTCAGTTCGAATAACGCAGGAAATGCTAACGCATACGGAGGTGGCTGGGAATCAAATCCCTTCGCCCAGCGTATGGAAGATCCCAATGAAGGCTTGCATACCTTGGATCAGCCGGGAGAGATTGCCAAAGAAGTTGAGAATAAAATTCATGATGTAGCTGTAGATACACCGGAAACGATGGAAGGTAATATTTATACCTGTACTTCCTGTGGCGCCGAACTTTTTATCAATGGCGTGGAAACTGCGACATATTGCGCATATTGCGGTCAGCCTACGGTTGTATTCAGCCGTGTGTCGGAAGAATTAAAACCGGAGCGTATTATTCCGTTTGGCATTCAGAAGGAACAGGCAGTTGCAGTAATCCGCGATAAATTAAGCCATGGTTTCTTTGTTCCCAAAGCGATTAAAAACTTTGAAGTGGAGCGAGTAA
Organism: uncultured Lachnospiraceae bacterium; assembly: GCA_964591945.1. Classification (GTDB taxonomy): domain Bacteria; phylum Bacillota; class Clostridia; order Lachnospirales; family Lachnospiraceae; genus UBA3766. Next base: position 3,509 of record CAZQBM010000099.1, on the reverse strand, counting down.
GAGGAATTTATATTCCCTATTTCCTGTTTGATGCACATTATTACGATTATCAGAAATTAAGAGGTACTGTAAAATACGAGGAAAGCAGCAGAAATGAGTCATTTATCCGCGAGGCAGAGTGCGAATTTAGAAATCTTACCTGTGATGCTTCCAGAATGTTGAATGATGAGACTTCACAACGCCTGGAACCTTATGACTTGAACGGATTACGTCCTTTTGAAATCGGCTATTTGTCAGGATTTTATGCAGACAGATATGATATGAATGAGCGTACTCTTAAAAACGTGGTGAGAGTACGTTGCAAAGAGCTTTTCGACAATGAAATGAAGATGGATACAATGGCTGAAAATGTCCGAATTCTCAGCAGTCAGCCGAAATTTGAATTAAAAAAGGCACAATACGTTTTATTACCGGCGTGGTTTATGACTTTCCGCTATAAAAATGAACCCTACACCATTCTTGTAAACGGACAAACAGCTAAAGTAGTAGGGGCAGTGCCGTTTGCTAAGGATAAACTGGCGGTTGTTTTCGTAGCGATAGCGGTTGTTGCGACCTTATTGTTTAGTTTCCTTGGTATGATTCTGTTTAACCAATATGTGGATCTGGATGGCAGATTGTTGGTAATGGCTGTAATGGGTATTATTACCGTTTATAGTACCGGTATTGCGTCATTTGCGTCTGTAATGCGGAATATTAAACTTACCAAGGCAAAGAAAACAGCAAGCTTTGTAAAAGAAAGACAGGACGAAACGTAAAAGGAGAGAGCAAATGGACCAATTATTTTTAATCATAGCAATTGCCTACGGCATTATTATGGGAATCGGAACAGCCTTGGCAATTACAGGAATTATTTTAAAAAAATCAAATAAACATGGTGACAGTAAGGGTGATTTGTTTGATTTTAACGGAACCCAAGTTCGTTATCTTAGGAGGGAACAGTTATGATTTGTAAATGTCCGAAATGTGACGGTGCGTTAGAATACAATCCGGCGTACGATAAGATGGAGTGTCCATATTGTGGCAGTACTTTTACTACCCATGAGGCTATGGCGCATCAAAGATTGCAGGATAATACTGTCAAGATGACTGCACCTTCTGCAAATAATAATGCACCTGCCGGTGGTTGGGAAACAAATCCCTATGCGCAACAGGCTGAGCCTGAGCAGGCAGCAACACAGGCAACAGATACAAATGGACAGATTACGATGGAATGTAATATTTACACTTGTACAGCTTGCGGTGCGGAACTTGCAGTAAACGGTGTGGAAGCGTCGACTTTCTGTGCTTATTGCGGTCAGCCTACCATTGTGTTTAGCCGTGTTTCACATGAACTAATGCCTAAATGGGTTGTGCCTTTTAGAATTCAGAAGGATCAGGCAGTAAACGGTATTCGCGAGAAGTTAAACAAGGGTATTTTTGTTCCCAGAGAAATTAAGAATTTTGAAGTGGAGAAGGTTAGAGGAATTTATGTTCCTTACTTCCTGTTTGATGTTTATTATTATGACTGGCAGCGTTTACGCGGTACGGTTGGTTCCGGTAAGCATAAAAGAACCAAGTACTTTGTGCGTGAGGCGGAATGTGAATTTAAGAAGCTTACCTGTGATGCCTCAAAACAGTTGAATGATGAATCATCTCAGCGTTTGGAGCCTTTTGATTTAAGATGTATTAAGCCTTTTGAACCCGGATATTTGTCAGGTTTTTATTCGGATCGTTATGATTTGAATGATAAGCAACTGGCGGGGGTTGCAATCGGAAGAAGTAAGGAATTGTTTGATAAGGAAATTGTTAAAAGCGTCAGCGCAAGCAATGTACATATTGTAGAAAATAACCCGAAATATCAGATCAGAAATGCAGAATATGCGTTACTTCCGGCCTGGTTTCTTACATTCCGTTATAAAAACGAACCCTATACCATGCTTGTAAACGGTCAGACCGGTAAAGTGGTGGGTGCGGTGCCTTTTGATAAAACGAAATTGGTTTCCATGTTCGTAACATTAGCCATAGTTTCAAGTGTCATTTTTACAATTTTTATGAGTTTTCTCTTAAATGGAAATATGGATGGAGATTCCGTGGGGGATTTGATTACGATTATTGGTGCGGTTGGCTTCTTCTTTTATGCAACCGGCATTGGTGCTTTTAACTCTGTAAGGAAGAATATTGAGTTGACGAAGGCATCAAGAACGGCAAAGTTTGTTAGAGAAAGGCAGGATGATAACTAATGAATATTATAGCTTTGATTATAGGTGTAGCGCTTGGATGCGGCTTTGCGCTGATGGTTGTAGGTCTGGTCTTGAAAGCATCCAATAAAATGGGTGACAGTAAAGGCGATTTTACCAACTTTGCAGGAACACCCTTGCGTTTCTTGAGTAAGCGTAATTTGTAAAATAATTAATTTGTTATTTGTAGTAATGTGGCAGAACATACTTAGAATACATACTACTATATGAAAGGAAATAGCTATGATTTACAAATGTCCCAATTGTAACGGTGCATTGGAATATAATCCAATCACGGATGAGATGGAGTGTGTTCACTGCGGTGGTGGATATACAATGCAGGAGATGGAAGCGGGAAAACAAAAACAGTTTGATTACGCTTCTCAGAATGCTTCTGTGGCCTATTGGAATGAATATGGTATGTCTGCTGCCAAAGTTGAGTCAGAGGACCATATTGAAGAGAATAATATTTATGCAGAGCCGGAAATGATGGAGTGTAAAATATATACCTGTACTTCCTGCGGAGCTGAACTTTCGGTAAACGATACGGAAGTGTCTACATATTGTGCATATTGCGGTCAGCCGACTATTGTATATAGCCGGGTTTCGCAGGAACAAATGCCCAAGTATATATTGCCTTTTCGAATTACCCGTGAGCAGGCGTTGGATATTGTACGGGAACGTTTCGGAAAAGGTTTTTTGGTGCCGAAGGAAATTAAGAATTTCGATGTTGAAAATGTAAAAGGTATATATGTACCCTATTTTCTTTTTGATGCGTACTACTATGATAATCAGCGGATTACTTTCAGTGAAGGCGTTGGAGATAAAAAGAAGACAAGATTTGTTGATTTTGAAGCGGAATGTGAATTTAAAAAAATCAGTTGTGATGCCTCCAAACGACTGAATGATGAATCAACACAGCGTCTGGAACCTTTTAATCTGGATGAATTAAGAGAATTTGAGCCGGCGTATTTATCCGGCTTTTATGCAGACAGATATGATTTGTCAGCAAGACAGTTAACAAATGCTGTGGTTCGCAGATGTAAGGATTTATTTGATGCAGAAATGAAAAGACAGGTTAGAAATGAAAATGCAGCTGTTTTGAAGAGCAAGCCCAAACACACCATTCGTAATTCGGAATATGCATTATTGTCGGTATGGTTTCTTACTTTCCGTTATAAAAATGAACCTTATACCATGCTTGTAAACGGAAAAACCGGTAAGGCTGTTGGTGCGGTTCCTTGCAACAAAGCGAAGGCGGGTATTTTATTTGCAATAATAGCAGTTGTAACA
>CAZQBM010000098.1:0-5838 GCA_964591945.1 uncultured Lachnospiraceae bacterium | reverse complement strand
AAATAAAACAAAATCATAAGATAAAGAAAAATAATTTTATCTGTGAGGTATTTGTATGAATTTAAATGATTTACAGCCTAAAGAGGTATTTCGGTTTTTCTATGAGATTTGCCGGATACCTCACGGCAGTTACAATATTGATGCCATCAGTGACTATCTGGTGGCATTTGCCAAAGAAAGAACTTTAAAGGTTCGTCAGGATGAATTTAAAAATGTCATTATTTGGAAGCCTGCAACAGAAGGCTATGAAAAAGAAGAAACCCTGATTTTACAGGGACATATGGATATGGTAGCCGTCAAAGATGCAGAGTCGGACATTGACTTGGAAAAAGACCCCTTACGTTTGAACTTCAAGGACGGATGTCTTTATGCAGAGGGCACCAGCCTTGGCGGTGACGATGGTATTGCGGTAGCCTATGCGCTGGCAATTTTAGACTCTGACAGTATCAAGCACCCTGCGTTGGAAGTGATTTTTACCGTAAACGAAGAAGTGGGGATGGATGGTGCCTTTGGCATTGATTTATCAGATTTAAAAGGCACAAGACTTTTAAACATTGACTCGGAAGAGGAAGGTGTGCTTTTAACTTCCTGTGCCGGCGGTATGCGCGTACACGCAGTACTCCCTGTGAAAAGAGTTCCTTTCGAAGGTACGTGTATAGAGATTACCTTAAGTGGATTAAAAGGCGGACATTCCGGTGCGGAAATTCACCACGGAAGAGCCAATGCAAATCATACCATTGGTAGAATCTTGGCAGAGTTGTCAAAGAAGGTAAGTTTTAACATCGTGCAGATTTCAGGCGGGGAAAAGGACAATGCAATTCCATTGTATGCGGAAGCGGTATTGGCTGTAAAGAATCCCGATATGGCATTGATAAAGGCAGAATTGGAAACTTTGGAATCAATGCTTAACAATGAGTACGCAGGCAAAGAAGAGAATATTTTAATTACCTTGCGTAAGTTGGAGAACGTAAGTGTTGAGATGGTTAACGAAGCATCGACTAAATCCATCTGTGAGTATTTGTGTGCGGTTCCTGACGGTGTAATCGCTATGAGCGGATTAAACCCCGGCTTTGTGGAAACATCGCTTAATTTAGGCGTTTTAAAGCTTACAGAGATTGGTTTGGAAGCAGATTATGCATTGCGAAGCAGTATCGAGCAGTCGAAGCTTTTCCTACGCGACAGAGTCGATATGATTACCAGAGCTTTCGGTGGTTTCTGTGAATTCTCCGGAGACTATCCCGGTTGGGAGTACAAGGCGGTTTCTCCTTTGCGTGAAAAGATGATTCGTGTATATGAGGCGTGCTACGGAAGTTCGCCGGAAGTGACGGCGATTCACGCAGGATTGGAATGCGGTATCCTTTTGGAGAAAAAGAAAGATTTGGACTGCATTTCTTTTGGCCCGGATATTTACGATATTCATACGACCAAGGAACGTATGCCGGTATATTCCGTAAAGAGAACCTGGGAGTATCTTCTTGCAATTCTTGCAGAGAAAGAGAATGAGTAGTTAAACTTCATTCGTTTGCGAATGTAAGGAAAAAGATATTTTAGTTTGTATTAAGAAGTATAGTAAGTCCCAGAACTTGGGATTTATCATAAAAGTAACCAAAGATTTTATACATTACAGAAAGGGTAAAAATCCTATGAAAAAGACACGAATGAAAATTGCAGTGTTGCTGGTATGTGTTATGACGCTTTTCTTCGGTATGACCGTATACGCAACCGACGCAGAAACACTTGATGCGCAGACAACGGCAGAGATTGCTGATACTGTTGCGGATGAAAATGCCGATGTGGTTTATACAGAAGAAGATATGGCTGCGGCATTGGATTATGTTGATAACTATGATTCTAACTTGATGTCAGATGGTGAAGCGTTTGAGGGAAATCTTGAAAATGCAGTTGCGGTTATCCGTTCAGATGTAGAAGTGTATGCTACATTTTTGGCATTGCTTCCGCCCCTCATTGCAATTGTGCTTGCTTTGATTACAAAAGAAGTATATATGTCTTTGTTTATCGGTATTTTATCAGGTTCATTGCTTTATACAATGTTCCATCCGGTACAGACCGTAACTAAGACTTTCGATACAATCATCTCAAAACTTGCAGATGGTTGGAACGTTGGTATTATCATTTTCCTTGTTATCCTTGGTATTATGGTTAGTTTAATCAACAAGGCCGGCGGTTCTGCAGCATATGGTGAATGGGCGGCAAAGAAGATTAAAGGACGTAAGGGTGCTTCTTTAGCAACATTTGCATTGGGCGCCATGATTTTTGTGGATGACTATTTTAACTGTCTTACCGTGGGTAGTGTAATGCGTCCCGTAACCGATAAGAGTAAAGTTTCAAGAGCAAAGCTTGCATATTTGATTGATGCGACAGCAGCGCCGATTTGTATTATTGCGCCGATTTCTTCCTGGGCGGCAGCGGTTACTTCCGTAGCACCCGAAGGAGAAGGTTTATCTTTGTTTATCCGTTCAATTCCCTATAACTTTTATGCATTATTGACAATCGTAATGATTATTGTAATTTCGATTATGGGATTTGATTACGGTCCTATGAAAAAGCATGAATTGAATGCATTAAAGGGTGATTTATTTACTACAGGTAAGGAAGGAAATGAAACTGAAGTTGCGCCTTCAAATAAGAAGAAAGGTAAAGTAATCGATTTGATTCTTCCTGTTATTGTGTTGATTGTATCCTGCGTAATGGGTATGGTATACACCGGCGGTTTCTTCGATGGTGTAGATTTCATTACTGCATTCTCTGAATGTGATGCATCTGTTGGTTTGGTTTTAGGATCTTTCATTGCAATTGCATTTACATTTATTTACTATTTAGCAACCAAGAGATTGACATTCAAAGAGTCAACAGATTCTTTTACAGAAGGATTTAAGGCTATGGTACCTGCGATTATGATTCTTACGTTCGCATGGACCTTAAGCGGTATTACTATGGATTTGGGTGCAAAAGTATTTGTTGCGGAATTTGTTCGTGTGAATGCGTCAGGTCTCACCTGGTTATTACCTGCAATTGTATTTGTGATTGCAATCGGACTTGCGTTCTCAACCGGTACATCATGGGGAACTTTCGGTATTTTATTACCTATCGTATGTGCGGTATTCCCCGGCGGTGGCGAGCTTATGATTATTTCTATTTCCGCTTGTCTTGCAGGTGCGGTTTGCGGCGACCACTGTTCTCCGATTTCCGATACTACAATTATGGCATCTGCAGGTGCTCAGTGTAATCATATTAACCACGTATCAACCCAGTTACCTTATGCATTAACGGTTGCGGCTGTATCTTTTGTTGCATTCCTTTTTGCAGGTCTTATTAAGACATGGTGGATTGCATTGCCGGTAGCAATTGCGGCAATGGTTGTTGTACTGATTATTATGAGAACTGTTATGGCAGGTAAAAAAGAAGAAGCATAAAATTGTAAAATAAATGCAAGGAGACATATCAATGTCGAGACAATTTTGGAAACCGGGAAATATGCTGTATCCGTTACCGGCGGTAATGGTAAGCTGTCAAAGACCCGGAGAAAAACCGAATATTATTACATTGGCATGGGTGGGCACTGTAAACAGTGACCCGCCCATGGTTTCCATATCCGTAAGACCGGAACGCTATTCCTATGATATCATTCGTGAGACGGGAGAGTTTGTTATTAACCTGACGACTGAAAATTTGGTGAAAGCCACCGATTACTGCGGTGTCCGTTCGGGACGTGATGTGGACAAGTATAAGGAAATGGGACTGACTCCCTGTGAGTCTAAGGAAATTAGTGCACCCGGAATTTCAGAAAGCCCCGTATGCATGGAGTGTCGCGTAAAACAGGAGATTCCGTTGGGGTCGCATACTATGTTTATTGCAGAAGTTCTGGCGGTATCCGTAGATGAGAAATATATGAATGAAACCGGTAAATTTTCCCTGGATCAGACCGGCCTGATTGCCTATTCCCACGGGGAATATCTTGCTCTTGGAGATAAGATCGGAAGCTTCGGTTACTCTGTCCGTAAGAAAAAATAATAAAGCGTAAACTAACACATTGACTTTTAAAAATCATAGGATATAATATAATTAAAGAGGGATGTTAGTGTATTATACACTTGATTAAAGGGGGAAAAGACAATGGCTTGGAAGGCGCAGAACGAGATTAGTGCGACGGATGCGAAGCGCATCGACGGAAGTATTTTACAGGTGGATAATCATAAGAAAAATATGATTTATCAGCTTGGTGAAGCCTTTTATAAGGCAAATAAGGACAATGCAGATGCAGTAGCTGACTACAAGGTTACAATCGATAATATTAATAAATTAGAGTTTAACCGTAAGGTTTGGATTAATCGCAAGATGAAGCTTCAGGGGATGCGAATTTGCGAAGGTTGTGGCAATGTGTTACCATATGAAAGTGTTTTTTGTAACCGATGCGGTATCAAGTTGGAAGCGGTAGCAGAAGACTTATTAGAGCTGGAAGGGGAACAGCCTAATTCAGAGAATGCATAGTCGTTTATTAAGGGGATAAACAACATATTTGTGTAAGGAGTGAATAAAGGAGGAATGTAATATGGCAGAGCAATACTATATCGCGCACAACACCAGAACAGACGAGTATCTGGCCGAAAAATTTCTTCGAGGATTCTATATGACGGTTGATGTCACATCAGCAGTAAAATGTAAAAGTGAGTTGGAATTACAGAAGAAGATTGATAAGGCAAATGTAGATTACAAATCACAGTTATCAATTGAAACAATTACAGTATATTAAATGCAGATTCAGTAAAACCAGGTAAGTCATCTCACCTGGTTTTTGTTTTTCTATAGTGGGAAGAAAGGTGAATGTTGCATCGAGATAACGATACGAACTTTTGGGCAAAAAGGAAGAAAATGAAAGCACATTTTTATTATTACGGCAAAACGATTCTTGGGATTATAGCACTTTGTGTGTTTGGATATATGTATTTGCAGAATCCTGAGAATCTGAATTTTACGGCTGAGCATCATTGGATTGGTGTGGACATATTCTGGATGATTCTTTGCGTGGATTTATTATGGAGATTCATACCTTGTAAATTTCATGCCATCGGACAGCAGAAGTATCTGAAGAAGCACTTTGTACCATCTAAGAGTTTTGTAGAAAACGGCGGTTTTTCGGAGAAAGAGCGTCAGTATAAAAGAACTATGGATATAAGAACTGCCTTAACATTGGGGCTTTTCTATTTGATGAATGGGGTGTGGTTGATTTTATATCTGATGGGTATTTTTCGACCGCAGGAATTGTTTGGAATGATGCTTTTATATTTTATCGGTGATATGATTTGTGTTCTGGGCATATGTCCTTTCCGCTTGGTTTTCTTACGTCACCGTTGTTGTAATGTGTGTCGTATTTATAATTGGGACTCGATTATGCTTGTAACACCACTTATGCTTGTTCCAAGCTTGTATTCCTGGACACTGGGGTTGATAGCGATAGTATATACCCTTGTTTGGGAAATATCGTATTATAAACATCCGGAACGTTTTTATGACAGCAGTAATGTTGCCTTACGTTGTAGTCACTGTCAGCAGAAGCTGTGTCCGAACAGATATAAGAAGAATAAGAAAAAAAAGAATGCAGAAGCCTCATAAGGCTTCTGTTTTATTTTCTAAATGAGTAATTAGATTAGAACAATAGTATATGTGTTGTAAAATGTAAAAAAGCAGAATCAAAATTGATTCTGCTTTCGCATTGTGTTAAAATAAAAAAATCGGAGTGACAAGATTCGAACTTGCGACCTCTGCCTCCCTAAGGCAGCGCTCTAGCCAAACTGAGCCACACCCCGATAGATGTATGAG
>CAZQBM010000097.1:0-5971 GCA_964591945.1 uncultured Lachnospiraceae bacterium | reverse complement strand
ATATTTATGCTATTTAAAAGGCACAAAAAATGCAAAATTTGTGCCTTTTTTGTATGTTTGCGGACTTGCATATCTTGTATATGCCTTTTTGAAAATATATAATTATAATAGGGATACGGTGATGAATTCATACATCTTTAAAACGGAAGGATGGTGAAATAATGAGTCATATAATGTGTAGTGACGGTTTTGGTAAATTTATGGAAAGCATTACAAACTGTGAAGTCGGTTTGGAGAGATTGGAAGACCAGATTGGTGAGGCGCTTTTGCACGTGCAGGAAGAATTGCATCTTGGCAAAGCAGCTATGGTTATGGAAGTGCGTCCTAATATGTATCAGCCTCACGGACGTTCGATTTGCCATGACTTTTTTACCTATGAGAAGGGTTATGCAACCGAAGAGTTTAAGATAGATTATGAGACAAGCAATAAGGGCGTCTTCCATATGATTTTTCATGCGGAATTCGGCTATGTTTGGAATGAAGAAGAGAAGAAGGCCATTAACACATTATCTCATGCAATTTATGCGGCCATGAGACGTGCGCGCTTGAAAGAGTTAGTGGATCGCGCCATGATGACGGACAGTATGACAATGGTAAGTAATACTTCCGGAATGAAACGTTTCCTTGCACAGGCGGTTGTTAAGAATAACCTGGCGCTATACAACTGTGCGTTTATGAATATTAAGAATTTCAGATACTATAATCAGAAGGTGGGTTCGGCACAGGGCGATGAACTGCTTCGTTTGTATGCGTCCAAAATCAGCGATTTCCTTTTGCCTGATGAAAATATTACCCGTATGGGCGGCGATAATTTTATCGTGTTTGTTAAGAAGGAGCGTATGGGCGCTTTCTTCGAAAGAACCAATAAAATAACGATTCAGCTATGGATTAATAACCAGCCTATGTCTATGGAAGTGGAAACCAGAATGGGTATTTATGATATCGCCCCCGGAGATAATGCAGATGATGCATTGAATTGTGCGACCATTGCATTGGGTTATGCAAGACAACAGAATGCTAAAAATGTGATTTGGTTTGAGAAGAAGATGCGCGATACGGATTTGATGGCGCAGGATATTTCCATTGCATTTCCGAAAGCTTTAAAACAGGGTGATATGATTGTGTATTATCAGCCGAAGGTTAGCCTTAAGGATAGTTCGCTTTGCGGATGCGAGGCATTGGTTCGCTGGGTGCGCGATGGCTTGATTGTACCGCCCATGGATTTTATTCCGGCATTGGAGCGCGAAGGAACCATTTGTGAATTGGATATGTATGTATTCGAGAAAGTATGTAAAGACATACGCCGATGGCTGGACCACGGTATGAAGCCCGTAAGAGTATCCGTCAACTTTTCGAAGCTGCATTTTAAGGATGAAAGATTTGCGGAGCATATTTTAGATATTATACATAGACAAGGGATTCCTGCTACTTACATTGAAATTGAGTTAACGGAAGCTTCCGGTTTTGAGAGCTTTGATAATTTTGTCGAATTCAGTAAAAAAATGCGTGATAACGGCATTGAGGTATCCATTGATGATTTCGGAACGGGATATTCGTCTTTGAATGTTTTAAAGAAACTGGATGTGGACATTATTAAGTTGGACAAATCTTTTATCGATACCATTCGAAATGAAGACGTGCAGGATGAGGTATTTATCCGAAATATTGTTAATATGATTAATGAGCTTGGTATGCGTGTTGTGGCAGAAGGCGTGGAAACCGATACGCAGGTAGAATTCTTAAAGAAAATTGACTGTGCAGCGGTTCAGGGCTATTACTATGACAGACCGATGCCAAGAGACCGTTTCGAGGACCGTCTCTTGGAGAAGAGAGTTTATTAGTAAAATAATTTATTAAAAATATAATCCCCACAAGTTTTGAAACTTGTGGGGATTTTGTTGCGATTATACTGTGCCTGTGACGCGAAGAACAGTTACGCCGGGAACTATTGTCCACTGGCCGGTTGTAGGGTCCTGTGTATAGGTTGCTGCGGGAACGGTGATTTCGCCTGCTACTGTCTGGAATAAACCGGTTGTGGTATTATACGTATAATTTGCAGGTGAAGTCCAAGGAGTGGAATTATAGGTAACTGCAATCGGATTTAAAATCGGGTTGAAAGTATCTGTCACGACAACATTATCTGCTACTGTTGCAGGAATGCTGCCGGTATTCTGGATGACGAAGGTATAGGTAATCTCGCCGTTATCAACCACTGTATCGGGGCAAATGGATTTGCTGATGGTTAAGTCCAATTCGGAAGCGGCTGTAATAGTGTCTGAGACGGTGATGTCTGTTGTAAGACCGTCGCCACTAATAAGTGCAACGTTTGTAATAGTAGATTCTAAGCTGAGGGGAGCAAACTGATTAACACTTGCTTGATATACAAGAAGTACATTGCCGTTTGCAGGAACGGAAAGTCCCGTAATCGTCAAAGGATTTGTATCTGCGACTGTGGGCGCGGGCTGAAGAACGCCGTTGCTGTAGTAGCGGACAGAACCACTTTCATAGGTTAAGGGAACCAAAGTCTGCGTGTTAAAAGTATAAGCGCCTAAGTTATCCGTAACAGTTAAGTCTGTCAACACATTGGAACCTGCGTTTACGATACTGACAACGTAAGTAATGGAATCGCCTGCTTCATATGTTGAAGGTAAGGCTGTTTTGGTAGCAGAAAGCACTTCTACCAATTCGCCGGTAACAATGTTGGAATCTATAATGGTATCATTATAAGATAAGGTAGCCTGATTAAAAAAGGTAGCCATTTTAAATCCTCACTTTAATATTATATTAATCTCTTTGATATATCATATGAAGAAAGGCTTGACGAGTGACACTTTTTCTTGGAAAATGATAAAAGGGGTATAATGCTATAGAAAGCTACTTTACCCGCGGAGGATGAAATGAAGGAAAGAATATCTTCTGTTATCAAAAGTTTTTTGACAGCATATGCGTTAACGGCTGTTTTTCATATGCCGCTACAGAGAGAACATTACGGCGACACAATCGATTTCATTATTGCATCGATTTATGAGTTGCTGGGGACATACAATTTCACATTTATTCTAATTGGCGTGCTTGCCTTTTTCTGTTATGAAAAACATCGTCTTCGTAAGATGAAAACCAGTCTGCACAGTAATTTGGTTGCGGCTTTTTTTGCAGGAAGTTTGTTGCTTGGCAATAGTTTTTTTGCGACAGACAGCTGGGATTATTGTTTCGGTAGTCTCGTGAATTTCTTGAAAACAGCAGCGGCTTTTACCGGATATTTTATGATGTTTGGCGTATTGGTGGATTTCATATTTGAAGAATTGGAGCATGGTAAAATCCATTCGGATAAGAAGCATTTCTTTACGAAGAACGCCTTCTGGAAGTGTTTTGGTATCCTTTCGGCCGTTTATGCGGTTGCATTACTGCTAAGTTTCCCGGGGAATCTTTGTTGGGATGTGATCGGGCAGATTGAGCAGGTTACTGCGGATGGCTATGGTTTTAGTGAGCATCATCCGCTGATGCATACGCTTTTGGTTGGTGGGCTTGTGAAATTAGGCGAAACAGTTTTTGGTGCACCTGAGACAGGTTTATTTCTGTATATGCTGGTGCAGAATGTGATGCTGATTTCGGCACTTTCTGCGACTATCGCGGTGCTTGCAAAGCGCAAAGTAAGATTTGGTATTTTATTGACGTTATTAATCGTATATTGTATTTCACCGATTTATTCCAATCTCGCAAGTACGGCAATTAAGGATGTGCCTTTTACCGCATTTGTAATCGGCTATTTGATTTGTCTGGCACTGTTGCTTGAGAAACCTGAGCGAATTGCGAAACCTAGGTTTGTAATTACTTTTGTGCTGATTCAGATTGGTACTGTTTGGATGAGAAATAACGGTCTGCCATTAATTGTTGTATGCGGTGTGGCAGCAGTGATTTATTTGTGGAAAAAGTACGACTGGAAGAAGAGACTTCTTAGCATAGCTACGTTGGTTGTAGTAGGGGTGTTAATTGCCAAATTGATTACTATGGCTGTGGCGGCTTTGCTTGGCGCTAAGGCCGGCGGTAAGGCGGAAATGTTTTCCCTGCCGATGCAGCAAACGGCGAGATATCTTACGGAATACAGCGATACGTTAAGTGCTGCGGAGCGTGAAGGAATCGAAGGTGTCTTTGGTGATGTGGAAACGGTTGCAGAAGCGTATCATCCGAATTCCGCGGATTATGTGAAAGCTTTGTTTGATAACAATGCGCCTATGGAAGATGTATTGGCATATTTTAAGGCTTGGTTTATTGGACTTTGTAAAGAACCGCTTATTTATCTGGAGGCTTTCGTTAATCACGTATATGGTTGGTTTACGCCCGGGGTTACCAGTGCCTTGCGTTATGAAACGCAGTATGAGGCAATTGGCCAAGGGATGTTATTTACCGATGCGGATAAGGTAATGATTTTTATCTATCGTTTTATGGATTTGATTCCGGGTCTTGGATTAATTCAGAATCCCGGTTTTTATTCGTGGGGACTTGTATTATTGACCGTTTATGCGTGGAAGAAACGCAGAGGCGATGCGATTTTTATGACGGCACCTTTGTGGATGAGTTTACTTGTATGCCTTTTGGCACCCTGCTTTTTCTTACATCCGCGATATGCACTGCCTTTGATTATGGGATTGCCTTTTATCTTTGTTTTCGTAATACAAGGACAGAAGAATAGTGAGGAAGCTTAAATGGAAAAGACGTTTAGCAAGGAGCATACAAATATTGCAAAAGGTATTGCAATCATATTGATGCTGATTTATCATCTCTTTGAAAAAGAAGAAGTGGTAGTTGAGATGGGGGTAAATTATGCACCCTTAAGTCCGGAAGTGTTCGCTATGATCAGTAAATTCGGAAATGTTTGCGTTAGCGTGTTCGTATTTTTGACCGCCTACGGAATTGCGGCAGGTATTTTAAAACAGAAGGACATTACCATTAAAGAGGCTTACGGGCAGGCTTTTAAGCGTTTTGGGAAACTGATGCTTAATTTCCTGATTTTATACGTCAGCGTAATCCTTGTAATGTTTCCGCACTTTAATTTGAAAGGTTTGTATGGCGGAGGCTGGCAGGGTGGTGTAAGAATGCTTACCGATGCCTTGGGGCTTCAGATGTTCTATGGGGAAGTGACCTTAAATGAAACCTGGTGGTATATGGAGATTGCCTATATCTTAATTTTCTTTGTGCCGGCAATGACCTGGCTTGTAAGAAAGATTGGCTACTATATCATTCCTGTAATGTATTTCCTGCCTTTTGTAATTACGATGAACTTTGATATTGAAAGATATTTGTTTGTGGCCACAATCGGCATTTGTGCGGCTTACGGTAATTGGATTGGCAAGGCTATGGAGTGGAAGATGCCCGGCATTGTAAAATGGTTGATTGCATTGGCAGGCCTTGTGGTTTGTGTGATTGTACGACAAAACTATTTGATTCAGGAAGCCTATCTTGCGTTAGTGGATGCGGGAATTGTACTTTTCTTTGTTTGGAGTACAAGCGTTACAATCGGCAGTATTCCCGGCGTACGCAAAGCCTTTGCATTCCTTGGAAAGCATTCTATGAATATTTATTTCGTGCATACTTTCTTTTATCTGGCAATTTGGAGAGCGGAGACTTATCAGTTTAAGTATGCGATATTGATTCTTCTGTTCCTGTTGGCAGTGACTTTGGTGTATTCCGTTGTGCTGGAAGGTGTTAAATCACTTGTGAAATGGTTGATTGGGAAATTGCGCAAGAAACCTGTGAAGAACGAGAATTAAGCGGCAAGAACGTTATAAAAGAATATAAGAAAACTGCATGAAGAAACATAAAAGAAGTACAACATATAAAAAGGTCCGATGGAAACCATCGGACCTTAATTTTTATAAAAGATTATAAATTATTTAATTCTTCGCTTGCGGGAAGTACGCCAAGAAGTGCGATTCGTGCGAAGAACACATTTGCCGGGATGATGATGGCGACC
>CAZQBM010000096.1:0-6291 GCA_964591945.1 uncultured Lachnospiraceae bacterium | reverse complement strand
AAATAATGAAACGTTTTGAGCAGTAGTTAAAATCGTGCTTATCATATGTTTATAATAGGTAATATATTTATAATAAGTAAGTTATTTAATGTTATGGATAACCTGGCGGATGCCGCGACAATAAAATACCGCCGGATTGTATGTCCGGCGGCATAGCGAATCTTTGTAAGACTGAAATTTATCTTTTCTTATATGTCGCTACAATTCCAACTACAGAAGCCAAAAAAGCAATCGGCGCAAGTCTTACAAATAAAAATTCAAACCCATGCATTATTGTTCCCGCCACAGCCAACTCAGGATCACCATAATTCCAATCCAGATAAGGACTATTCATAGATACAAGTGCGATAAATATAATCATTATAGCTGCACATAATGAAATAAGAATCCATCGAATTGTTTTAACCGTTGTCATACTTCTTTTTGCAAGCTGCAAATTAATAACTTCCAACTTTTCAGAAATGGTCTTTAAATCATCAGTCGTTGGTTCAGCCACAGTTTCTCCAAGCAATTCACTTACAGTAGTATCCAATTCATCCGCCAACATAATCAACATGCCGGAGTCCGGAACTGACATACCGTTTTCCCATTTTGATACAGTCTGTCTTACTACATTCAGTTTGATTGCAAGTTCTTCTTGCGATAGCCCTTTTGACTTTCTCATTCTTTTGATATTTTCATTAAGCATAATCTGTGCCTCCTTGTTTTGATGGCTCAATTCTATATTCAAAAGAGCCGTTGCCACAAGCAACGTATATTAACATCCGCTTATTTACGGGCTTTTCACAGACAACTTCCAATTTTACTCTTTATCTCCTATATAATAAGGAAACCTAAAAATCATTATCCGCTCCCGCGCGCCATTTCCTTCAAATAAATCGCTGCAATCAATTTCATCATAAAATTCCAGCTCATTCACGGTCATAAGATAGGAAATGTACTCCTCGGACGGATAATAAAAGAACAAAAACACTTCCCTCGGGTTCTCATAATAGGATTCTATTATTCTTGCCATCACTTTGTGCAAGAGTTCCACGGAAAACGGATTAAAAAAGTAACACCGGTTAACCTTCTCCGGCACCCGGTACTCTTCCGCACGCATCTGCACAAATTCGGTCCTGGCTCCCGAAACAGCAGTCTTCCGATTCTCTATCGCACCCTGATAAATACGTTCATCATATTCAACCCCTATGGTATTTGCCTTCGTCTGATAAGCCAGATAAAAGTCGACACGCCCTTTGCCGCAGCCATAGTCCAAAACCACATCTTTTTTATCGATCAAACCACTGTTTGCCAAACGCTCCAGAACGCTGTACGGTGTCGGTTCATATGGGTAACGATATTGATCTGCATTGGAATCATCCCGACCGGTTGTTTTAATATGTAGAAGTTTGTCCCACGTATTCTCGCTTTCTGCCATAATTTGCTCCTGTCAATTATACTGCTTTTCGCTCAGCTTCGGTCTGAAGGCGAATGCTGACCTTATTATATCCCTTCCCGCTTATAATCACAACTGCCGGCCGGAATATAATTTATACAAAATGAAACTTCTTTCATTTTTATATTGACAAATGCATACACAGGCTTTAAAATGAAACCATATTCACTTTTATTTGCGTTGTATCTTTATCTTATATTGACTAATCCTATACCTCTTACACGTAAGACAACGCATAAAACGAAACCCTATACCAGTCAGAAAGGAAATACCATGCCGAAAGTAACGCAGGAATACATATTTAATAAAAAGAAGAAAATCATCGATGCAGCCTATGAGCTTTGCTTAGAGAAGACCGTCAGCACCGTCACCATGCAGGACATCATCAACCGCACGGGTTTGAGTCAGGGCGGAATTTACCGCTTTTATAAGGATATTGATGAAATCTTCGGAGATATGCTGGCAGATATGCGTAAAAGGGTAACCATCAAACTGGAGCTGGAGTCCATCCTTGCCAAAGCAGACACGCTTTCCCCAGGCAAAGTCGTGGATTTGATTTTTGATATGCTGGCTGACAATATGGAAGCGGAGCTGATGGGCGTCCAGAAGATTGACCTGGAAATGTCCGTCCTTGCCATGAATGCGCCCGAACGTGTGGATAAAATCCTCTCCGGCGCCAAGGGCGTGGGCAATAAGGAATACCTGATGCACCGCACTTCGGAATATTTTGGCCAAAAAATGGAAGCAGGCACTTTTACCCCCCGAATAGAGCCGATGGAAATCCTTGCATATATTTCTTCCGCATACACAGGTATTCAAACTGCCTGTATCGTTCAGCACTGTTATAACAAAGTTCCCGTAGGCGAAATGTTTCAGCCCCGAAGAAGATTTCGTGTCCTTGCAACAACAGTGAAATATCTTATGGGCATAGATGAGTAATTGACGTTTTATCAATGGTTTTATTACAAGTACGTAATCATACATATAAAATAGGAGGCTTTTATCATGAAGAAAATCACAATCCCCGAATACATTACCGGCGAATATGCCGTAGGAACCGAATGTTTCAGCATAACCGACAATAGCCGTACCGAGGTGCTCGGCCCGGGAGAAGGACCGCGTAAAATCGCCGTACGCCTTTATTATCCAACCATCAAAGCAAGCGTAACCGACTTGGAAAAGGCGGATGTTTTCTCCGAGAGAAAGTTAAAAGCCCTTGCAAAGGCTTACCACATGAAGGTAAAAGATCCTTCCATTTTAAAAGCAGATTACTACGAGAATGTCCCCCATATAGAAAATAAGAAGTTTCCCCTTATCATTTTTAACCACGGCTACAATGCCTATGTAGAGTGCAACACCTTCCTCTGCTGTCAGTTGGCATCCAACGGCTATATCGTGGCTTCCGTAGGGCATGCATATGAAGCGGTGGTGAACGAATACGACGACGGCAGTTTCGACTTGTATGATAAGCATATCAATAAAATTATGTACGATAACGGCATTCTGAGCGCCCTTCGTGACCAGAAGAAATTAATGAAAGCAAAAGGTACACCGGAAGAATTGTTTAAGAAATTCGACGTCTTTCAGAAGAAACATATGCAGTATATCCTTAAGCGCATCCCTCAGTGGGCGCAGGATACCATGCAAGCCGTTCATGCCTTAAAAGAAAAATACGCCGACCGCATTGATTTCTCCAAGGGTATCGGCGCCACAGGCCATTCTTTAGGCGGTGCTACTGCGTACTACCTCTGCCACCACGAAGAAGATTTTGTATGCGGCATCAACATTGACGGCGGTGTATTCGGCGAGTACGGCGGAATGATTATGAAGAAGCCTTTCCTGCAGATCTGTTGTAAAGAAAACTACAACGTGGAAACCCGTTCCCTAATAGCTACCGAAGCACCTGTACAATGTGAAGTTTTCGAAGATATGAAGCACTTAGGCTTTACGGATGCCAAATTTTACATTCCTTTTAAATCTCTTGCGGGCAAAATGCCTCCTTTGGAAATGCACGAGAGATTATCGAAATTGCACTTGGAATTCTTTGAGAAGTATTTGAAGGGTTGCTAAAATTCTACATATGCACTTTTATATAATATAATGTATAAACAGACAAAATCCCAAGGCCTAAAACCTTGGGATTTTCATCCTATCTTCATATAAAATCGGCATTAAAATTAATATCCGAACTTGCTTCCAATTGTCAATGCAAACTCATCAGAAATTTCCGATATTTCTACAACTTCGCCATCATCCGTTCTTAATTCAACCTGCAAATAAACATCTTCCCCCAGCTCAATCATCGCATTCGTAACCTCATCCATATAAAAGTAACAATCATTGTCCCAAATTACGCCTTCCGCAACTTCCACACCTTCATTTTCAAGTTCGGATATTCTATCTTCCAACGAACCATCAATACAGATAAAATCAACAAATACATCTGTATCATCATCCAATTCATAAAAAGTAGACCATTCTGTTCCGGGGGAAGGGTGCCCAACTTCCGGGCCTTCAATATCAATCCTATAATCATCATAATAAAAGGTTCCCGTTTCCCATGCACCGGTCTCTGTCAAATCTCCTGGCTCAGGCTCTCCGGTTCCATTAGAAATCATATTTTCATATATATTATACATCAAACCACAACCAGTTAATCCCACGCTACCCAATAAGAATACTAATACAATAATTCCTTTTATAAATGCTTTTTTCATTGTTTGTTCCTCTCTTACCCGCAATTCTTTTTACTCCAAGTTAAAATAATCATAATTCACATAGTCTGCATCGAATTCGTTCCAGTAACTTTCCTGATTAATCATATAATCTACGTTTTCATCATAGATTGCTACTTCATCATCTATGCCATAGGGTTCAATATGGGATATATGGTCTTCTATGGTAAGATTTTCATGCTTTCCGTAATAATTATAACTATAGTCACAGTTTCCGAAAGATACCAGTAAATTAGACGAATGGCAATGAATGCTTTCTGCCCATACCACTATGCAAATCGCTTCTCCCTGATAATCATCCGACGCTAAATAGGTCTCTAATGCTTCGCAGGCATTCTTGATCTCTTCCGCAATTGCTTCGTTGGAATCCGATACCACATATAATTTGTATTCAACGATTTGCGGATCCATAAGATACACATGATTCTGAAACTCCAGAACGCTCTGGTCCACATTTTCAACCAAAAGCTCCGGCAAGGTACTGCTTTGTAACAAATCTTTAATCTCTTCCTTAGACAGTTCCTTATTTGTTGCCTGCATATTATATTCCGGCGTTTCGCTTGGCAACATGTTTCCTATCATACTACCCAATAAGTTACAACCGGATAGACCTATACTTCCTAACAGAAATGCTATTGCTATACTGCTTTTTATAAATGCTTTTTTCATTTTTATCCCCTCTTACTGCTTCCTATAAAACGTGTAAAAAGATTACTTCTTTTATTTCCGTAATTTCGCTTTCCGCCTATAACACCATATCAACCTATAAAAGGTTGCAAATATTATAAAACCCCTTTATCAGACTTTTACCTCTGATAAAAGGGGCTTACTGCATTATATTAAGCAAGTAGGGATATCTTTTATTCTGTGGTTTTTTCCTTACTTTCCGCTTCTTCTTTCAGCAACTCCTCTTCCGCAGCTTCTTCCTTTGTCTTAAAAGCCATCATCGCCGAGAAATTGCCTTTGTACATAATAACATCATACTTTTCGACCTCGGTGGCAATTGCGTATAAATCCGCCAAAATAGGAATTGTATGAATCCGCGGGCTTCCGTCGCGGTTACACACACCGATGTACATCGTCTGGGCCTGGGTCGTAAGATTTCCGGTGTATCGCGCAATCTCAGGAGTATTTATGATCATTGCATTCTCCGTGCTAATCACAATTGCCTTCTTCTTCGTAAAATTCTGTCGTTCTTTGTCAAAAATCTTTTTATTTCTTAAATTGGCAACCACTAAAATTACCGCAACTACCGCCAGCATTAAAATGCTTAATACAATATGTACTGCTTCAAACTCCGTCATCCAACCCACAACCATAGCCATAATTGCCGCCACCAAAAACAGCATCGCATAAAAAGGCCGTCCTGTAAGAGACTTTTTATAGGACCTTTTCAAACGCTTAAAATCAATATCCGTCAACGGTTCCTCCGGCCCGTCAATTTCTTTTAACCAATTTGCGGTGGTTTCGTCTTTGACAAGGGCGCCTTTGGGGCCTTTTACCTGATTAACGGAACCGATGATTGCTCCGGCGATACAGCAAACCAATGTTACAAACAAACATAAAAATTCAACCATTTTACTACCTCGTATATACAAAACTTTTTACTCTACGCAGAGAACACTATATAGAACCATGTTTCCTTCTCACTTTGCTTAGCCGAAAGAAAGACGTGTCAGTATATATAATAACATACCTCCAACCACTGTAATAAACGGTGATGATACCAATATACTCCAAACAAGTCCGATAATACTTAATATTTTACCCCATGTAGCCATTGCACTACGTGCCCGGTACTTCTCACATTTTCTTGCATACGCAATTCCCGCAATGCCAAATCCAATCCCCACTATAAAACAGAGTATGATCGATAATATCCCTAAGGTCAATGAAGTTATCTCCCAGGATTTAAATGTCTCATCCGTTACTATAGGTACCTGTTGTTGTCTTCTATCATTTCTTTCATTCATTATCATTCCCTCTTATCAATTACACATTAAAAATCATTTAATTATAATAAACTTACATTAAAAACCGCGCCACTTTATCAAAACACACCCAGCACGAAACATCCGATGGCATTAATTCCGATATTTGCCGCAATGTGAATCACCC
>CAZQBM010000095.1:0-6532 GCA_964591945.1 uncultured Lachnospiraceae bacterium | reverse complement strand
ATTTATACTAGAGTGTATTTTTATTAAAACTTTTATAAAATAAAGTTTTGGGAGGGCAAAAATGATTAATCGATTATTTGGAAATTATCTGGTGGAAACCGGAAAGATTACACAGGCGCAGCTTGATGAAGTGATCGAAACACAGAAGAAGGTGCGTGTGAAATTAGGTTTGATTGCGGTAGCTGAGAAGCTTATGACGCCGGAACAGGCTGATGAAGTAAATCACTTACAGGCAATTATGGATAAGCGCTACGGTGATATCGCTGTTGAAAAGGGGTATTTAACAGACGAACAGGTTGGCAGATTATTAGGATTACAGGGAAATGCTTATCTTACTTTTATCCAGGCTTTGGATGATTGCAAATATATGACACCGGAACAGGCCGATGCAGCATTGGCTGAATATCAGAAAGATAATTCTTTCACCGCAACTGATATTGATGCATTGAAGAGCGGTGATGCAGACCGTATCGTACCGTTGTTCTTACCTTCAGAAGTTACCGGTTTACAGGCTGAATTGGTACAGGGCGCAGTAAGAGCGTTAATTCGTTTGATTGATTCCGATACATATGTATTAAAGGGTGCTGTTATAGATGCTTTCGAAGCTGACCGTTTTGCACTTCAGGATATGGACGGTGATCATGCTGCAACACTTTCTTTTGCGGCAGACGGCGATGCATTGAAGGCAATTGCAGATGTTTACGGACAGGAAGATTTCGCACAGGTAGATTTGGATGCTTTGGATGCAGTTGGTGAATTTATTAACTGTGTAAACGGTATGTTCAGCACCAAGCTTTCCGGTACATGCAATATGGATATGCTTCCTCCTTCTTACAAGGATGCAAGAAGCACAGCTAAAGCAGGCAAGATTTGTGTATTACCCATTTGTGTAAATGGTAAAATTGTAAATATGCTTTCAGCATTTGATGAAACAATTGGTTTTTAGGAGGAATTTTAAGGATGGCTAAGATTTTAATTGTAGATGATTCAAGAACATCACGTAAGATTTTAAGAACAATTCTTGAAGGTGCAGGCCATGAAGTAATTGGCGAAGCGGTTGACGGTGTTGATGGTGTAAATAAGTTCCAGGAACTTTCACCCGAAATTACAACATTGGACATCACAATGCCCAATATGGATGGTTTAGAGGCATTAAAAGAAATTAAGAAGATTAATGAAAATGCAAAGATTATTATGGTTACTGCTGCCGGACAGCAGAGCAAGATGGTAGAAGCAATCAAGAGCGGTGCTTCCGAATTTGTAACCAAGCCTTTTGAGGCAGATGAAATTACAGGCTTAATTGCTAAAATGTAATATTTATATGAGGATTTCGATATCGATTCGTATATGAAATATTGAAAAGGAAGAGAGAAATCTCTTCCTTTTTTCTAAAATAATGAGATGATTTGTGTAATTATATCTTTCATTGATGGAATATAGAAACTGATCATTATGTGAATTTGAATGAAATTATGTAAAAGATACGAAAGGCGGAAGTTATGCAGGATACAAAGAATACAAACAACAAGAAAAATCAAATTATAAAAGTAACAACAGGAGATTATATTATCTTTGCAGTTCTTCTGTTTATGTTTCTATTTTTTCTGGCGGACATATTGTTTCTTTTCTTTCATGGACTTTCCTATCATTTAGAAGGGAACGAATATGGTGCTGTCTGGACATGGTGTTGGTGCATTACGGGTTCGCCGGCACTTTTGCTCTTTGGAATTCCTTCGTTTATCATTGGCAGAAGAATAATAAAATATAGAAAATTCTTAAAAAATCCGATCGAAACAGAAAATAAAGAATCAGAACAAAGCAATGACGAAAAAGATAAAGAGATTATCTTAGTTCAGAATGAAGAATTAAAAATCAACAACCGAAATGAAGAAAAAATAATCAACGGCCACATTGAAACAGATGATTACACCAATATGCGTATTATCAAATGTAATAATGCCTTATTTCAAAAGTCAACAACAATTAAAACGATTGAATGGATTGGATTAATTATCTTATCTTATTTTTTTATTTCTATGCTGTTTTGTGTTATTATAGGTGTAAAAGCAGGGATCAGGTACCACAATGTGGGTATGATGGAGATGGGTACTGTAATCGCTCTTACATGTACCTATGGAATTCCGGTTCTTCTTGTGTTTGGTTTGCCCCTATTCTTTTTATGTAGAAGTATGATTAAGTATCACAAGAGAATGAAGAATATTTATTTTCATAAAAGCATTAAAAATATAGCTGATTGGTGCGTGGAAGAGAACCGTATCTGGGCTACGGTAAAAGACATTGATTATATCGATTATAAGTACGCCAAAGACGTCTTCTGGGTAGTCTGCGACATTGTAAAAGAAGAGGAGCAGGCAATTTACCGCTACGCAAGTTATAAGGTAAAAGAAGATTTATTTGGTAAAATTGAGCCCGGTCAGGAGATTGCGATATACTTTAATCCCCAGAAACCCAAGGAATATTTTGTAAATATAGATGAGGTTCGTTAAAAGGAGGATTGTTGTGAAGTTTAATACAAATTACAAACCAAAATCAAAGTTTGTATTAATTTTAGAATATATTCTGATGGTCGTTGTTGGAATCATTACAGTGTTCTGGACATTTGTGACAGGTATATGTGTATTTCAATTCATTAAAACTATTATTGAAGGTTCAGAATTGGGTATTGTAATGATGTTGTTGGCTAGTGCTAATTATTTCGTTATTGCATTGTTTTTTGGTATTTTTTTTGTTAGGGCAATTATGGATTTGCGCAAATATCATAAATTTAAAAATATTCAACAATAGATGAAAATACATATAACTTGCATAATCCCGTGAAATAGGATATACTTTTTATTAGTTTTTTACGTTCACACCAACAGGAGGAATTGCATTATGAGTGAAGCAGTGAGCTGTGGCGGTGTGGTTATATTTCGCGGTAAAATTTTGCTTTTATATAAGAATTACAGAAATCGCTATGAAGGTTGGGTTTTACCAAAAGGAACTGTAGAAGAAGGCGAAGAATTTAAGGATACGGCACTGAGAGAAGTGTTGGAGGAATCCGGAGCCAAGGCATCCATTATAAAGTACGTAGGCAAGAGTGAATATTCTTTTACAACGCCGGAAGATGTTGTAGACAAAGAAGTACATTGGTATTTGATGATGGCAGACAGCTATTACAGTAAACCGCAGCGCGAGGAATTTTTTGTGGATTCGGGCTTTTATAAGTATCATGAGGCGTATCATCTGCTGAAGTTCCCCAACGAGAGACAGATTCTGGAGAAGGCATACAATGATTACCTTTCTTTGAAGAAACAGAATCTCTGGGGCAGCAAGAAATACTATTAAAGTACGATTTTCAAGAGGAAAGTTACCGGTTAGAGGCTGGGCTTTCCTTTTTACGTAGAAGGGAGGATTTGTATGTTTTGCAGGCAACTGTATTTGGACGAGCATACGTCTGAAAATTTCAACAGCATACGGCGCAAAATCCGCGCAGAGAAATATCCTTCCGGAATTTATGTAATTACCTTGTCTAAAATCAGTGGCAGGGTGGAATACTTTGATTGCAAGGCTTTTAAACAGAAGTATTATAAGGAAACAGAGAATTACCCCTTGATTATCGGGCTTGCAAAGAATGCAGACAATGCAAAGAGTATCGTAATTCATATCATTGAAGAAACCTACGCCAATACAGGCGGGGCAGATGTGAAATCCTATCTGAAAGATAAAATGGAGCACTATAAGAAGGCTTATTTTAAAAGATATGATATTACGGTGGTGGAAATAAAACAGGAAGGTGAAGAGTAAGATGAGTGTTGTATTGCTTATTTTAAAAATCATCGGAATCGTCTTGCTTTCACTGATTGGCCTGTGCATGTTATTGATGCTGTTAATCTTCTTATGGCCCTTTTCTTATCGGGTTAAGGCGCATAAAGATGCGGAGGTTTTCAATGCGTCGGCACGTATTTTATGGTTACTTGGATTATTGACCGCAACAGTCACATATGACGGCAAGGCGAAACTTGTAATAAGAGTCATCGGCATTCCGGTTTATAAAGTGCAATTGTATCCGACGGAGAAGAAAGAGACTGCGAAAACGGAAGAAGATTTTCTTGGAGACGAAGAATCGGTATCCGAGGGCGGAAGTGATGTTGCAAACGCTGATGGTTCGGAAGCCGGCGAAAATGTCGTAAATACAACCAATGACGAAACCGCAGGACAAACAGTAGATTTCAAACTTGAAGATAATTATGTCAGCGAGAATGAGTTCTTTGATGACAGTTTTGAAGACAGCGAAATGTTATCGGAAGAAGATATCGACCGCGAAATTGAAGAACGATTAGCAGATACTTCTGAAGAAGATGCCTTTGACAAATTGCCTTTGGGTAAGAAAATCAAAGCTTTTATACGAAAAATCAAAGAACTTATTTTAAAATGTCGTGATAAGTGTTATAATATTAAAGGCTCAATTGATGACTTTATTAAGAAGGCTAAGAAGAAATACAAAGAAGCCAAATATTATTACAAATTAATTCAGCATCCATGCATTCAGTCGGCAATAAAGAAGCTTTGGAAAGTAGGAAAGAAGCTTATGAAACATATGATGCCGAGACGTTTGAAGGCAAATATCGAGTTTGGTTCCGGGGATCCGGCATCAACAATGAAGGTGTATGGATATTATTGTATGATTTATCCGTTTTACGGCAAACACATTAAGTTTACGCCGGATATGGAGAATAAGGTACTTAATTTAGATGCAAAGCTTACCGGCAGATTTCAGATTTTCAGAATGATGTGGGCCGGATGGACTTTGTTTGCAGACAGAAATATCAGAAAATTAATCAGATTAGTAAGGCGGGAGGTTAAGAGACGTGACAGAAAGTAATTTTAACAATGTTGTAGAATCATTAATGAAGGGTATGGATGGATTTTTATCCACTAAGACAGTTGTAGGAGATGCTACAGCAATCGGCGATACCATCATTGTTCCTTTGGTTGACGTATCTTTCGGCGTTCAGGCAGGTTGTTTGAACGGTGACAAGAACAAGGGCGGTGCAGGTGCACTGAACGGGAAAATGACTCCCAGCGCAATTTTGGTAATAAACAACGGGCACTCCAAGCTTGTTAATATTAAGAATCAGGACAGCGTAACCAAGATTTTGGATATGATTCCCGATTTGGTTGACAGATTCCAGGAAAGAGGAAGCAAGGCTGCTGAAATCAAAGAAGATGAAGTGAAAAAAGCAGCATTTCCTGATGCTATCGAAGAAAAACAGGCCTAAAATCTTCCCGGTTCGCATATATTGATACAAAGAATATATGTGGCCGTATTATGAGAAGAAAAATTGGCGCATTTCTGCTTGCTATGGCAATGGGAATGTTACTGATGTTATTTATAACAAATAAATTTATCGGGTGTATTATCATAGCCCTTTTATTGGTACTTGGATATCATTTATATTGCTACGATTAGAGAAAACGTAGAGTGATCGGGGATAATCTATGGATAATTTTATCAGTATCTTAAGAGATGCCTCTTCGCCGGAAGAATTAGAGCAATACAAAGTCCAGTTGTTTCGTGAAAACGTCCGTATTAAGACGGATAAGTCAGAGCTGGAGGAAATGTATGACCAGCTCGGCATCGAACGTAAAAAATTAGAAGAAACCAGAAAAGAAATTGAGAATGAACGCAAGGCATTAAACAAAGAAGCCAGAGAAATTAAGAAAGAGCTTCAAGATCAACGCAAACGGTTGGAAGAGGATACCATTTTCTTCGAAAAGAAGCAAAGAGTGCTGGAACAGTCTTTTCGTCAGTTGGATTTGGACAGGCAGAAGCTGGAAACCGAGAAGAAGCAGTTTCAACGTATGCGTGAAGATGCCAGAAACAGCGCGCCCAGAACCAGGCCGTTGGAATATCGTCAGGGTATTTTCTTTAAAGGAATTACGAATCAGCTTGCTTTAAAGAAACGCTATAAGGATTTGATTAAAATTTTTCATCCTGATAATTTAAGCGGTGATAACGATACATTGCAGCAAATCAATCGTGAATATGAAGTTTTAAAACACGATTTGGGGATTGACCGAAAAACATGGTAAAACTTCGTTTTTTTAATGTAGTATTTCGCAAGATTTCGTGGTTTCCATAACTAATTTTAAAATATTTGAAAATTTTTCTTGCATTCTTGATAAAGTTTTGATAATATATCAATGTTGCGAGTCAGTGAACTCAATTTATGCTGAGGAGGTGCAATCATGGCAAAATGTGCAATTTGTGATAAGGGCGTTCATTTCGGAAATAATGTAAGCCACTCTCATAGACGTTCCAATCATATTTGGAATTCCAACATCAGAAGAGTAAAATGTAAAGTAAACGGTGCAACTAAGACTATGCACGTATGTACAAACTGCTTAAAGTCAGGTCGCGTTGAAAGAGCATAATTTTATTTTATAATCTGATTATAAACCGCTGAAGTGTTTCGGCGGTTTTTTTATGGGTATTTTTATATACATTATTTTAACAATAGGATGATAT
>CAZQBM010000094.1:0-6591 GCA_964591945.1 uncultured Lachnospiraceae bacterium | reverse complement strand
ACGCGAACATGCTATCAAAGATGTTTCTCGCCGGAGCAATGAATTTGGAGCATAAGAAAGAATGGATTAATGAGTTGAATGTTTTTCCGGTTCCAGATGGTGATACAGGTACAAATATGTCAATGACTATTATGTCTGCTGCAAAAGAGGTTGCTGCAATAGCAGAACCTGATATGGCATCACTTGCCAAGGCTATTTCTTCCGGTTCCTTGCGAGGAGCAAGAGGTAACTCAGGAGTTATCCTTTCACAGCTCTTCCGTGGATTTACTAAGGTTATCAGTGAATACGATGAGATTAATGTTGCAATTCTTGCGTCAGCATGTGAGAAGGCTGTTGAAACTGCTTATAAGGCAGTTATGAAGCCTAAGGAGGGTACCATCCTTACTGTAGCAAAGGGTGCTGCCAAGAGAGCAAATGACTTAGCGGTTGCCGGTGAGAAGGATCTTGAAGTTTTTATTAGTGAAGTGATTAAGGAAGCAGAATACGTTCTTTCGCAGACTCCCGAAATGCTTCCGGTATTGAAACAGGCTGGCGTTGTTGATTCGGGCGGACAGGGACTTGTAGAAGTATTAAAGGGTGCTTTTGATGCATTTCTTGGAAAAGAACTGGACTTAAGTCTGGATTCAGTTCCTCAGGCTTCCGTTAATAAGAGTGCACTTACTCCAAATATCGAAGCGCAGGCACAGGCGGAGATTAAGTTCTGTTATTGTACACAATTCCTGATTATGCTTAATAAGCCATTTAATATTAAGCATGAAATGGATTTTAAAGAATATTTGGAATCCATTGGTGATTCGATTGTAGTTGTTGCCGATGATGAGATTGTAAAGGTTCATGTGCATACGAATGATCCGGGACTTGCCATGCAGAAGGCGTTGTTATATGGTTCGTTGACTACGATTATTATCGAAAATATGCGTCTTGAAAGAGATGAAAAGGTTTCCGATATGATGGAAAAGCAGATGCAGGATGCGTCTAGTGTGGAGATTTCTAAGGAAGCTGTTGCACAGGAGCCGGAAGTGCCAATGGAACATAAGGATACAGGCTTTATTGCGGTTTCTATCGGTGAGGGAATGAATGAGATTTTCCGTTCACTTGGCGTAGACTATATCATTGAGGGCGGTCAGACCATGAATCCAAGTACGGAAGATATGTTAAATGCTATTGAAAAAATCAATGCTGACAATATTTTTATCTTCCCTAATAATAAGAATATTATTCTTGCAGCGAATCAGGCGAAGGATTTGACAACAGATAAGAATATTATTGTTATTCCGACTAAGACTGTTCCACAGGGAATTACAGCGATTATCAATTATGTTCCCGATGTTTCTACTGAGGAAAATGAGACTGTTATGACAGAAGAGGCCGCAAGAGTCGCTACGGGTCAGGTTACTTATGCAGTGCGTGATACCATGATTGATGATAAAGAGATTCATCAGGGTGATTTTATGGGTATCGGTGATAAGGGAATTCTGTCAGTTGGAACTGATTTGCAGGAAGTTGCTTTTGAGATGATTTCAGAAATCATGCAGAACGATTATGAACTAATTAGTATTTATTACGGTGCTGATATCACAGAGGAACAGGCGCAGGAGCTGGTTGCCAGAGTAGAAGAAGCATTTGACTCATGTGATGTTGAACTGCAGTTTGGTGGACAGCCAATTTACTCATATATTGTTTCCGCAGAATAATTAAGAAATAAATGTGCAGAGTGTATGCCTGCACAAAAGCGTCGTATAGAAAGAGGGCGGGAAACCGTCCTCTTTTATGCACGTAAGCGTATGAAAATGCAATAAGAAAGGATTCTTCGTTAAGACTTATGAAGCTAACAGATGACATTACCAATATTCGGGGAATTGGAGAAAAAACGGCTTTCTTTTATCATAAGCTGAATATTTTTACGGTTCGCGATTTAATCCAGTATTATCCTCGGGATTATGAAGAGTGGAAGGATATCGTATTAATTGCAGAGTTGTGCACAGAACAGATACAGTCTATTCGTGCCACTGTGTTAAGTGCACCACAGACCGTTCATATAAAAAGAAATATGTCCATTACAACCGTGAATGTAAAGGATTCGAGTGGGATATGTGAATTAACCTATTTTAATATGCCGTATATGAAAAATTCTTTACAACCGGGAAAACAGTATATACTTCGCGGGCGTGTCGTTATGCGAAAAAATAAGCTTACGATGGAGCATCCAAAGATTATTTCGGAAGAAGAATTTGGAAGAAATCTTCATAAACTAACACCGATTTACAGAATGTAAAGGATTCGAGTGGGATATGTGAATTAACCTATTTTAATATGCCGTATATGAAAAATTCTTTACAACCGGGAAAACAGTATATACTTCGCGGGCGTGTCGTTATGCGAAAAAATAAGCTTACGATGGAGCATCCAAAGATTATTTCGGAAGAAGAATTTGGAAGAAATCTTCATAAACTAACACCGATTTACAGCACAACCAAAGGCTTGACGATACAGGCAATATCGAAGTCAGTCCGTATTGTGTTAGAACAGCTTTCGCAGCAGGAAGATTATTTACCGGAGGAGATTCGACAGAAGTATTGTTTAGCTAATTTGGCAGAGGCAATACATGGAATTCATTTTCCTAATAGCAAGGAACAGTTGATTTATACCAGAAAAAGGCTGGTTTTTGAAGAATTTTTGTTTTTTATCATATCGGTAATGTCGCTGAAGGATATGACACAACAGGAAATCAATGATTCGCCAATGATGAAGATTGATGCGTGCCAGGACTTTATTGATAAGCTCCCTTATGAGCTTACGAATGCCCAGAAAAAGGTGTGGCGTGAAATAGAGACTGATTTATGTTCTACACATCTAATGAATCGCCTTGTACAGGGGGATGTTGGTTCGGGTAAGACGATTGTTGCGATTTTGGCAATTTTTATGTGCGTTATGAATCATAAACAGGCAGCTTTTATGGCTCCGACAGAAGTTTTGGCGAAGCAACATTATGAGTCGTTTTTAGAATTGATAGAGCAATATGAGTTGCCTTTTAAGCCTGTTCTCCTAACTGGTTCCTTAACTGCCAAAGAGAAGAGAGAAGCAAAGGAAAAAATAAAGCTAGGACAATGTAACGTTATCATTGGAACACAGGCATTGATACAGGATAATGTAGAATATTATGATTTAAAGCTTGTTGTTACAGATGAACAGCATCGTTTTGGTGTGAAGCAGCGTGAGACACTTGCTCAGAAGGGCATTCAGACACATGTGCTTGTTATGAGTGCAACACCGATTCCAAGAACGCTGGCTTTAATTTTGTATGGTGATTTATCGATTTCGGTCATGGATGAATTACCGGCAAACAGATTGCCTATTAAAAATTGTGTTGTTGGCGTGGACTATCGAAAGAAAGCCTATGAATTTATTGCAAAAGAGGTTGCGAATGGAAGACAGGCGTATGTTATCTGCCCTATGGTAGAGGCGTCTGAGGACGAGGAAGGCAGCCAGGCAGCGCTGGAAAATGTGATCGATTATACTGAAAAATTACGTAATTCCTTGCCGAATTCTATTAAGGTTGCTTATCTGCATGGTCAGATGAAGCCCAAGGAAAAAAATGCAATTATGGAAGAGTATGCACAAGGGCTGATACATGTATTGGTATCGACAACCGTTATTGAGGTTGGTATTAATGTTCCAAATGCTACGGTTATGATGGTTGAAAATGCAGAACGCTTTGGACTTGCTCAGCTTCATCAGCTTCGAGGCCGTGTAGGTAGAGGAAAATATCAATCCTATTGTATTTTCATCAGTACGACAAAAAAGCCTGAAACTATGGAGCGTTTGCAGGTTTTGAATAAATCAAATGATGGATTCTTTATTTCATCCGAGGATATGCGATTGCGTGGTCCGGGAGATCTCTTTGGAATACGTCAAAGCGGTCAGTTTCGTTTTCGTTTAGGCGATATTTATCAGGATGCTGCTATATTGCAGGCTGCACAAGAGTGTGCAACTTCATTATATATGTTGCGTGAAGATACCTTGATGAAGGATTATCAGGAATTTTGGAAATACTATGATGAGAATATTGCTTCAAGTGTTGACTTTATTAATATCTGACAGTAGAATTTTAATGATTAAAGAATTCAAAGTCTTTTAGGAGGTTACTTATATATGGCAAAAGTAGCGATTGTTACGGATAGTAATAGTGGTATTACGCAGGCTCAGGCAAAAGAATTAGGAATTAGCGTTGTTCCAATGCCTTTTATGATTGATGGCGAGACTTATTATGAAGAAATTACATTGAGTCGAGAGGAATTTTACAAAAGATTGGCAGAAAATGCAGATATATCTACTTCACAGCCGTCACCGGATTCCATTATACAGCTGTGGGAAAATCTTTTAACTACCTATGATGAAATTGTTCATATTCCTATGTCAAGCGGATTAAGTGGTTCGTGTCAGACAGCAATGATGCTTGCTCAGGATTATGACGGAAAGGTACAGGTTGTTAATAATCAGCGTATTTCTGTTACACAGAGACAATCAACTTTAGATGCACTTGCGCTTGTGAATAGTGGTAAGAATAGTAAAGAAATCAAGGAAATTTTAGAAGAGGATAAGTTTAATTCCAGTATCTATATTATGATTGATACATTACATTATTTGAAGAAGGGTGGACGTATCACTCCGGCAGCGGCGGCACTTGGGACATTGCTTCGTTTAAAACCCGTTCTTCAGATTCAGGGCGAAAAGCTCGATGCGTTTGCGAAAGCGAGAACGATTAATCAGGCAAAGTCTATCATGATGAATGCCATTAAAAATGATATAGAAAAGCGTTTTGGTGGCGTGTCCAAAGAAAATCCAATTTATCTTCAGATTGCACATACACAAAATGAAGAAGCTGCCAATTTGCTTAAGGAAGAATTACAACAGATGTTTCCAGAGTATCCGATTTATATCGACCATTTATCCTTAAGTGTATCATGCCATATTGGACCTGGCTCTCTGGCGATTGCGTGTTGCAAGAAACTTGTTTAATTCGTTATATAACTATACTTTAAAATCAATAACCCCCTTGGTTTTTGGGATAACCAAGGGGGTGTTGCTTTTATTATTGTAATGCAAGTGCTGCGGTGATGATAGCCATAGAGTATACTTCAATAGCATTACAACCGCGTGATAAGTCGTTGATAGGAGCATTTAATCCAAGTAAAATAGGTCCGTATGCTTCAAAGTTACCCATACGCTGTGCGATTTTATAACCAATGTTACCTGCATTGATATCAGGGAAGATAAAAGTATTTGCATGTCCTGCTACAGCAGAATCATTACATTTTGTACGCGCAACCCTAGGAGAAACGGCAGCATCAAACTGAAGTTCACCGTCAATTGGAAGGTTAGGATATTTAATCTTTGCCTTTTTGGCTGCATTACGCATTTTGTCAACATCTTCACCGGAACCGGAACCATGTGTAGAATAGCTTAAAAATGCAACCTGAGGGTCGATTCCGAATATCCTTGCACATGCTGCTATTTCACCAGCCATTTCAGCTAATTCGTCTTCTGATGGCTTGATATTGATTGCACAGTCGCCCATGGCAAGCACCTCGTTTTCACCGGTAGCAGATGGTCGAACCAGAATAAAGCATGATGACACAATGGAATATCCTGGTTTTGTTTTAATAAGCTGAAGAGCGGGACGTACGGTATCGGCGGTGGAGTAGGTAGCTCCTCCAAGTAATGCATCTGCAACTCCCATTTTTACCAACATGGTTCCAAAGTAGTTTGCCTGAGAGAGAGTCTTCCTGGCTTCTTCGGGAGTAACACCCTTTCCTTTGCGAAGTTCACAGAATAGTTCAACCATTTCGTCAAAGCGGTCATAGTTCTCAGGGTCAATAATGAGTGCACCGCGAATATTGTATCCGGCTTCTTCGGCAGCACTATATACGGCATCTTCATTACCAACGAGAATGGGATGAAGGAAGCTGCTTGCTAAAAGTCTGGAAGCGGCTTCTAAGATACGAGGATCCGTTCCTTCTGTAAATACAATCGACTTAGGGTTTTTCTTAAGTTTTTCAATCATTGTTCCAAATCCGTACATATTAAAATTCCTCCCTTTAGGTTATTTTTGTTATATATGAAAGCGATTACACTGTGATATTTTGTGGTTTCCGCCTTATCTCAATTACTATTGTATACAATTTCGGGGCATTTGCAATGCTTGTATTGAAATAAGTGCACAAAAAATCAAAAAATTTACTATAATTTAAGTGAAACGTGTACATATATTAGTACAATCTTGTAATTAACTTGTGCTTGGACAAAAAATTATATTTATAGAAAAAAACCTTCTTATTGTGATAGCGGTTACAAATTATCTAAAAACATATGTTTGTTTTTGGGGTATTTTTTGTTTGCAATCCAAAAAAGTTATGCTATAATATCAAAATGGTATTATGTCTACATAATATCGTTTTCAGATTTGTAACAATGAAAAGACCATTCGGTTTGCTTTTTGTTGTTTCTATAATGCAATGAAGGAGCATAAAATGGCAAAGACAGACAATGTTTATGATGCTTCGAGTATTACCGTTCTGGAAGGCTTGGAAG
>CAZQBM010000093.1:0-6739 GCA_964591945.1 uncultured Lachnospiraceae bacterium | reverse complement strand
TGCTAATTCTTTACCACCCTAAAATCTTTCATTGTTTCTTGTATTTATTATAATTTTTCGTTATGATTATTTTAACGTGATTGTAACTATCCGGAACACCATTCGCAAATCGCGCCTTTGGTGTTTGGCTCTAAATAGTTACGAAACTTTTCTACAGATTAGGCAGGTATAATTATGTTCACAATTTTAATTGCGGAAGACAACCGGAATACGGCACGATTGATGGAAGTGGTTCTGACTCAGAACGGCTACAAAACCGTTTGGGCCAAGGACGGCGAAGAGGCCTTGGATATGCTTGACCAGAATCATATCGACTTAATTCTTCTCGATATTATGATGCCCAAAATCGATGGCTATGAATTTACACGTATTCTTCGTGAAAGCGGAAGTCAGATTCCCATTCTGATGGTTACGGCCAAGGACAGCCCCGATGACATTCACAAAGGTTTCCTCACCGGTACCGACGATTACATGACCAAGCCCGTGGATGAATTCGAAATGCTCCTCCGCATTCAGGCGCTTTTACGCCGTGCCCAGATTGCAGCCGACCGGGAGTTAATCATCGGAAACAGCAAGTTAATTTACGATTCATTTAGTTTCCGATATAAAAACGAAGAATTGACTCTTCCCAAGAAGGAATTTCAGCTTTTATTTAAATTGCTGTCCTTCCCCAACAAGACTTTTACAAGAAATCAGTTGATGGAAGAATTCTGGGATGTAGATTCCCAAAGCGAAGAACGAACCGTAGACGTACATATCAACCGCCTGCGCGAGCGTTTCAAAAGCAATCCCGACTTCGAAATCGTCACCGTGCGCGGTCTGGGATACAAAGCTGTTCGCAAAGACAGCTAGGGTTAATCAGCCGGATGTCCGGATACGACGTTGCTCTAATACTTGAACATTCCACAAGATAGGATGAATTAATTATGTCAAAACTTATCAAAAAACTCATACCGGAACGTTTTATCCGAAGCATCTCCACGCGACTGACATTTTTTATGCTGTTTGCGTTGAGCGTTTCCAGTCTGTTATCCGGTATTTTCTTAACCATTATTTACGTAACCGACTTAAAAACCACCTGGGATTTAGGTCCCGTCAAAATCACCCTGATTGCCCTAGGCATCAGTTACGTCAGCAGTGGTATTTTCTCAATTGTTTTAAATAAAAATATCTTAAAGCCATTAAAAGAATTAACTACTGCCACAAATGAAATAGCAGCCGGAAATTTTAATATTAAGGTAGACAATGTGCTGAATCCTTTTAATCAAAGCAGCGAGCTGGGTACCCTGGTAGACGGATTTAATAACATGGCGGAAGAGTTGAAAAGTACCGAAATGTTCCGAAACGATTTTATCCATAATTTTTCCCACGAATTTAAAACACCGATTATTTCCATCCGCGGTTTTGCAAGGCAGCTGTATCAGGGCGATTTGACTCCGGAACAGGAACGCGAATTTGCCAAAATCATCATGGACGAATCCGAAGAGCTGGCGAATATGTCTTCCAACGTACTTTTGCTTACCAAGCTGGAAAATCAGGGCATCGTTACGGATAAAACACATTTCTCCCTGGACGAACAATTGCGCAATTGTCTCATTCTATTTGAAGAACAATGGTCGGCCAAAGACCTGACTTTAGATTTGGATTTGGAAGAAATTACTATGTATCAAAATGCAGAAATTCTTGCCCACGTCTGGAAGAATATTATCTCTAACGCAATTAAGTTTTCCAAGCCCGGCGGTTTCTTAAATATCAAATGCAAGCGGACCGTCGACCACATTCACATCTCTATCGAAGATACCGGAACCGGAATGACGGAAGAAACCATGTCGCAGATTTTTGATAAATTCTATCAGGGCGATACTTCCCACGCCACTCCCGGAAACGGTTTGGGCCTTCCTCTTTCCAAACGTATCGTAGAAGTTATGGGTGGTAAAATTTTTGTAAAAAGCACCTACGGAAAAGGAAGCACTTTTACGGTTCATCTGCCGTTACAATAATTTCAATTCGACTTTTTAGAATCTTTTATATTTACACAACAAAAAATCACCTTGTTTCCAAGGTGATTTTTCTTTGCATCTTTTCTTTTTAATACCAGTCTTCCCAGTCCGAAGTATAATCGTATTCGTCCCAACCGAAGTCGTTT
Source organism: uncultured Lachnospiraceae bacterium (assembly GCA_964591945.1). GTDB lineage: Bacteria > Bacillota > Clostridia > Lachnospirales > Lachnospiraceae > UBA3766. The sequence goes on along the minus strand of CAZQBM010000093.1, from coordinate 4,593 downwards.
TGCTGGTATTCTTCCCACTGGTCCCATTCTTCCCAGTTGTACTCTTCTTCCTCTTCTTCGTAGGTTTCCCAACCGCCCCACTCTGACTGTCCCCAGTCGTAGTTGTCTTGGACTTCTGCATCTACGAAGGTTTCAAGGAAGGAAATATAGTCCTCATCAAAACCGCAGTTGGTATAGATTTCTTCCATATCATTATAAAAGCGTTCTGAATTATAAGGAAGGGTAATGGATAAGCCGGTCATTTCCGCATCCCCGGCAGTAGAACTACAGTATACCATAGCTCTGCTCAAGGCTGCTTTCAACGCTTCTGCCTCTTCTGTGCTTAAGGTCTCAGCCAACGCCATTAAGTCTACCGCATAATTATATTCTTTTAAAACACTTTCATTATCATTGCCAAACAAGTCTTCCCAAGGCTCACGCATAATGCGTTCCGCCGGTGTATAGAACCATAAAGATGCTCTGTCGCTTCGGGACATCTCCATACTGTAATTGCATTCCAGCAAATCATCATGCGCAGAATATGCAAAGTCAATCCAGGTCTGGAAAAGAAGTCTTGTATATCTTAAGTCGATTAATGCAAGAATACCTTCCGAACCATAGGACTGGGATTCTTTTACGAAGTCGTCTACAATAATTTTACCGATATCCTCCATAGGGGTTGATGAATTCATTCCAAGAACCGTGAGCCAGTTCTGATATTCCCAACCGCGTCCGGACTCAAAATCTTCAGAAGCAATCAGATAATCTGCCGAATCATAAAAGGCGCAGGCTGTTTCCAAACCACCCATTAAGCAGGCATCAAAACCAATCATCTCAAACTTCACGCCGGAATTACGAATTGCGGTCTGCATTTCATCCAAGGTTAAAGCAGCGGTATAATCATATACATTCTCATCATAGCCAAAACCATATACCGCACCGCTTCCGTGATTCCACATAATCAGCATATTACGGTCAGCCGGATAGTAAGTATCGCAGAACACGATAAAATCTTCCAAAGTCTGAGGATCCGTAATATCAAGTTGTCCAAGACTGTCATCTACCAATGTCAACGCACCGTTTTCTACAAGGAAACGCTGTGAATGATCGGAAGCAATTGCCTTGGTCTTCCATCTTCTGGTTCCGCCGGTCTGGATTACTACGTTTACATTCTCTGATAAAGTCGCGTTCAAAATTTCACGGATATCTTCCGTAGCCATACCGTGATCGCTTTCCAAGTTGGAACCGTTCATATAAATCATAACCGTAACGGTATCCTGATTATCACCCTTCAAAGTTACGAACGGCTCGCGGATTGCGCTGGCAACATAATCATCTTCCGGAGGTAATTCCACGTCCGAATTATCATATACAATGGGGGCAGTAGTCTGTGTAGTACTACTATCCGGATTGCTGTAATCGTTTACCACAATTTCATCACCGTCATCCATTAACAAGCCGGTTGCTATAAATACCGTCAGGAATAAGACAGCACACATTCCTGCCACAAATATACCACCGCCTGCAATTCCTAAACCAATGAGCCAACCCTTTTTCTTCTTTTTCGGCTTTGCCTGTACAGGACGCATAGGAGGCTGTCCCTGTGTACCCATAGGTCTTCCCTGCATAGGCTGGCCTTGTACTCCTGCAGGTCTTCCCTGCATAGGCTGACCCTGCATTCCCGCAGGTCTTCCCTGCATAGGCTGACCCTGCATTCCCGCAGGTCTTCCCTGTGCTAAATTACCTTGACGAGGCATGAACCTTTCATTACCTGTAGTCTGCGGCGCCTGATATCCTGGCATCGGCTGTCCTTGTTTCGCAGCATTCTGTAACACAGTTGCACTCGCAGCTGCCACCCCTGCTTTCCCCGGCACCTGATCCATATAGACCGTAGCAGGACTGCCTTCCACAATTTTAAAATGATATCCGCACTTATCACAAATCAATTCATCTTTTTCAATCGGATCCCCACATTTTACACAATAGAGCATCATACGCCCTCCTTCTGCCATACACCTTGGCTTCTTTCGTACAAAACTACTTCTCTTTCAGCGATATCACGCCTGCCATTGTTCCGCGACGCCCCTTAGTGGCACGGTGCGAAAATAACACATCGTGATTACAACAGGTACAAATTCCCGAAATGGTTATATTCTCCGGCAAAACCCCACGATTGGTCAACGTACACCAAATTACACGCCACAAATCAATGTCGTAATGCCCGTTCTCTTTCTCGTAATACCAGCCGTCTCCCAAATAAGTCAAATCGGTAAAATCATAGAAAACATCTTCATCGACTTCAAAGCAACACATTCCGATCGACGGCCCGATTCCTGCTACGATGTCTTTCATATCGCATCCGTAATCAGATACCATTCGCTCCACCATTTTACCGGCGATTTCTTTGACAGTGCCTCTCCATCCGGAGTGCGCCATACCAACCACCTTTTTTACCGGGTCATAAAAGTACACCGGCACGCAATCCGCAAAAGTCGCCGTCAACACAAGCCCTGGTTCATTGGTAAGAAGCCCGTCGATTCTTTCATAGGTAAAAGGTTTTAAAAGCCCGCAACCTGCATCTTCAGCCGTCACATTACGGATATTTGCTTCGTGCGTAAGCTGGCCGAGAACAATTTTATTCAAATCCAGACCCAGAGTATCAAAGAAAATCTTATAATTCTCTTTCACATTCTCCATAGAGTCTTCCGTATTAATTCCCAAATTCATAGTACGGTAAAAACCACCACTGACACCGCCTTCTCTGGATGAAAAACCGTGAACAATGTCATCATACTTCTCAAATTCCGGAAATGTATAATATAAAACTTCGTTATCAAAATTCTGTTGCATATCAATCCCTCACTTATCTACAAGTATAACTGATTGATTTTCAACTGTAAAGATAAAGCACTCTACTTATAACACAAATATAAGTGCCCAAAAGTTGCATTTCGGACACTCATTTTCACTAAAAATATTGCGTTAAAAAACCGCATGTATCTTATCAATTGACACCGCCACACGTTACCCGGACAGTTAGCTGGGCCCAGGTTGCCTCACGGCACCCGGAAGGTTCCTCTTAGTGCTGCTTTGTTCCCAACCTGACACGGTTCGTGGATTTCCGTCGCGCGAGACCCGAGCTTAAGCGCCACTTATCCGGGGCAGCTGTAACGATGCCGATTCATAAGATACATACGGCATACCTAGTATACTGATTTTTAAAAATATTGTCAACGTCTTTCTATTGCGTGTTTGGCAACAGATTACGCTTAAGATTCTCTATCTCTTGTTGCAAAGCAAGTATTGTTTTCTCAGCAACACTTAACTTCTGTACCATTTCAGCCTCACACTCTTTACGGCCTAATAAGCGTCCTTCTTCTATTCCTTTCTCCATTCCTTCCGCCCTGGCATCTTCTATCGCTTCCTCACGCTGTATTTCCCATATCATTTCCTGCGTCACTTCATACCATTCCATTCCAATAATCTCCTCTCCGTATTCTTTAAAAAATTCTAACAATATCCCTTCTTCAATGCACTCCGCAATCGTCTCACGCATCGCTTCATCCGGGCACATTACAACTGATTTCTTTCTTACCTTCTCCACAAAAATGACATACTCTCTTAAAATTCCACACCTTGCAAACAACTCTTCGTTATAGCCCGAATTAATGTTCACAACCGTGGCCGTCCACTCAAACCCGCCGGTCTCATCCGGCACCAGAAACGCATCCGACAAACGCAGTTCCTGTCTCCCTTCCGGCATATCCTCTATGGGACCGTTGTAAAATACAATGTACTTAGGTGCCGGAATCTTAACCAGTTTCTTCTGATACAAAATCGTCGTCGGAATCAGTTTCCGGTACAAATCCGCGAAATAATACAAGCCTCTAAGTGGCATATTATTACTAAAGGTGCTCTGGTGCTCATACAGGTTCATTGCACTGTCAAAGACAAAAGATACATCATTCTTCATCCGCACAAACAACACATCCTCCAGCACCTTAAACTCCAGGTCGTCCCCGTTGCTATAGTCCGTGTGATTCATCGCGTTGTATAAACTTAAGGCATATTTCTTCTTTCGTGTAAAAAGGTAAACAAAAAGATTGTTTTTGTACTGACGGTTGGCCCGACGTTTCCCTTGGGCATGTCTTTCCATAGCATCTTCCTTTCCACGCGCAGGAAGATAAACCGCCATCATCATTTCTCCTCCTGCCTATTTAATTAAATCATTGAAATAAGCAAGAATTCATACAGAAATGTTTCAAAATAGAAATTAGAAAAATAGAATTAAAATAGATTTCTAAAGAATTGCTTTGCTTGTATTTGTGCCCATCATAACAAATCCAAAACCCTCCGTCAATATTGGTAAAATGCACAACAACTCCCTAAATCAGCATATAAAAAAGTCCCGCAAACCTATTGATTACAGGACTTTTAGACTTCCAAACAATATTTTATACTGTAACTTTCTTTGTGAATCAAACAATCAATCTATTTCTTAAACCATATCCACAAAAATATTTTCTACATACACACCATTTATATATCCTTCTAAAAGTAGGTTCAATACATCTATTTGTCTAAAAAATTCTGTATCTAAATTTATCAACTTAC
>CAZQBM010000092.1:0-6849 GCA_964591945.1 uncultured Lachnospiraceae bacterium | reverse complement strand
AAATTTTACTTTTTTACAAATATTTTTCTTATTCTCTCATATACTAATAATAAAAACATTGCGAGGTAACATATGAATCCTACACTGACTTCTGCCGAACGCAAACGTATCAAAACTACCGAACTGATTGCCTTTATCACAGCAAGCATACTGGGTATTATCTTTCATTTTTTGTACGATTGGACCGGTCAAATTCGATTCATCGGTTTCTTTGTTCCTGTCAGCGAATCCATTTGGGAGCATTTAAAACTCATTTTTTATCCCATTGCAATAGTATCCCTGGCAGAATACTATCTTTGTAAAGTTTGTACCCCTGATTTTCTCTGTATCAAGGTCCGCTCCATTTGGCTCGGTATGCTTAGCACCGTTGTAATCTTTTATACCTATGTAGGCGTTTGGGGCGGGGTAATTGAATGGTTAAACATCGTTGTATACTTTATTGCCATGACTATTGCCTACTGTTTCAGTTGTAAAAGACTCATCCACTCCGGGCAAATTAAAAACACTCCGGTACTTTGCATTATATCCTTCGTAGTTGTCGCAATTCTTTTTATGATTTTTTCATTATATCCGCCGGCAATCGGAATCTTTACAGTGCCATAATAAAAAGCCCCAATGTTTACCATACACCATAAACATTGGGGTTCTTTTATTGAAATATCCTCACCGGACTGCTATTTCTTTGTTCCCTGCTTTTCCACAATCTTCCTGCTGTCAAAGAACATAAATGAATCTATGGTATCCAGAATATCTTTGAAGGTATCCCGATCCGCCACATCAATGTACTTCTTTAAGATTTCATTCTCCTTCTCACCCCGGTATCTTCCGTAAAAGATATCAAACAAATTGTGCCCGCGACCGTAAATCAGAATCGTCTCCAGATGACACTTAATGTCTTCCTTTGATTGGATTTCAATGCCGGTCTTCTCACGCATCCGCACAAAACTCTTTATGCGGTGCAAATATAACTCATACTTCTCAAACAGAATATCATAAAAGGCTTCTTCGCTTTCAATGACACCGATTTCTGCCATTACCTTCGGATTCAGGAAATAATTCTCGAAAGAATAATATTTCAGAATTAATACATTCTTCTCCTGCACTCTGGGCAATGCGCCGGTATCCTGTTTCTCTCGGTTTGCATAATAGGTACATAACTGTTCTTTTAGCTCTTTGGCATCCTTACCGTCACCGTCACGAATCATTAAGAAGTGGTCCTTCAAGTATAGCTGATTCATATATTTCAAATTAGCGTAGGTCCGGATATTGGTACAACTGTTGGTCGCCACAATTGCAATGCGCTGTAAATTACCTTCGCTGTCATAAACTTCCGAATAATATTTATTAAGAAGCAGGGGCAGACGGTTTCTATCCTGTTTTCCTTCCACAATAAACACAAAGCTTACATTCATAAAATCATTGGCGCTGAAGCCCAAATCATCCAGAATCCGTCCGATATCATTCTGCTCACGGATGATGGGTCCGCCGTCTGCATTTAACTGCACCTGCTTGATATGTTTCTTACTAAAGTTAAAAATCATGGTAGGCGAATGAGTCGAGAAAATCACCTGATTCTTCTCCGATAATTTATACAAAGTCTCACTGGCGGTCTTCTGAAGTTCCGGGTGCAGAAACAATTCCGGATCTTCCATCATAAGAATACAGGGAAGTTTCTCCTCTTCCTGCATATAGGCTTCCAACAACGATAGAATATAAATACTCTTCATGCCTTCACTCATATCGTGAATAGACTCCGGCCGTTCGCTGTTCTCACGATACCGCACCACTTCCACATCCATAAGTGCCGACAAATCCACATTCATCTGGGTAACCAGCTCATCTCTCTGTCCGGAATTCCTACGGAAACACTGGTTCATCCGCTCCATGAAATCATCGCTGTCCAAATGAAGCATTTTATACTCCAACAATTTCTCCGTTTCCAAAACCGTTAGTTCCGCCACAGGTTTCTTCTCAATTCTGCCGATGCATTGAAAGCAATTATTACATTCTCTGCTTTCGTCAAACATACACTTATTCTCCGCCAAGGCAGACACCGTCTTCTCGCGGATACCGGTACGCAGAATATCATTCTCTATTTCCGTAATATCCCTGCGATGGTCAATATAATAAATCTTTGGTAAAATCAAGGGAATGAATTCATTATCCTTTTTTATACCATCGCTGTAGCGCACCTTGCCGTCACGATTTGCCACATACGTAAAGGTCAGCAAGCCATCTTTATAAGAAGGAAACTTCTCACAGAAATCCTGATAAAAGAGTTCATACTTTTTAAAACGGCTGATTGTCCCCTGCCTGTGTAAAAGTGCAAGCGCCGATTCCGAAAACGACATTTTTACCGTAATTTCAATATTATTACTCGCTTCATTAAAATGCTTGGGCAATACTTCCTTCTGCCCGCAAGCAGTCAGAATCGCATCCAGAATGGCAGTCTTTCCCACACTGTTTCGGCCGATAAAAATGCACGCGTTTTCCATCTGCTTAATCTCAAGTTCTTTGATGAATTTATAGTTTCTGATTTTTAAGGATTCTATCTTCACTGCCACCCCTCCTTACCTACTTTTTATTATAAAATCAGCCTGCCTTTTCGTCAATGTAAGACTATGTGCAACTTTATTACTTTTACTCCCTGTTTTCTTGATTTTTATACAGGTTTCACAAATTTTTCATTTATTAATTGACAAAAATAAAATTCGGAATATTATGATATTGTATGTAAAAATAATTTTTTAACGAAAGGGGATTTCCAAATGAAAAAGAGAGTACTTGCTTTAGTTGCAGCTATGGTTATGGTAATTGGCTTAGTTGCTTGTGGCGCACCCGCTACTGTTGAAGAATACTACACACAGCCCGCTGTTAAGGCAGCTTTGGATTCACAGATTGAATCAATGAAGGGCAGCTACTCAGGTGTATATTCTGACCTTGGTTATGAAGTATCCGGCAACACCTTTACATACTGGTTCCAGTTCGCTGACCAGATTGAAGAAGTTGACGCTGCTGCAGACCAGCTTGAAGCTTCACTTACAGACGAAATGATGTCAGGCATCGTTTCAGACGTTGAAACTGAATGTGGTGTAACCGGTATTACTTGCGAATACATCTACTACAATGCAGATGGTTCCGTACTTTTCCAGGATTCATACTCAACAGCTCAGTAATTTAATTGATGCAAATGCAAACATCCCGACGGATATCCGCCGGGATGTTTTTTTATACTTTCTTACTGTCCTTCTTTGCAAAACGTTTCCGAAGTTCCGCCACCTTACCGGGCGTACAATAATACACAATTACGAAGAATATCAGTGCAGTACCAACTGCTGCCAGTAAATACTGAATCACAGACTGCTCATAAATCGCACTTCCCAAAACGAAATACAAATAGCACAGGCTCAATAAAGTCGCAAACGCATATTTCGCCCACTTATAATAAAAGATTTCTTTCGCCTTGTCGCGGTGAATATATTGGCTTCCTGCCATAATCAACAATAAGATTCCAAGAACCAAATGAACCATCGCCGCAACCGGATTTAATTCGCCATATAATACAGCTGCAAAGTCGTAAAGTAACGGAACCTGAAATTCCAGTATCAGAATGGATGCGATAATGCCAAACAACGCTGCAACACCGCAAAAGATATTCTTCATTCCACCGCTTACCGTTACTGCATCAATCAGGTACATCACACCCATAAAGAAGATTGCGATACAAAGCATAATCTCCATCAAAAGGAACTGTTCTCCGATGCAGGCGTTAAAGTCAGACACCGGAACGTCATAATACAACGTCAACACATTGCGGAAACGTATCAAATACCTTATGGAAACAGCCGTAAACACCGTTAACGGAATAAGAATCATTCCCAAATCCATCAGAAGTTTCGTGCAAAATATCTTTGCCCTGCTCACCGGCAAAGTTTCATAAAACTCTCTTGATGCCTTCTTATTCTCCATTGCAAATTGAATACATTTGAAGATGACAAATCCTGCAATAACAAACATCGCAAACTGGTAGCGCCAATGCATACTAAACTCGCTTAAAATCCAAAGCGCATCTTCAGTGTACTGAATCCACTCTGAAACCGCATGTTGAATCCATTCCAGATTCGTTTCGATATCAATGGCCTCCGTCACCAAAGTAATAATGCCTGCGGCAAGCAAATAACTCTTTAATCCTTGGGCAAGCACGGGATTTTCAACCGCTCTTTTCTCTTTTACCGCAAGTTTATATGTCTTCTCTTTTTTATGATATAAAAGGAAAACGGCAATCACTTCGCCGATTACGGTAATAAACGCTGCTTTCACCGGTCCGCTTCCGGCCCAACCCCAGTAACCGGTGCTTGATAAATACAACCAAATACCGCCAATCGATAAAAATGCAATATTTAAAGCATTTACGTAGAACAACTTTCCGCCGGGCAACTTCCGCGCATATGCATGCGCAATCATAATGCCAAGCGATGCAAGTAACATTACAATCAACACTATCGCAACATAAGCGGTAATCGGATTACTGCATTTGGCACCGTCCCATACGAATTTGCTGAAATACATCTTTGCATCAAAGGGTGCTGCTATCCTACGGTATAATTCATTTATCTCAACGTTAGATTCCAGCCCATGAATAATTGCACGAACACCATACACCCAATCTTTGATGAAATACCATAAAAGCACACCTATTGTAAGTCCTACCGCCCATTTCTTAAATAAGACAGAACATACAAACCAAAAGGTGGTCATTGTAATTAGGAAAAGTGCCAGCATACCAAACTGATACAATAACGAAGTCGCACTAACCGCTACCAGATTTGCAGGCACGACATTACCTAACAACTGTGGAAAGCGTTCCGCCAAATCTACAATTCGGCTGTTCACATTGCCCATATACAGCAGATGAATCACGGTTGCCACAATGATGTTTATCACCATAATCCCCATAAGTGCCACGTAATTGTAGACTTCCAATGCAATCCTTTTTACCGGCAGGGTTTCTAAGAATTCTTTGGTGCCTTTATCACTCATATTAAAGTAACTGAAAATCATTACCGCCAGGATAACAAAGTTAAGGCCCACAAATCCCATATATGTCCAATTATTCATAAAACCGTTCATCAGACCTTCGGAATTCATGCCGTTTGTATAGAAATTTGTGTTCTCAGCAAGGACATTTGCCATCTGCTCTTCCGAAGTAATATTCAGCCTATCTTCCAAGCCATCGTTACCTACGGACAAATTATAAAATGTCCCCACAATGGTCAACAATAAAGTCAATACCAGTACCGTAAGATAAAACTCCTTACGATGCCTGATTAAAGTCATAATATCCTTCATAGGCGCCTCCTACTCTTTTCTGTTTTCTTCCAGAGTAACAAACAACTCTTCCAGACTTAATGCTACCGGCTCAATAAAACTTGCACCCAAGGCTTTTAACTCTTCCGCCTTATCTTCATTGTAGTCTTTGATAATCAACGTATAAATGCTTCCAATGTTGCTGACACGCAGTAAATCCTTGCGATTGTACAACGCAGGGCCCGCACCGCCTTCAAATACCACATTTAACTTGGTCAGTACATCCTTCATACTATCCATAGACATCTGACGCTCTACCTTGCCCTGATGAATCATAGTTACGGAATCACAGATTTTCTCAAGGCCCATCAAATTGTGGGAACTAATTAAAACACCGATTTCATTCTCTTCCGCTTCTTTGATAAGCACCTTATAAAAGGCTTCTTTGGCCACCGGATCCAGGCCCGATGTAGGCTCATCCAGAATTAAATACTTCGGTTTCTTGGCAATTTCCAACATAATTGCAAGACGCATCTTCTGCCCCTTTGAAAGGGAACTGATGCTCTTCTCCAAAGGAATTTCAAAAATATCGTTTAAATAATTGAATTTCTCTACATCAAATTCCGGATAAAAGCGCTGATACATTTTTACCATTCTGATGGCATTATAAAAACGTATGTATTCGTTATAATCTGCCACATAACCGATTTGCACCTTTGCTTTCGGGTTATCATAGATTGCTTCGCCGTCGATTGATATTTCGCCCTTGTCTGCCTTGTATACACCGGTTGCACACTTAATTAAAGTGGTTTTACCGGCACTGTTTTCACCGATCAAACCGTGAATTTCCCCGGGTTTTACTTCCAAGGAAATTCCGTGCAATACTTCTGTTTTTTCATAACTTTTATATACTTCTTTAATTTCTAACATACACTCATCTCCTTATACAGTTCTTTCACCATGTCCGTCACTTCCGCTTCCGAAAGCCCCATCACCTTTAATTCAAGAATTGCCGAACGCATCATTTTCTTACTCTCTTCCATTCGTGTATCATCCGGCTTTAACTCAATGTTCCCTGCGATAAAAGTGCCTTTTCCGCGAATGGTTTCAATAATATGCTGACGCTCCAGCTCCTGATAAGCCTTGGCTACCGTTCCGGGTGTAATGGCAATATCCAATGCCAGTTTACGCACGGACGGAATAGCATCGCCCGGTTTTAAATGTCCTTTTAATACATGAAACTTCATCTGCTCTACGATTTGTTCATAGATTGGTTTGTTGCTTTTTAAATCTAAAACAATCACGTAACTCCTCCTTTCGAATAAGTAATATTTCTGTCTTGGCCAATTTCTATAATTCTGTATCAACTGTATCAATCTTATTGATACAGTTATATCACTTGTTATTGTCATAGTCAATACAAAACACAAACAATTAATACTTTTTTTTCTCCTACAGATTTTTTTACACCGAATAGCAACTATTTTATTGATAATTTTTTATATTTTTATTATTATATTTTTGTAGTTATTTGCATAAGGC
>CAZQBM010000091.1:0-6990 GCA_964591945.1 uncultured Lachnospiraceae bacterium | reverse complement strand
GCTTTGAGACCGTATTTCTTTCTTTCTTTCATACGAGGATCTCTTGTTAAGAAACCAGCTTTCTTAAGTGCAGGTCTGTTGTCTGCATCTACTTTGCAAAGTGCTCTTGCAAGACCATGTCTGATAGCACCGGCCTGACCTGTTGTACCGCCACCGTGTACAGTAACGATTACATCATACTTGTCTGTAGCTTCTAATAATGCAAGAGGCTGACGAACAACTACCTTTAAGGTTTCTAAGCCGAAGTAATCATTGATGTCTCTTTTATTGATTGTGATATTTCCTTTACCAGGCATAACATATACTCTGGCAATTGAACTTTTTCTTCTTCCTGTTCCGTAGAACTTTTCTGTTGCTTTCTTAGCCATTTTTCATTTCCTCCTTCTTGGTTCCTTTAGATTAGAATGTCAATACTTCAGGCTTCTGAGCTGCATGCTTGTGCTCGGGTCCTGCATAAACATAAAGTTTCTTGTACATTTCTCTTCCTAAAGGTCCTTTGGGAAGCATACCTTTAACAGCATGTTCGATTACTTCTTCAGGATGCTTAGCAAGCTTATCCTTTAAAGTGATTAACTTTTCACCACCAACATAGTCAGAGTGTGAGAAGTATGTCTTCTGATTCATCTTCTTACCTGTAACCGCAATCTTCTCTGCGTTGATAATGATTACGTAGTCACCTGTATCAATATGAGGTGTAAACTGGGGTTTGTTCTTACCTCTTAAAACTTTAGCTACTTCTGAAGCTAAACGTCCTAATGTGCATCCTTCTGCATCTACTACATACCACTTTCTTTCAATGGTAGCAGGATTCGCCATATAAGATTTCATGATCTTACCTCCATCAAAATGTTCATCCAAATTTAAACTGTTCTGCCGATACGTGAAGCTGCGGATGTCCGGGCCACATGCTCCGAATCAGCTATGTCTGTTCTCATGCTCATGTCCCGGGGCTACGGTCCACACGCATGCTAAATCATTATATTATAGGAAAATGTTGGTGTCAATAAAATTTTAAAAAATATTTTTTTACCCTTTTATCTCAATCCCACACAACCTAAGCCCTTCCGCCGGTAATGTAGGTCCTGCAACCGTTCTGTCGCACTGTTCAATCATCCAAGCCACCTTAGAAGGCTCATATTTGCCCATTCCGGCGTCTAAAAGGGTTCCGGCAATAATTCGGACCATATTATAGAGAAAACCGCTTCCTGACACTCTTATGACAATTTCACGGCCCATTTGCTCTACATCCACGCTATAAACGGTACGTACCGTGGTTTCAGCCTGGGTATGAACACTGCAGAAACTTTTAAAATCATGCTCGCCCACAATATACTTTGCAGCCTCACGCATCAGTTCCACATCCGGGTTATGATAAGTATAGTACGCATATCGCCCGTTAATCGGCATCGGGAATTCTCCGCAGTCAATATGGTATTCATAGCTCTTAACGCTATTGCACTTTCTTGGGTGAAAATCCGCCGCCACTTCCTCGGACTTCTGCACTTTTACATCCGAAGGCAGCTTGCAATTCAACGCATAAGCAAATTTCTCGGCAGGAATATTTCCCTCTGTATCAAAAACCGCAAGATTCCCCATTGCATGCACGCCCGCATCGGTACGGCTCGCGCCGATCACCTGAACCTCCGTACCAAGAAGCTCTGAAAGACATTTATTCAATTCACCTTCTACGGTTCTCACTCCAGGCTGAACCTGCCACCCGTGAAAATCCGTTCCGTCGTAGGCGACGGTCAGCATTATTCGTCTCATTTTAATTCACCAAGCCAAGTATCTTAAGTAACGACCCTTCCGTGAAAATACCTATCGCAATCAACGCCACCAGATACAAGATCATCACCACGTACGCCACTGCATCTCTTCCGCGATATTTTAACGGTTTCATCTTTGTTCTTCCTTCACCGCCACGATAACATCTCGCCTCCATAGCAAGTGCCAAATCATTGGCTCTGCGAAATGCCGATATAATTAGGGGCACCAACAAAGGTACCAAGGCTTTTACCTTTTTAAACAAATTTTTACTTTCAAACTGCGCGCCGCGGGCAATCTGGGCCTTCATGATTTTATCCGTCTCTTCCATAAGAATCGGTATAAAACGCAATGCTATTGACATCATCATTGCCACCTCATGCACCGGCACCTTAAAAATCTTCAAGGGACTTAAAAGGCTCTCAATGCCGTCCGTCAACTGGTTCGGCGTTGTTGTCAGCGTCATAAGCGACGAACCGATAATCAACAGCGTTAAGCGAATCATCATATACACCGCAACCTCAATACCCTGCTTGGTCAGTTTCAAGAATCCCCACTGCCACAGAATATCGCCCTTGGTCAAAAACAAGTTATAAAACACGGTAATCAGCAGTAACAGAAAGATTGCCCTCATGCCTCTTACCATAAATTTAAAAGGCACCTTCGACATCTTAATTGCACTGAAAAGAAACAATGCCGCAAGACCATACCCTATGAAATTGTTAAACATAAACAGCGATATCATAAAAAGAACGGTGCCCACCAGCTTGACTCTCGGGTCTAAGCGGTGTATCACAGAATCTTCCTGATAATACTGCCCTAATGTAATATCTTTAAGCATTTGTTCTCCTGAATGCAACGTTTCATTTCCATGCAACCTCATATCCCGGTCATTTATATTCCCGAGACCAAATTGCTAAATTCTGCCTTGCAATTTCAACACCCTTATAATCTCTTCCTTGGCCTCTTCCAAGGTTGTTACTTCTGTTCTGACAGGCAATCCCTTCGCCGCCAACTCGTTCATAATATATGTTACTTCCGGCGCCGCAAGGCCGATTTCTTCCAACTCTTTATAATGGGCAAACACGTCCTTGGGACTACCGTCTAAAAACACCTTGCCCTTATTCATTACAATGATGCGGTCCACGTATTTTGCCACATCTTCCATACTGTGGGATACTAAAATTACGGTCATATCTTTTTTATGATGTAAAAGATTGATACAATCTAAAATTTCATCCCTGCCCTTCGGGTCCAGTCCCGCCGTAGGTTCATCAAGAATCAGAACCTTCGGTTGCATGGCAAGTACACCCGCAATGGCAACGCGACGCTTCTGCCCACCGGATAAATCAAAGGGCGACTGATAAAAGACTTCGTCCTCCAATCCCACCAGTTTCAGGGCGTCATATGCGCGCAATTCCACTTCTTTTTTATCAAGGCCCAAATTCTTCGGTCCAAAACACACATCCGCAAAAACCGTGGTCTCGAACAACTGATGCTCCGGATACTGAAAGACCAGCCCCATCGCCCCACGAAGCTTCTGTCTGTCATAATCCTTCTCAAAGATATCCTCGCCGTCTAAATACACAGTCCCGCTTTTTGGCTCCAAAAGAGCATCCAAGTGCTGGATTAAAGTGGTTTTCCCGGAACCTGTATGGCCGATTAAACCCACAAACTGCCCGTCGGGAATCACAAGGTTGATGTCGTCCAACGCCAATGTATTCAGTTTTGTATCCGTCCCGTATTCGTGGGACAAATGATGCACTATAATCGGCATAAGGCCTCTACCAATCCTTCCTTGGATAAAATACCGTCTTCCAAATTCACGCCTGCTTTCTGCAGTTCATAGGCAAGCAACGTTGCCTGGGGCACGTCAAGACGCAGTTCTTTTAACTGCTCTACCTGGGAGAATACCTGTTTCGGCGTTCCCTGCATCACAATGCTTCCCTTATCCATTACAAAAATCCGGTCCGAATAAATCGCTTCTTCCATATAGTGAGTAATTAAAATCACCGTTACTTTCTCTACGTCGTTTAAGGCTCTCACCGCACGGATGACTTCTTTACGTCCCTTGGGGTCTAACATCGCCGTCGGCTCATCCAAAATAATGCACTTGGGATGCATGGCAATCACACCCGCAATGGACACTCTCTGCTTCTGACCGCCGGATAATTTATTCGGCGAGTGCTTGCGAAACTCATACATTCCAACTGCTTTCAGGCTCTCTTCCACACGTTCCCAAATTTCCTTAGTTGCAACACCCATATTCTCTGGGCCAAACCCCACATCCTCTTCCACAACCTGGCCGATAATCTGATTGTCCGGGTTCTGAAAAACCATGCCTGCAGTCTGGCGAATATCCCAAAGATGTTCATCTTCATTGGTATCCTTGCCGTCCACCCATACAGTACCTTCCGTAGGATAAAGGATGGCATTCAAGTGCTTGGCAAGGGTTGATTTTCCCGAACCGTTGTGGCCGAGAATCGTGATAAAATCCCCTTGCTTAATATCAAGGTTCACATCATCTACCGCCTTGGTAATGCCTTCCACGTTTCCTTCATCATCGCGACGTATATATTCAAATGTAAGATTTTTGGTTTTAATTAATGACATAAAAACTCCACTCTATCATTTGGTTACACAATTCAAATCTATACGAATAATCAAATTCTTTGTGCCTTTTACGACACAATCATCATTCTAACCGATTTTATGGTTAAATACAAGTTGATACAAATAGTCTTCCTTAAAAGAACCCGCTCACACAATTATAGTTTGCGTCCATTCTATTTCCTCAAAACAACCCCCATCTTTGCACGCCAAGGCAAAGTGCAATGATTGCAATCACCAGCAAATGCACCGGATAAAAGAGATAAAAAAACCACTTGGCGTTCCACCCTTTTTTACCCTTATAAAAGAACATCAACGGAAGTCCCAACAACGCCCAAACCTCGGTATAACTTAAAATCACCAAAACCATAATTCCCGCTAACAAAACCACCGGCGCCCAGAATTTAATTTTATGCTCCGTAAGTCTACGTACCACATACATCATAATAATGCAAAGCACACCGAAACTTCCGTAATCTGTAAAAAGCACTTCCGCCAGCAGTGCAAATCCTACACCTGTACATAATGATGTGACAATTTTAACGCCCTTTGACAGCTCTTTCATATTTCGAATGGACTCCAGTGCCCAAATCGCAAACAGCCCCACCAAAAGGGTCATAAACACATTCTGATGCCAGAGATAAAATACTTTACCGTAGATTGCCAAGTCAAAAGGAATTTCCGAAATCAATGCACAGGCTGCAAGCCGCCTTGCATACCTTTTACGGTCTCTTGTTTTATAGAAGCCTTCCACAATAAAAAAGCAATAAATAGGAAAGCTGATTCGTCCGATATGACGCATCCACTGGTACACCGCAAGATGATCATGCAAATTAGGCATACGCACCACTACACCGGCCGCAAAATGGTCAATGAACATAATGATTAATGCAATTGTTTTGATAACACTTGTGGATAAACCACCTTTTTTGCTTTTCATTTTTGTCACCTTTTATTATTCTACGCTTTACCAGTATACAAAAAGAGCACTGCTTTCGCAATGCTCTTTATAAAATCTTATATTTTAGAATAACATTTTTTCTAATTCTGCAGGTACTGTTGATACTCTCATAGCATCCTGCTTTGTAATCTTAGATTCATGAACCAAACGAATCAAGTCATTGTTCATAGTGTGCATACCTTCACGCATACCTGACTGAATTGCGCTCGTAATCTGTACAGATTTGTTTTCACGAATCAGGTTGCTGATAGCATAGTTTGCATTTAATACTTCGGTTGCTACTACACGACCATTACCGTCAGCCAAAGGAATTAACTGCTGAGTAAGGATACCTCTGATAACATTTGCAAACTGTGCACGAACCTGCTCACGACCATCGATAGGACAAGCATCAACGATACGTTCTACTGTCTGTGCAGCACTTGTTGTATGTAAAGTAGAGAATACCAAGTGACCTGTTTCTGCAGCGGTAATCGCTGCCTGAATTGTTTCGAAGTCACGCATTTCACCTACAAGAATAATATCAGGATCTTCACGAAGTGCTGAACGAAGAGCTGTTGCGAAACTGTCAACGTCTCTACCAACTTCACGCTGATGAATCATCGCCCTGTTATGAGGATAAATATATTCAATAGGGTCTTCAATTGTCATAATATGCTTTGAAGTATTCTTATTGATGTAATCAATCATAGATGCCAATGTTGTTGTCTTACCGCTACCGGTAGGACCGGTTACCAATACAAGACCATTGGGAAGTTCTGCAAAGTTTTTAACAATGGGAGGCAAACCTAACTTCTCAAAGCTGGGAATAGTATCATCCAAAAGACGAATACTTGCAGCCAGGTTATTTCTCTGATGATATACGTTAGCACGGATTCTGGTTCCGTCACGAAGCATACAACCAACATCAAGATCTTCACCTGCAGATGCTTTGTGTACCTGTTCCTGATCCAAAATAGAGAAAATCATATCTCTGGATTCTTCTGCTGAAGGTGCAGGTTCCAAAATCTGTAATGTACCATAGCGACGGATTGCTAATGCAGTACCTACTGTAATATGGATATCCGAACAGTGATTTTCTTTGGCATAACGGATTAATTCTTCTAAAGTCATTTTAAAATATCCTCCTCAAATTCCCTTTTGCTATACATTTTTAGGATATTAGACGAATTACTCTAATACCCTACTTTATGAGTATAACTTATTTTTACAATAATAAAAAGTATTTTATTTATGAAAAAACAAAATATAGTCAATGTGCTACAAAATAAAAAAGATGAGTTGGTAAATATAACCAACTCATCTTTGTCGTTACGTTATTACTAATTAAACAAGTTCGATTACAACCATCATAGCTGCGTCACCCTTACGAGGACCAACTTTGATAATTCTTGTGTAACCACCGTTACGCTCTGTATACTTAGGAGCGATTTCATCGAAAAGCTTAGCAACCATATCTACGTTCTTTGTGTTACGCTTCTTGCCTGCTGCTGCTTCGGGAACTTCAACAACCGGTGTTAAAACCTTTAACATCTGGCGTCTTGCATGAAGTCTTGAAGGTAAATCTTTCTTGATTTCCTTTTCTACTTCATCATATACGGTAACTTTCTTACCATCTACAACTTCTTTTACTCTCTTGCCATCTTTGTCTTTAC
>CAZQBM010000090.1:0-7171 GCA_964591945.1 uncultured Lachnospiraceae bacterium | reverse complement strand
GTTTTTTCCAACCACAGTTCCGGGATTTAATACGGAATTACAACCAACTTCCACACAATCACCAAGCATTGCGCCGAATTTCTTCAAGCCGGTTTCAATGTTCTCTTCTGCTGATTTTACAACAACAAGGGTCTTATCGCTTTTTACATTTGAAGTGATAGAACCTGCACCCATATGCGCCTTATAGCCTAATACACTGTCGCCCACATAGTTGTAGTGCGGAACCTGTACGCGGTCAAATAACACAACATTTTTTAATTCTGTCGAGTTACCTACTACGGCATTTTTACCTACAATGGCGTTACCGCGGATAAAAGCACAATGACGCACTTCTGCTTCCTCATCGATAATAAGAGGACCGTTTAAATAGGCTGACGGGAATACCTTGGCGCTCTTTGCTACCCAAACATTCTCGCCACGCTTTTCATACTTTTCTACCGGAAGTGTCTCGCCAAGTTCCACGATAAACTTCCCAATCTCAGGTAAAACTTCCCAAGGATACTCTTTGCCGTCAAATAATTTGGCGGCGATTGTATTCTCCAAGGACATAAGGTTTGAAATTTTCATTGCTTCTGACATAATGTCACCTCGCTTTATAAAATTTTTAAATTTTAGAACCTGCTATTAAAATAAACTTTACAAAAACATACTTTAATATATGACACTGCTTTTATTTTTTATAAAACTGCGCCGCATAATCAAAGCATTGCTTCAATTGATTCTGATTCCGTAAGCTTTTTACGTTATTGGTATGCTTCGTCACAAAATCCGTCAGTTTCTTCATATAATCTTCTTCGGTAATGCTTCCGTCCGCCACGCCGGTCAGGCCCATTTCCCAGCTTGCCGTCAGCGCCGGATTGAGAAGCGAACCGATAGACAAACGCACCACATCAAAAACCATTTCACCCATCTGTGTCGGCGTAATAATCTGCGTCTTGGAATTCAGCGCAAGATACTTATTGTTCACTAATTTGGTAAGAATCGCAGCTCTCGTCGCGCTGGTGCCGATACCACTACCCTTAATCTGCGCACGCAAATCCTCATCTTCAATGAACTGTCCCGCATTTTCCATAGCAAGAATCATGCTACCGGAATTATAACGCTTCGGCGGTTGTGTCTCACCTTCCTTGATTTCAAACGCCTTAAGCGGAAGTTCGTCACCCTTCTTAAGGCCTGCCAAAATCTTCAAAAACGCCTCGTCACACTTCACTTCTTCCGCCTCATTCTCTGCACCGGATTTATTTGCATTCTCTTTCTCGGTATCTTCTTTGCCTAAATCTTTGTCCATATCCTTCTTTTTCGCAAAAGAATACTGCATTACCTTACGGAAACCTTCTTCTTTTAACACCTTAAAAGAGCAGTAAAATTTCTCATTTCTGCGCTCTGTTACCAAAGAAACCTTCTCGTACACGGCAGCAGGATAAAAGATTCCCAAAAACCTTCTTGCAATGATTTCATAAACAAGTCTTGCGGTAGGACT
The DNA here is from genome assembly GCA_964591945.1 of uncultured Lachnospiraceae bacterium. Lineage (GTDB taxonomy): Bacteria > Bacillota > Clostridia > Lachnospirales > Lachnospiraceae > UBA3766. Next base: position 5,691 of record CAZQBM010000090.1, on the reverse strand, counting down.
TACACTGCCCAAGGCCTGAAATCCCTGTCCTGTTGGAATGATTGCATAGTGGTCCGTAATCTGCTTGTCATTTACATACTTTGTGGACGCAATCTTTTTGTATGAACCCATCGCCAACACTTCTTTGGCATTGTCCTGTAAAACCGCGTAATTCTGTAAGCCTGCGATGTTTTTATGGATTTCTTTGGCCACCGCCGTAGACAATACTCTCGCATCGGTACGGGGATAGGTCACAAGCTTCTTTTCATATAATTCCTGGACAATGGATAAGGTCTGGTCCGGATTGATTTTAAAATATTTGGAACAGTCATTCTGCAATTCCGCCAAATTGTATAAAAGCGGTGCATTTTTACGTTCTTTTTTATTCTCCATGGAGAACACTCGCATATTGCCAAAATCTTCTCCGGCAATAATTTGCTTTTCGCCTTCTGCCGGCGGTGTAAACATAGTATCAGCCTGCGCTTCACGCTCTAAGGTATATGCAATGCAATCCTGTGCTGTCTCACGGTCCAAAAAACCGTTTTCTTTATATAATTTCGGCGACTGAAAATACTTACTGTCTTCCGTCACACGCCATTCGCCCTCAATTTCAGAGTCCGCAATCTGCATTTTAGCCCAAACCTTATAAAAAGGGGTCTTCACGAAATTACGGATTTCACGTTCCCGCAACACAACCATACCAAGAACGCAGGTCATAACGCGACCTACGGAAACCACGCCCTTAGGGGCATTTAAATAGCTTTTTACCTGATAACCGTACTTCAAAGTCAGGGCACGTGAAAAATTAATACCCATCAAATAGTCTTCTTTGGCACGCAAATAAGCAGAAGCTGACAAATTATCATACTCTGACAAATCCTTTGCTTCCTTAATGCCACGAATGATTTCCTCCTCGGTCTGGGAATCAATCCATACACGAAGACGCTTCTTGCCCGTAACACCGGCTTCCTGCTCCACAAGACGATAAATATACTCTCCTTCACGTCCGGAGTCAGTGCAGACATAAATGGTGTCAACATCTGCACGGGTAAGCAGTCCTTTTACAATTTCAAACTGCTTCTTCACGTCGTCAATTACCTGATATTTATAATCCGTCGGGATAAAAGGAATGGTATCAAAAGACCATCTCTTCAATGCTTCATCGTAGCTTTCGGGATAACACATATTTACGAGATGACCGACACACCAGGTAATAATGGTGTTCTCAGACTCCAAATATCCGTCATGGGACTTTGTATTCAATTTTAAGGCTTTGGCAAATTCGCGGGCAACCGAAGGTTTCTCCGCGATAAAAACCGCTTTTCCCATGGTATTATCCTTTCAAATATTACTTAATAACATCTAAAATAACGTATCCTTCAAATTACGATACTGATTAAAACTGTTCCAGACTGTAATACCAGTCCGCACCGGCTAAAGAAGGGAACGGAACATATACATACAATATGCCGTCGGCTCCCATATACATCGGCAAATCAACTGTAGTATCGTTAATTGCAGATTGCATCCATGCATTCATATCTTCTTCCGCCGTACCGGGATAAGTACTGTCAACCTGACGTTTAAAATATTCTTTCTCGCGTCGTAAAGACTCCGTTATAAAATCCTCTTCCGTAAGATTTCGCATTGTAAGAAGGTCAGTATTTGTGACTTCTTTCTCATTTGCAAAATCATAACTGTATGCAAACCGCAGAAAAACATCATTCGGATAAGGCACAGACGCAATAATTGCTACAATATTATCATATTCAACTACTTCATATGTCACACTGTAACAAAACAAAGAACACCCTGTGGGCATTGTCTGCACTTCATCGTTAATAACGTCATATAAATCTTCCACAATTCTTTCGTTAAGCACCTTCGCGCAATCCGAATCCGCATTGAACTGCGGGATCTGATAAACATAGTTGTCCGTATTTCCGACGATATCTGTATATGTACCCGAAAGATTCAAAATTACATTCACTTTAGGATTGTCGGTTGATTGTAACTCTAATGGAAGCTCTGTATCTGATACATCTGTATTATCTACGTTTTCTTCACTTAAAGTTTCACTACCAAAAAACTCTTCCATTGTTTCTTCAAGCAAAGCATCACCGGTATTATTATTACTTTCTTCTTCGCTCGTAACATCATCTTCTGTATTTTCTACTGTTTCAGAAACCTGTTCCGGGAGTTCTGACACCACTTCCCTTGCATTACAGCCAACAAGAAGAACAGATGCAATTACGGATAAAATAATAAATACTTTTTTCATATTTACTCTCCTTACACTTCACAAAGTCCGTTAATGTTCAAGCCTTACGGAAATAGATGTCACTTTTCGGTTCCAAAAATTATTCATAGCATAATATGTAAGGCTGTCATAATCCATATATGAATTATTTGTTGTTCCGCTATTAACCGAAATAATAGGGTTTTCATAGCTGATGCGAATATTATATACATCAGAACCAACCTGTTCCGTATAATCGTTTGCCCCATAAGTAGTCAAACCACCCACGCCCATAATATCATTTACCTGATTGTAAGACATTCCAAGTTTAACATCATTTGTCAATTTGAAGTCAGGCGCCTTTCCTTCGTCAACCGATATACCAATCACTTTACAACCACGCGTTTTTTGGTCAGACATGGTATCATTTAATAAAATAAGTTCAATTTCTTTCCCGGCAGAATTTCTGGCTTTCACCCAAGTTGTATCACCGGAGCTGACGTTATCCATTTTATATTCGGACACCATTTCAAATCCCAAATCTTCAAAATCATAATACGAACACGGAATCTGAACCGTATTACCCTCTAATATAAATTCATATTTAGCACCTGAAGGAAACAACTTACTAATAGCAATAAGCAATAAAAACGCCACAAAGATAATACCGCCTATTGCAGTAATTCTTGCGGTCTGACGGTCCTCTTTTTCCTGCTGAATTTCAGCAATTTCATCCAATTCTTCAGAAGATTCTTCAGGTACTTCCTCAGTCATTTCAAACACTTCCTCAGTCATTTCAAACACTTCTTCAGTCATTTCAGCAGAAGAAGCTTCCCCATTTTCTTCAAAAGACCCTTCACTGTCAAATTCAAATGATTCCCACATTACACATACCTTACCTTATAAACAAAAACACATCCTACAAATCATTCATATCCACAAGATACACACCAGCCTGTCTCTTAGCAAACACTTCCACTTCCGCAGTAAAACCATCCGCCGAGAAGAAGAAACAATGCTCAGGCCGCAAATGCGCCTCTTTGGCAAGCGCAATATCTGCTTCTACCATAGCCAAATCAAGTGCCTTACCGCTGGTATTGCAGAAACCAAGCAAGGTATTTCGTCTTGCATCCTGACCAACCACATCGATTCGGCCATTTTTGCCAACCCATTCGCCGTGACGGGTATATTGAACAGGTAATTTCCCTCTTTCGTTCAGGATTTCCAAATATTCCGCACAAATTTTACCGTAGCCTGTACTGATATAATCCGTGATTTCATCCGAAATATATATATCATAAAATTCTTCTGCACTCATAACGCCCAATTCATCGCTGTGAGGAAAGATAAAATGATACCAGAACTGCACCAGGGGATCACAAATACGATAGACGCCCTTCTTGGAATTACGATTATCTGCCGTTTCATAAGAAAATACCTTTTCCACCAACTCCAAGGCCATTAAATTCTTCAAATATACACTGATTTTGGCTCTCGAAAAGCCGGTATGCGCATATAAATCATTTAATTTCTCTCTACCTTCCGCCAATGATGCAAGAATAGTCCCGTAAACACTCAATTCACGTAATTCATCACTGATACGATTCAGACCTTCCGATGCAAAAACAGCATTTTTATCCAAAAACAGACGACAAATATTCGTCTTTAAGTCTGATTTTATATCAAAGCGTGTCCAATAACCGGGATTTCCGCCGGCAATACTATAAATATCCATACATTTCTTTGAATCCGTAGCATCATAAAAGCACATCATATCCAGAAAACTCATAGGTTTCACTTTTAAAAATCCGGAAATTGCAAAGGCGTTACGTCCAATCTTTGAGATAAAAGTATTCTCTACCCAGCAGATTGCATTGGATGCAAGAATAATCATAAGACGTCCTTTCTTCTCCTCCCCGGCAAGAAAAGCAGTCAGTGCAGTCATAAAATCATCGCTGTTTCGCACCGCCCACTGAAAATCTTCAATCACAAGAACAATCTTACCTGCATTGTTTTGACCGGTATATAATTCGCTGATTGCATCAAAAAGCGCAGAAAAATCAGGATATTCCCCGATGGAAATACCCTGATTTCTTATTTTACCTGACCAGACATAGCACTGTTGTCTCGGACTGCACTGGCTTGCACAAAGGCGCACAACGTCTTTCTCCTTTGCAAATTCCTGCAAAAGAGAACTAACGCCTAAGCCTTTCTGTCCGTACAGTACAATAAGACTGTTATCAGCCTGATTATAATAATTTGTTAAATAGTCCAACTCACGCGAACGTCCGATTAACATAGTTTTCCCTTTTTATAAAAGCATTATTTCTTGGTGATATAACCCTGTGCCTTCAATAATTCAGCGCAAAGAACGGCACCGCCTGCAGCACCTCTTACGGTGTTGTGTGAAAGACCTACAAACTTCCAGTCATAGATGCTGTCTTCACGGATACGGCCAACGCTGATGCCCATACCCTTTTCGTAATCAACATCCAAAGTAACCTGAGGTCTGTTATCTTCTTCCAAATACTGGATAAACTGCTTCGGTGCACTGGGAAGTTCCAATTCCTGAGGTACACCCTTGAAGTTTACGATTCTGTCAATAAGCTGTTCCTTGGTGGGCTGTTTCTTAAACTTAACAAATACAGATGCTGTATGTCCGTTTAATACCGGTACACGGATACACTGGCTTGTAATCTTAATGTGATCAGCAGGTGCAATTACACCATCCTTAATTTCGCCCCAGATTCTAAGGGGTTCTTTTTCGCTCTTTTCTTCTTCGCCACCAATGTAAGGAATGATATTTTCAACCATTTCAGGCCAATCTTTGAAAGTTTTACCTGCTCCGGAAATTGCCTGGTATGTAGAAACAACTGCCTCGTAAGGTTCAAATTCTGCCCATGCTGTTAAAACAGGTGCATAGCTCTGGATGGAACAGTTAGGTTTTACTGCAATGAAACCTCTCTGTGTACCAAGACGCTTCTTCTGGAATTCAATTACATTCATGTGTTCAGGATTAATCTCAGGAACACACATCGGAACATCAGGTGTCCATCTGTGTGCGGAATTGTTACTTACTACAGGCACTTCAGCCTTCGCGTAAGCTTCTTCAATTGCCTTAATTTCATCCTTTGTCATATCTACTGCACTGAAAACAAAGTCTACTTCTGCTGCAATCTTTTCGATTTCATTTACATCAAGAACAATCAAGTTCTTAACTGCTTCGGGCATGGGAGTAGTCATTTTCCAACGTCCGCCAACTGCCTCTTCATATGTTTTACCGGCAGAACGGGGGCTTGCAGCGATTAAAACCACTTCAAACCAAGGATGATTTTCAAGGAGAGAAATAAATCTCTGTCCTACCATACCGGTTCCGCCTAAAATACCAACTCGTAACTTGTCACTCATAACTTTTAACTCCTCTAAACTTTTTCTTCTTATAATTTCATAAAAGTACGTAAAATCTTTTATAA
>CAZQBM010000089.1:0-7287 GCA_964591945.1 uncultured Lachnospiraceae bacterium | reverse complement strand
ATCTATGATTAAAAAAATTATAAAATATATATTGATTTCAGTAGCCATATATTTTTCATTATTTTTTGATATGAGCAAAGTTTATCCTAATATATACTTGCAATCAGCAGATTCCGGAGAAATAGTAAAAATTGTATCTTTTTTACAGCGTTTTGATGCCGGTTTTGGTGATTACGGTTTGATTGAAGATTTCGGTTTGTTGTTTATCGTGTTAGGAATGGTGTGGATTTCGAAACGAATTTCGGAATATAGGAAGGGAAAAAGATATATTTCGATAATATCGATTGTGTTTTCTGCATTATATTTGTTAGCTGAAAGTTTTATGGAACTGAATAGCGCTAAATATATGATTGGGGACGGATTTGTTTTTTGCATAAGTTTTATTCGTTTTTGGGGATTGTATTATGTCATATCAACATGTTTGTATGCGCTTCTTTTGTTATTGAATAAGGTACAAACAGACAAAGTGTTTAAGAACTGTAAATATATAACAATTCTATCTGTTATTGTATTGGCATGGCTACCTCATTTGATTGCAATTTTTCCGGGAGGATATTGTAATGATGTTCAGAATCAATTAATGCAGTTTTTTGGTTATATTCCGATGTCGGATCCTCATCCGCCGATGTTTACCTTTTTGGTAGGCATCTGTGTTTGGATTGGAAATTTGCTTCATTTACCCAGTATAGGAGTATTTCTTTATGTGTTAATCCAGTATATGTTTATGGCGTGTAGCTTTGCATATTGTATCTGGTTTTTACAGAAGAGGATAAAAAACAGATTCTTTATCATATTGGCAGAACTCTATTTTGCATTTTTGCCACTTTTTTCACACTATGCATCTGTAATTGTAAAAGATGCACCATATGCAACCTGTTTGCTTTGGGTGTCAATAAGCGCCTATGAATTATTGGAAGAACAAGACGGTATGTTATACAAGATTAAGTGGTGGTCAGCAGTGCGTTTTGCAATCTTTGGTGTGTTGGCTTCTTTGTTAAAACATAACGGCGTTTATATTGCGGTACCTATGTTTGTTTTTCTTGTAATTTATATTTTTAAGCAGCAGATAAAGAAGAAAGAGAAAGCGCTAGTTACACTCGTTTTAAGTGCCGGCATTGCATTATTTTTTATTATCACAAAAATAATTTATCCTGTTATCGGAATCGAAAAGGGTATGGATCACCTGATTTATACAAATATGTTGCAACATACTTGTCGTTTGGCTTTGGAATATCCTCAGGAATTAACGGATGCTGATATCGAAATAATTTCAGGAGTCATTGATTTTGAGCAAATTGAAACATATTATAATCCCGTGACTTCTGACGGAATTAAGCCTATCGTAGATTTGGAGGCTTCAGATGAAGCTGTGAAAGAATATAGTAAGGTGTGGATGAAACAGGTAATGAAGCATCCGCTTGTTATCTGGGAAGCATCTTTTAATGTTTCATATGGATTCCTGGCACCTGTGGCAAGAAATGAGGAAAATGATTTTTCAATATGGTATTATGGTAGCGAATATGAGGAATTTAATTTTACAATTCCGAATGTATGTTTAAAATTAAGATATGTTTATGAAATTGTACAGGAATGGTGCGTTTCGTTGCCTGTGATTAGGGTGTTACAGAATCCGGGATTGTATTTTTGGTTGTTTGTATTTTTATTATGTCTGATTATAAATAAAAAAGGTTACAGGTATATCATTGCATTTGTGCCAGGCATTATGACCTCAATATTTTATATAGGAATTCCGGCATATTATCATCATCCCCGATATGCGTTTCCATTGATTTTCAGTTCGGTATTTTATATAGGATTAAGCATACTTACTTTAAAACAAAGTGGAGGAAAAAAAGTTGAAGACAAAGGTTAATGCATTTAACTGGTTGTTTTGGATTTTTACAATTGCATATTCAGCCTGTTTATTTTATTTGTTTTATAATCAATGCCTTTTACATGAGGATTATTCTTATTTTTCGGATATGCGTGCGTATATTTTGGAAATTCAAGGGCAAGAGTCCGGATACTCGTTTCCTTATCCGATCTTTTTTGAAACGGCAAGATTATTATCGTTTATAATGCCAGTATATATTGCGATTCCTATTGTATTAACTGTATTAAATACATTAGGCGTGATTGTAACCTATCGTTATTTGGTAAAACAGGATATTTCTAAAAATGCTGCGGTTTTGGGATGTTTGATGATTTTTTTGGTGTCTATGATTTATTTAGCGGCACCCGAATTGCCGGAAGGCGCATATGGTCAGCGTTATTTGGGTGTTTTTTCACCAAATCCGTTTCAGAATGCAACGTATATTGCGACAAGGCCGTTTTCTATTTTGTTATTTCTGAAATTTATAGATATTATCAAAAAGTACCCGAAATGTGAATTAAAAGATTGTATTTTCTTTGGCATATATATGGTATTATCTGTATTGGCAAAACCGAGTTTTATTTTTGTAATTGCGCCGATATTTGCGGTGGTATTTATGATAGAATGGTTTAAAATCAAATTCAAGTTTACAAAGTGCGATTATTCTATTTTAATAGGGGCGGTTATTACAATTGCTATTTTGATATGGCAGTATATAATGGTTTTTGATGTAGAAGCCGGTGGAATACAAATTGGCCCCGGACAAGCGTGGCATGTTTGGACGCCATCCATTAAAGGGGCAATTGTGAAGGCAAATTTGTTCCCGTTGTTTTACTTGCTTTGTAATATAAAGAAGCTAAAAACGGATCTGTTATATCGATACAGTTGGATTATATATTGTGTTGGAATTTTAACATTTTATATAGTATACGAAGGTGGCTATAGATTTTATGATGCAAATTTTGCATGGGGATATATGCATGGTTTGTTTTTTGTGTTTTTTTCATCCATCATAATATTGTTGAAAGAATGGAAAAAATATGGTATTAAGAATAAGTGGTACAATTGGGTTGGCAGTGTGCTGTTAGGATGGCATTTGGTATGCGGAATATACTTTTTTATACATATGTTATTCGGTGGCTCAGCCTCTTATTTCTAAAAAGTCAGATAGGTAGAGGAAGATATGGTTGTAATAATTCCAAGTTATAATCCGGATCATCATTTAAAAACAGTATTACAGGAACTTCATGAACAGACAGATTACCAAATTATTGTTGTGGATGACGGAAGCAATGAGCAATGTAAAAAGAATTTTGTCGGTTTGGAACCGCAGGATGTTCTGTTGAAGCATGAAGTAAACCGAGGAAAAGGTGCCGCTATTAAAACAGGACTTTCTTATGTGATGGAGCATAAAACAGACGAGGGTGTGGTCTTTATTGATGGCGACGGACAACATAGAATTCAGGATGTGATTAGCGTTGTGCAGTGCTGGGAAAGTAATAAAGAGGCGGTTGTCCTTGGTGCGAGAACTTTTGATAAAGATATTCCGTGGAAATCTAAGTTGGGGAACGAGGCAACAAAGTTATTTTTCAGATTATTGACCGGTAAAAAGTTAAAAGACACACAAACCGGCTTGAGGGCATTCGGCACGAAACATTTTGAGGAATTGTCAGCAGTAAGCGGGGATCGTTATGAATATGAAATGAATGCTTTGATGTCGTTAGTAAAAAGTAAGGCTCAAATAATAGAGATTCCTATTGTAACAGTGTATGAAAATAATAAAAATGAGACGACTCATTTTAGACCAATTAGAGATTCTATCAGAATTTATTCGATTTTGTTTAAATTCCTGTTTTCTTCTTGTGCCTGTGCGATTATCGATTATGCAATGTTTTTTATATTGTTATATTTGTGCGGTAATCCCCAAGAGGGATTAAGTGTTGTAATGTGCAATGTTGCAGCAAGAATTGTGTCGGGTATATCTAATTATTGTATTAATCGCAATTATGTTTTTGGCAGTAAGGCTAAGAAAGTGAAATCCGGATTACAGTATGCTGTGCTATGCGTCGGTATTTTATGCTTTAATTCGGTTTGCTTATACATATTTACAGAATACTTACATTTGCCGCCGGGAATTACAAAGGTGATTGTGGAAACTTTTTCGTTTATCGTTGGTTTCGTGATACAACATAGAAAAATCTTTTAATAAAACCGTAAAAAACACCTTGTTTTTCGGCATTTTTACAATGTGCTTATACTTGCATATCTTTACTTTTTCGTGTAAACTAATGAGCGTATGAGAAGATGTTTTTATGTAAGAAAGGAAGTTTGAAATGTCAGTACAGTCTGAAATGATTCAAAAACAACTTTTAGAAGCAAATATGGAAGCAGAGCTTGCAAAGACTGCCGAGAGACTTTATGGCAAGAGCGTGAAGGATTGCAGCGAAGCAGAGCTTTATTATGTATTGTTGAGTTTTACCAAGGATATGTCCAAGGTAACAGAACCTATCGTAGGGGAGAAGAAGGTTTATTATATCTCAGCAGAATTCCTCATTGGTAAGCTTCTTTCCAATAATTTAATTAACTTAGGTATTTATGATCGTGTAAACGATATTTTGAAAGCAAACGGTAAGGACCTTGCGAAAGTAGAAGAGTTCGAACCCGAACCTTCACTGGGTAACGGCGGTCTCGGACGTCTTGCAGCTTGTTTCTTGGATTCCATTGCAACTTTAGGATTGCCCGGTGACGGTATCGGTTTAAACTACCACTTTGGTCTTTTTAAGCAGGTATTTAAGGACTATAAGCAGTGTGCAGAGAAGAATGACTGGATTGAAGCGCAGTCATGGTTAAACCGCACAGATGTAAGCTTTGATGTAAAGTACAAAGATTTTACCGTAAAATCAAGATTGTTTGATATTGATGTAGTTGGTTATGAAAACGGTGTAAACAAGCTTCATTTGTTTGACTTGGAAAGCATCGATGAAAGCCTTGTAAAGAACGGCATTGATTTCGACAAGGAAGATATCGAGAAGAACTTAACCTTATTCTTATATCCTGATGATTCCGATGAAGCAGGTAACTTACTTCGTATTTACCAGCAGTACTTTATGGTAAGCAATGCTGCACAGTTGATTCTTCACGAAATGAAGGAGCGTAAGTACGACTTAAGAAAGATGTACAACCATGCGGTAATCCAGATTAACGATACCCATCCTACTATGATTATTCCTGAGTTGATTCGTATCCTTACAGAAGATAAGGCAATCAGTATGGATGAGGCAATTGAAATCGTTAGCAAGACTTGTGCATATACAAACCATACAATCTTGGCAGAAGCACTTGAAAAATGGCCGTTGAAGTATTTAGAGAAGGTTGTTCCCGCTTTAGTGCCCATTATCAAAGAATTAGATAAGCGCGTAGCTGCAAAGTATGACGATCCTAAGGTACAGATTATCGATAAAGATGAACGTGTACATATGGCTCACATCGACATTCACTACGGTTTCGCAATCAACGGTGTTGCTGCGCTTCATACAGATATCTTAAAAGATACCGAGTTGAATGCTTTTTATCAGATTTATCCTGAGAAATTTAACAACAAGACAAACGGTATTACTTTCCGTCGCTGGTTGTTATCTTGCAATCGTGAATTGGCAGAATACATTACTTCTTTAATCGGTAACGGATATAAGAAAGATGCGGATGAACTTGAGAAGCTTCTTGCTTATAAGGATGATGAAGAAGTACTTGCGAAATTGGAAGAAATCAAGAAGGGTAAAAAGGCTGAACTTGCAGCATACATTGCCCAAAATGAAGGTGTTACACTTGATACAGAGTCTGTCTTTGACATTCAGATTAAGAGAATGCATGAGTACAAGCGTCAGCAGATGAACGTTTTATACATCATTCACAAGTACCTTGAAATCAAGGCCGGTAAGAAGCCTGTACGCCCCCTTACTTTTATCTTCGGTGCGAAGGCAGCGCCTGCATACATTATTGCACAGGATATCATTCACTTAATCCTTGTAATGCAGGAAATTATCAACAATGATCCTGAAGTAAGCCCTTATATGAAGCTTGTTATGGTTGAGAATTACAATGTAGCATATGCACAGCGTTTGATTCCTGCCTGCGATATTTCAGAACAGATTTCTTTAGCAAGTAAAGAAGCATCCGGTACCGGTAATATGAAGTTTATGTTAAACGGTGCGGTAACATTAGGTACTGCAGACGGTGCAAACGTGGAAATTCACCAGCTTGTAGGCGACGATAACATCTATAAGTTTGGTAAGTCCAGTGAAGTGGTTATCGAGCATTATGCGAAGGCTGACTACGTATCTAAGGATTACTATAAGAACAGCCCTGTAATCAAGGAAGCGGTTGATTTTATCGTAAGCGAAGAAACCTTAAAGATTGGTCACAAAGAGCAGTTAGAACGTCTTTACAATGAATTATTGAACAAAGACTGGTTCATGACATTGCTTGACTTAGAAGAGTATATCGAAGTGAAAGATAAGATGTTTGCAGACTTCGAAGACAGAGGCAAGTGGAGAAGAATGATGCTTGTTAACATTGCTAAAGCAGGTTTCTTCTCATCAGATCGTACCATCGCAGAATACAATCGCGATATCTGGAAGTTGAAGTAATTAAAAAATTGTTATATAATGCTTATACGCAGGAAATAGCAATGCAGGGCTTTGGAGTTTCCGAAGCCCTGTTGTGTTATGCGGATATGTGTTTGCACTCGGAAGAGAGCAAGAGAAGTGTATTAAAGGGGTAGAAAGGGAAAGTAAAATGGTTAGAAAGAGCGGAGTGTTACTGGCAATCACAAGTTTGCCGTCAAAGTACGGTATTGGTTGCTTCTCTAAGGAAGCTTATGATTTTGTAGATTATCTTGAGGCAGCAGGTCAACACTACTGGCAGGTGCTTCCTATGGGGCCTACAGGTTACGGTGATTCGCCGTATCAGTCATTCTCAACCTTCGCAGGCAATCCTTATTTTATCGATTTGGAAGACTTAATCGAGAGAAAGTGGTTGACGGCTAAGGAATGTGATGCTGTGGATTTCGGCGATATGGAGCAGTATATTGATTACGAGAAGATTTATAAGGGACGTTTTAAGTTGCTTCGTAAGGCCTATGAGAGATCTAATATAGGGGAGAATGAAGATTTTATCGCCTTTTGTGAGGAAGAGAAGGAATGGTTGCCGGATTATTGCCTGTATATGGCGCTTAAGGATGAAAACAACGGTAAAAGTTTCATCGAGTGGCCGGAGAAGCTTCGCAAAAGAGATAAAAAAGAAATTGCAGTGGCAAAACGAAGACTGGCAACGGATATTGAATTTTATGCCTTTTTGCAGTATATGTTTACGTTACAGTGGCTGTCTATTAAGGATTATGCCAACGATAAGGGCAT
>CAZQBM010000088.1:0-7496 GCA_964591945.1 uncultured Lachnospiraceae bacterium | reverse complement strand
TAATCCCAATACCCAAAAGAAGTATACAAATTATTGCACCTACAATTCCCATTAACCGCTTTCTTTTTTTACTCATAATGTCAAACCCTACCATCTTAATTTTTTCTAAATAAATAGCAACCAAAACACACACGTGTATTGATTGCAACCAAAACACCTTTGATTATATATAATCCTTTTACAGCTTCCGGCTTTGCGTCTTTGCCTTTCGACAAATTTGCCCTTATCGTTACGTTTTTAATTTTATTATTTGCATAAGAGAAACAATGTCATATCTCTTATGCAAATAATTTCAACTATTATAACATCGTAAACTGTAAAAAGTTACATTCAATTTTTTTGCAAACTCGCAAACTTAAAATAGTTTTTACACTCCTTGTTGCATAATCTTCCACTCTTTCCCTCTTTTATGCCGCACAATCATAAAACATATCACATGCGCAAGGAAGGTCAAAGCCCAGGACACCGGGTAAGACACATATATCGTCTCCACGCAATGATACTGCGGAATCTGAAAAATCGTAGCAAGCCACACCAGACGAAACGCGCAGGCGCCAAGAAGCGATACAATCACAGGAACAATAGAGCACCCCATACCGCGCAGGGAGCCTACCATAACGTCCATCATACCGCACAAGGCATAGACACTGCAGATATACATAAGACGCACCATACCGGCCTCTACTACTGCCGGATTATCGGTATAAAGTGACAGCAACGGCCGACCGCACAGCACCACAAGATTACCCATAATCACGCCGGTGGCAATCACCAGCCCCTGGGCCGTAAAAAGAATTTTATTCACGCGTTCAAACTTCATAGCACCGATATTCTGGCTTGTAAAAGATATCGCCGCCTGATACAAAGAGTTCATCGCCACATACACAAATCCCTCCACGCTGCTGGCGGAAGAATTGCCCGCAATTACCGTCTCGCCAAACAAATTGACCGATGACTGGATAAAAACATTGGACAGCGAAAAAAGAGTACCTTGGAATCCCGCAGGCAAACCAATCTGCACAATCTTCCAGAATTTATCTGCCTTGATGTGCAACTCTTTTAACTCAAGGTGAATGCCGCCCTCTTCCTTGATAAGACAACGAAGTACAAGAAATGCGGAAATAAACTGTGAAATCACCGTAGCAAGGGCAACGCCGGCCACGTCCATATGAAGAACGATTACAAAAATCAAATTCAGTCCCACATTAATCCCCCCGGCAAACGCAAGGTAATATAAGGGCCTTCTTGTATCGCCCACCGCACGCAAAACAGCACTGCCGAAGTTGTAAACCATCGTCGCCGGCATACCCAGGAAATAAATCCTAAGGTACAGCGACGCCAGTTTCAGAACCTCCGGCGGCGTATTCATTTTACTCATAATAAGGGGCGCCCCGATAAAACCAATTACCGCAAGAATCGCACCGCTTACCAGACTCAACATAACGGACGTGTGCACGGTTTCTTTCAATTCTTTCTGCTGATTGGCACCATAAAAACGAGCCGTTAAAACATTAGAACCTACGGACAGCCCGATAAAAACATTGGTCAGCAGGTTAATCAAAGAAGCTGTCGCGCCAACCGCTGCCAGGGAATTATCCCCCGCATATTTTCCCACCACGATAATGTCCGCCGCATTAAACAGAAGCTGTAAAATGCCGGAAAGCATAAGCGGCAGAGAAAACAACAACATTTTTTTCAAGATGGAACCGCTACACATATCGATTTCATATTTTTTGTTATGCATAAATTATCAACTCTTTTCATATTAGAATGTGCTTTGCACATTCTCTGCGCCCGAGCGGAGTTGCAACGCAACTATTATCCGTTCCGCGAGGTGTACATCTGCAATCATTCTTGTACGCAGTACAAGAATTAAAAGTGTACCGCCACATTCGACGATACACTTTTGTTCTTTACATTTTATTCACTTAATTCAGAAGTACAGTGAGGACATCTTGTTGCTTCGATGTTTACTTCACTCTTGCAGAAAGGACATACCTTAGTAGTAGGTGCTGCAGGTGCTTCTTCTTTTTTCTTACGTGTGAATGCCTTAGTCATTGTATTAATGGTCTTAATCAGAATAAATACAACAACCGCCATAATCAAGAAGTTAATCACTGCGGTAAGGAAGCTACCGTAATTCAAAGTTGCTTCATCTTTTAAAACCAAAGCATAACCTGTCAAATCAGTTCCGCCAATCATACCGATTAAGGGATTGATAATGTCATTTACCAATGAATTTACAATTCCTGTAAAAGCACCACCGATGATGATACCTACTGCCATATCCATTACATTTCCGCGGCTGATAAATTCTTTAAATTCTTTTAAAATCTTCATAATCCCACATTCTCCTTATGTATTGTATGCTTTTATCCAATCGCCTAATAAAGGCCGTTGCAATTTCGCAACATCTACTATATCGTCATAAACTACAAAATATTATACACCCGTTGAAAAAAAGTGGCAAATATATTTTATAGGCTTATACTCTTTTTGCTCCCCTATGTTATTTCGGAGAGAAAAAGTCGCCTTCTCTTTTCTCACTCGCCAACCAGCGTCACTTCCGTGTAATTATGCCCGGTAGACGGCAAAAACTTCTCCAGCATATCCTTCGTCTTCATTGCAATGCTTGATGTATTCATGCAAGGATGGCATCCGAACCATTCCGGTGCGAGCAAATCTTTGTCAATCAGCAGACGCACCTTGTTCTCCTTATCATAGGCAAGGCCAAGCACCGTTGCTGAGCCGGGCGTCAAATTCAAATACTGCGCAAGCTCTTCCGGACCTGCAAAAGACAGTCTTGCCGAATTAATCTGAGATGACAATTCCTTCGTCTTAAAAATCTTGTCTCCCGGCATTAAAAGCAGATAAAAATCTGTCTTCTGGCGATTGCATAAAAATAAGTTTTTGCAAATATGCGCGCCCAAGGCATCTCCGATTGCCACGCAGTCTTCCATTGTCATTGCCGCTTCGTGGTCAGCTCTTTTGTATGCAATGCCAAGGGCATCCAGCATATCATATGCCGCAATTTCTTTTTCACTTCTGCCTGCGGTATCTGCAGGTCTTCCTTCGTAAATGTTCATAATTGTCCTCCCAAGTCATAAACAGTTCCGGTACAAAGCCGCATCAACTGCCCTTCCTCCAGGTGTTTTTCAAGAAGCGCGATTGCAGGCTCTCCGGTACAATGCCCCGTAAGCAACACTTCAATACCCGTAGCTTTAATATACTCTGCCAAATCCCTTACTTCTTCCTCTGAATAGATGCAGATCTCTTCGCCGTCCTTACGCCCCTTCATATGTAAGCCGCCCACATAGGCATAGATTCTTTGCCCAGGCAAAGCGTTCTTTACCTCTTCTACAATGTTCTGCACACCGCCGTGGGAACAGCTGTTGCAAATCACAAGCCCTGCGTTCGTTTCAAACACCACGCTCATCTCATGGACGAAATCATCGGGCACCCAGGAAGACTCCTGTGGTTTTGCTTCCCGATACAACCCGGCCTTCTTACCGATTACCGCCAGCTTATCAGGCGCTGTACTGTGGGGCACAAGGGTAATCCCCGGCGCAATCTTTGCCACCTTATCAATCGCCGTTATGCGTTCCTTAAGCACTTCCTTCACCGCATCAGGCACACCTATTTCATGCATTACACCACCCGAGGTGGACGCATATCGCCCCATCGCACTCTCCATCCCATACACCGGTGCACTTTCATTCGCCCCGATGAAAGCCCCGAAACCTCCGGAATGGTCATAATGTCCATGGGACAGAAAAGCCATATCCACAGCCGCCAAATCAACACCCATTTGCTTCGCATTCTCTGCAAAGACTTCGGTGCTTCCGGCATCCAGAAGGATTTTCTGCCCCTTATATTCAATATACAGACTCAAGCCATGCTCACACTGCAAATCCGAGTCGGTTGTATTCTCAATGAGTACGTGTATTTTCACTTTTGCATCCTCTTTACGACAATATATTTTATCGCTCCCGCATTTTATCTTATCACAGATTCCGCCATAAAAGAATGAAAAATTTATGGATTTCTTTTCAACACAAATATGCTATACTGTTCTTACTAATTTGCAAAGGACTAAACTATGAGAAACATGACCGATTTGGAACTCTATTACAATAAATTTAATGAAGAGAAAAGACTGGACTCCCGCCATGGACAGGTAGAATTTATTACCTCTATGAAGTACATTCATAAGTATCTTCCCGCGGACCGCGCTCCCGGTGAAATCAAGATTCTTGACATCGGCGCAGGCACCGGACGCTACAGTATTGCACTGGCGGAAGAAGGCTATGATGTTACTGCCGTGGAACTTGTCAAATACAACCTCGGCATTTTAAAACAAAAGCGCGATGCCTTGGGCGATGCGTTAAAAGGCAGTCTTACCGCAATACAGGGCAACGCTATGAAACTTAAGAAACTGGCGGATAACACTTTTGACGTAACCCTTGTTTTTGGTCCTATGTATCATTTGTTTGGCAACGAAGATAAAAGCAAGGCTTTAGCCGAAGCTATGCGTGTCACCAAGCCAAACGGTATCATTCTTGTGGCCTACTGTATGAACGAATACAGCGTTGTAACCTTTGCTTTCAAAGAACGTAATATTTTACAGTGCATGGAAGAAGAACGTTTAAGCGATGACTATAAAACCCTCTCCAAGCCGGAACATTTATATGACTATATGCGTCTGGAAGACATCGACGCTTTGAATGCGTCTCTGGGGATAAAACGTCTCCAAATCATTTCACCGGACGGACCTGCCAACTATATCAGGCCGTTCTTAAATCAGCTAAGCGAAGAAGAATTCAAGTATTTTATCGAGTATCAACTCTCAACCTGCGAACGCGCTGATTTAATCGGCGCCGGTGCACACACGGTGGATATTTTACAGAATACAAAGTAATAATATAAAAATTCCGTGGGTTTTGTATACAATGTAAAACTGCGCAAATTATTTTATATTCCACCAGAACACGCTCTCGCTCGGTTGACTACGTAACAGTACTAAATTCGCAAGGAAGTATCCTTGCTCATTAAGTGCTGACGTATTCAAACGGTTCTTTATGGAATAAAAATATTTGCGCAGTAAATGTTATTATTAGAAGAGCCCACGGAATTTTACACCTTCACATGCCGCATGGCAACTTCTGCTAACGCAGCCACGCCATAGACAAAAGCCTTAGTATCCAACCGCATCTGCGGGTGGTGCAATGGATGTTCATACCCTTCCCTTGAATCACCTGCTGCCAACGCTACCATAATAGATGGCACCTCGTGGGATACATATGCAAAATCCTCCGAACCGCCACCGCTCTGCCCCGGCATATCCTGACTACGGATTACCATTTCTTCACCCAGAGTTTCTTTTA
Source organism: uncultured Lachnospiraceae bacterium (assembly GCA_964591945.1). Classification (GTDB taxonomy): domain Bacteria; phylum Bacillota; class Clostridia; order Lachnospirales; family Lachnospiraceae; genus UBA3766. The sequence continues at coordinate 2,112 of CAZQBM010000088.1, read as the reverse complement.
ACCAGATGCCGGTTTTCTCTGATAATTCCTTATCATTCACAAGAGTAGGCGCACCGCTTGTATAAGTCACTACCGCCTCTGCGCGAAAAGCTCTCGCAACATTCTCGGCTATTTCTGTCAAACGTTTCTTCATATGATTACGGACGTCCTCATCAAAAGCACGCATAGAGCCTTTTAAAATGACAGCATCCGGTATTGCATTCGCCACATCAGCGCCCTCTAGTGCACCAATAGTCAATGCGCCCTTATTGAAAACACTCATCTCCCTTGCCTGAATTTCCTGCAAGGCAATGATGATATGCGCTCCTGCCGTTAACGGGTCCACTCCCATATGCGGCATGGAACCGTGGCACCCTTTCCCTTTTATCTTTATTTCAAAAAAATCTGCTGCCGGTGCACTGACACCCGGTGCCGACACAACGATTGTACCTGTTTTCAAAGGAACGCCTGTCATCACGTGAACCATCATAGCACCATGAACCTTGGGATTCTCCAATACCCCATTCGCAATCATATCCCTTGCTCCTTCCAGAATTTCTTCCGCCGGTTGGAACATAAACTTCACTAAACCGCCAAGTTCCTGCTCGTGATACTTGATGATTTTGGCTGCACCAAGAAGCATAGCCGTATGGGCGTCGTGACCACAGGCATGCATACTGCCGTTTGCACTTTTATACGGCACATCCGCCTCTTCCTTGATGTGCAATGCATCCATATCCGCCCGAAGCAGGAAGCACTTACCGGTTTCCGGATTTCCTGCTGTTGCTACGATTCCTGCCTTACCGCAATCCATAGGCTGATACCCCATCTCAAGCAGCCTCTTTTTGACATAAGCCCGCGTCTTTGTCAACTCAAATCCAACCTCAGGGCAGGCGTGCAAATGCTCGTAGTCAGTCTTGATTTGTTCCTGTATATCCGTTGCTTCTTTTAACATAAATATCTCCTTTTATGAATGTCAATAAATTACATTACCTTGCGTTATTTTCATCCGTATATATCCTTTTAATTATTCTCTCACTTTCAATATTAGAATGTACTTTTTTTATCCGCTTATTCGCCAAACAGCATCTTCTCATTAGGTCATTTTACTGGTATAATATTTCTGTAACTATTGAAAACATCATTCATAAAATACATTTCTTTGGGACATACTAAAGAAAAAACTGTAAAAATGCCTTCGGGCAATTTATAAAAGGAGGTACTGATATGGCACTTTTAAAACTTACAAGAGACAACTTTGAAACCGAAGTATTAAACAGTACATTACCGGTTTTGATTGATTTTTATGCAGACTGGTGTGGCCCCTGCCGTATGTTAGGGCCTGTAATTGACGAGATTGCTGAAGAAGCAACCGACTTTAAAGTAGGCAAGGTAAACATCGACGAACAGCCGGAACTTGCTACCAAATATCAGGTGATGAGTGTTCCCACTTTAGTTGTGATTAAGAATGGTGAAGTCGCAAGCCGCGTAATCGGTGTAACACCGAAACAGAAGATTCTGGATATGCTGGGATAAGCAAGAAGCAGATTAATTAAATAACACAAATATACACAAAGTGCCGGCCACGGAAATCCATGGTCGGCACTTGCTGTTTTGTTTATACTTTTTTTTTTTTATTTTTTTACTTTTATACTATTGCTTTTGCATCTATACTCTTATGCTTTTATACTTTTACTATTACATTTCTACCAAATCATATTACTCCGCATAATACTCACATTCCAGGTTCGTAAAATCTTCCACCGGCTGTCCGTCGCAATGTAAGGTTCCAAGTTCATCAGCCCTTGCTTCCATTGCAGCATCCACTTCTTTTGCCGTATTCAAAACTACTCCGGCTTCAGCCCAGGCTGCCTTCAGGCTTTCTAAATTCTCCTTTTGTTGAGAAGTCATTTCGTCCACATATTTCTCCGGCACAGCAAAGTAATAATAAATTTTATCCCCTATTACAAACCGTTCACGTACCAGGACACCAAAACTTTCTGTACTATATGAGTTCCCTGCCTCGCGATATGCACTTACCCATTCCCCTTATACTTCTTAGATACGGTACAGCTTTTCTTCTTCACCATATAAGTTCCATCCGGGATTGACCACCTGCCAGCTATATACAAC
>CAZQBM010000087.1:0-7528 GCA_964591945.1 uncultured Lachnospiraceae bacterium | reverse complement strand
AACATAGAACATAGCAAAATCTACCAAACCTGCCATAGTCGGCTCTGCGCCTTCCTGCAATAAATAATCTTCCAGATAACGGTTTGCAAGGGGCGAGAATTTAACATAAATTTCTCCTACAATACCAACCTTTTCTTTCTTCTCACCGGTTTTAGGAATTGCTTCAAATTCCTGCACCATCTGACGAATAGTCTTTTTGACCTTTTTATAAGAAACTCTCTTTTCGGCAAGCTGTGCTACCAATTTGGCCGTCCACTCGTCCGCAAGTTTCTCGCTTTCGCCTTTATTAATTTCATATGCCTTAGCCTGGTTGCAGATGCACATAATTACATCCCCGTAAACAACAGCATACAACATACGAAGAATCATCGGAATGGTTAATTTAAAACCGGAATTCTTCTCTAAGCCTACAAAGTTTAAAGAAATAACGGGAATATGACCGTAGCCTGCTTTCTTTAACGCCTTACGCATCAGGGAAATGTAGTTGGATGCACGGCATCCGCCGCCTGTCTGGGTAAAAAGAAGAGCGGTTTTATTCAAATCATAGTTACCGCTGTTTAAGGCATCAACGAACTGTCCTACCACCAAGGTCGCAGGATAACAGGTATCATTATGTACGTACATCAAACCCGTATCAATTACTTTTTGCCCCGTATTTTCCAGCATCTCTGCATCATACCCATATACCTTTAAAAGAGATGCAATCATTTTCATATGACGGGGAAGCATGGTAGGAAGAAGAATTTTATAATCCTTCTTCATCTCTGCCGTAAATTCCACACGGGTGATTTTATCATCCTCCTCCGTCCATACGGATATGCCTGGCTCATTCATTTGTGTTACATTGTTGTTTGTTTCCATTTATACAATCTCCATTTCACCGCTTCGCAAAGATGTGCGAACCGACGATACGTTCATAGTTTTGGCAGAAGACTTCTACTGTTTATTCTCACGCATTTCAAGGGCACCCATCAAACTTCTCAAGCGGATATTTACCGCACTTAAGTTATTGATTTCGTCAATTTTAATCTGGGTATAAATTTTATTCTTGCGCTCCAAAATGCTTCGGATTTCATCCGTGGTAATCGCATCGATACCACAACCGAAGGATACCAGCTGCACCAGTTCCATATCCGGTTGCTGCGTTACGTACTTCGCAGCCGCATACATTCTGGAATGGAAGGTCCATTGATTTAATACCGCTACGCGGGGCATGGTTGTTAAGTGACTGATACCATCCTCAGAAACCACCGCAAAGCCTAAGGACTCTGCCAGCAAGTCGATACCATGACCGATTTCCGGATCAATATGGTAGGGGCGTCCGGCAAGCACCATAATCTTCTTTCCTTCCGCACGGGCCTTCTTAATAATACGGTCCGCCTCAGTGTGATTCTCTTCTTGGAATTTGTAATACAAAGCCCAGCCGGCGCGAACCGCCTTACGCAAGGTCTTGGTATCAAACTTACCGAATTCTTCCGGAATGTACATTTTTAATTCGCGGATAAATTCTTTTTCCTCTTTGATATGTAAGAAGGGCTGTATGTATTTGATTTCTTTTAGCTCGTTCATATTGTCCTTGAGAAGTTCAGGATAATATGCCACAACTGCGCAGTTATAGTGGTTATCGCCGCCTTCTTCCTTGACATTATAGGTAAGACACGGGGCAAAAATCGCATCTACCTTTTCATCAATTAATTTATGAATATGGCCATGCATCAATTTAGCGGGATAGCAAACCGTATCGGAAGGAATACTATCCTGACCGCGCAGATACAACTCACGACTTGAGAATCCCGAGAACTTCACATTGAAACCGAGCTCCGTAAAAAGTCCGTACCAAAGCGGTGCCAAATCGTACATACCAAGCTGTAACGGAAGGCCGATGGTAACTTTGCGTTCCGGATATTCCTTCATTGCCGCAAGGCGATTACGTTTAAACTCATACATATTCATGTCATGAGTAATGTTCTTACTATTATTGCCCATACGCTCACAACGGTTACCGGAAATATATTTCCCGCCGTCTGAGAAGGTATTAATTGTAAGCGAACAGTGATTGGTACAACCCTGGCACTGTACCGCCTTGGATGTATGGGTAAAAGTCTTCAAGGCTTCACCAAGCATTGTGGTTGATTTCTCAATATTGCTCTGTTTCGCATACAAAGCTGCACCGTACGCACCCATAATACCTGCGATAGCCGGTCTGATAACTGCATGACCGATTTCTTTTTCAAACGCACGTAATACTGCATCATTTAAAAAGGTTCCGCCCTGTACCACGATATGGTCACCAAGCTCTCTCGGCGAATTAGCGCGGATTACCTTATAAATTGCATTCTTGATGACGCTGACCGAAATGCCGGCTGAAATATTCTCAATACTTACGCCGTCCTTCTGCGCCTGCTTAATAGACGAATTCATGAAAACGGTACATCTTGAGCCCAAGTCTACCGGCGCATCGCCTTTTAAGCCAAGCTTGGCAAATTCCGGTGTCTGATAACCAAGTGATTTGGCAAAGGTCTCGATAAAAGAACCGCAGCCGGAAGAACATGCTTCATTCAGCATAATGCTGTCTACCGCGTCGTTTTTGATTTTAATACATTTAATATCCTGGCCGCCAATATCCAGAATAAAATCCACTTCATCGCAGAAATGCTTTGCCGCCATAAAATGAGCCATAGTTTCTACGATACCCTTATCAATATGAAAGGCATTGCGGATTAACTGCTCACCGTAACCCGTAACTGCACTACCTGCAATTTCAATACGCTCACCGCAAAGTTTGGAAATCACTTCCAACTGCGCTTTAACAACGTCCACAGGATTTCCCTTGTTGGAATTATAATAAGACCAAAGCAATTCCTTATCCTCGCTTACCAATGCAAGCTTTGTGGTAGTGGAACCGCAATCGATTCCAAGATAAGCCTTGCCTGTATATGTATTAACGTCTCTGTATTCTACGGTCTCTGTCGCATGGCGGTCATTGAATTCCTTCAATTCATCCTCGCTGTCAAACAACGCAGGCATACTAACCACCTGTCTCTGCTCAGAAAGAGTCGCCTCAATTGCTTGTAACAATTCATCATAGGTCAAAGACTGCTCTACGCCGGAAGCAAACAATGCCGCACCCATAGATACGGAATACAAGGCATAATCCGGGAAGATTGCATTTTCATCGCTTAATTTTAAGGTCTGCTTAAAACTCTTGCGAAGTCCCTTATTATAATATAATGGTCCGCCAAGAAACATTACCTTTCCTTCGATTTTGCGTCCCTGGGCAAGACCTGTAATGGTTTGGTTTACCACTGCAGAATAAATACTTGCCGCAATATCATTCTTTGACACGCCCTGATTAATTAAAGGCTGAATATCCGTCTTGGCAAATACCCCGCAACGGGATGCGATGGGATATTCTTTCTGACACTGAAGACTCATTTCATCCAACTCATCCGGCGTCACATCTAGAAGCGTAGCCATCTGATCGATAAAAGCACCCGTACCGCCGGCACAGGTTCCGTTCATTCGCTCGTCCACGCCGCCTTTTAAGAAAATAATCTTGGCATCCTCACCGCCCAATTCAATTACCACGTCCGTATCCGGCTCTTTTAACTGAACAAGAGCATAGGTAGCATACACCTCCTGCACGAAGGTAATCCCTGCTGCCTCGGCCATGCCAAGACCTGCTGAACCCGAAATGGCAATTTTAATTTCGGCATCCGCCAGATATTCCTTGCATTCTTTCAAAAGCTCCAAGGTCTTGGAACGTACCTGGGAATAATGTCTTTCGTACTTTCTGTATAAAACCTTGTCGCCTTCCGTAATTACAATTTTGGCAGTGGTGGAACCAATATCCACACCAACATTTAATATCTTCTTACCGTCCATGTCGGTCCTCTCTCTACGCTAAAAACTTTTTCACGTCTTCCAAAATTTTTCTGCCGTACGCATATCCGCTGTCATACATCTGCTCTAATTTCGCAGGGTCCGTTTCCAAATGGCTGATTGCCACATCTCCCTGGGGCTGGATCAGGAATAACGTTCCTTCCTTCTGCAAATCATAAATCATATCCCACTGCTTGTAATACAAATCCAAGCGATTCTTCATCGCAGTCAAAAAAGGCTTTACTTTCTTGCCGTATAAAATACGCATCGCCCAATTGTACTTGCTTAAGTCACTGGGGTCCATTCCTTCGCCTTTGGTAGAAATCAAAATAATTCTGTTGCAGCCTTTATCCAAGGTATGCTGCACAGGAATCGGATCTGTCATACTGCCGTCCATATAGCATTTTCCTTCGGTTTTAACCGGTTTTCCTACTAACGGGAGAGAACAGGACGCCGTTGCTATGGTTGCCAAACGGTCCTCATCCTTCTTCTCGCTTAAATATTCCGGATTTCCCGTATAACAGTTAGAAACCACAAACTCATTCTCGATGGAACTTGTAAAATATGTATCAAAATCAAAATGTGTTTTCTTCTCATAAGGCAACACACGGAACAACTTTTTCAAGTTCAAAAACGAACCGTGTAAAAGCAATTCTTTGACGCCAGCATAGCTTTCTTTCTTGGGTAAAAGCATCATATTCTTGGAACGCCCAATCTGTCCGGATACATAATTCATTGCATTGCAAACGCCGGATGAACTGCCGATAACATAATCAAAAACAATGCCCTCTTCCATAAAGCAATCCAAAACACCGGCCGTAAACATGCCACGCATTCCGCCACCTTCTAAAATCAATCCACTCTTCAATGTTTGGTCCTCACACAGAAAGGGAGCCCTTAAAGCTCCCCTATATTTTTTCATAAGTATAACACAGTAAAATCACTTTTTCGACAAATAATTTTTCGCCTGTATCATTACAGCACGATAACTATTTGATTGCGTTCTCAATAAAATCGCACAATTCCTGAACCGTATTAAAGTTGGTATCATCACCGAATTCAATGTTAAATTCGTCTTCTACAGAAATCGCAAGAAGCATCATAGACAGGGAATCAATTCCCAGATCTGTAATCAAACGTGATTCCATTGTCACGGTAGAACTGTCTACATTGGGTTTTACTCTCTGCAAAATTGCAATTAACTTATCAAAAATCATTCTTTTGTCCTCTTTTCTTATTACTCCGGCCCCTTTATTTTGGCCTTCAAAATACTACTTCTTAACGGTATGCAGGGAATGCCCTAAAATAGAACATTCCCTGTGATTATGCTAGATATGTGCTTTACGGTCAATCTTCATTGCACCGGTACGCTTAAAGTCTTCACTTCTTGTCATAACCTTGGTTACACGCTTGAAGGTCGGCATAGTTGCATTTACCTTAGCAACTACTTCTTCTGCCTTCTTCTGAATTTCTTCAGGACTTAAACCTTCTACTTCAGGTCCGTAAGGGAAAATTTCAATTGCGATAACTGATTCACCGTTCATGGTATCTTCTTTGATTAAGCAGTCTTTTACAAAGTTTTCTTTGTAGTAAACTTCTTCAATTTCTTCCGGCGAAATATTTTCACCATTGGATAAAATAATTAAGTTCTTAATACGACCTACGATGGTGATATAACCTTCTTCATCTTCTTCCACAAGGTCACCGGTCTTTAACCAACCATCTTCCAAAACGGCTGCTGTTGCTTCGGGATCATTGTAGTAACCAACCATTACGTTGTCACCCTTTACCCAAAGTTCGCCGTCAACAATTCTGTATTCCTGATCAGGATAAATCATACCCATAGAATGAGGTTTCTTATCTACATTGTAGTTTGCACTGGAAAGATTTGCACCTTCTGTCATACCGTAACCTGCAAGAATCCGAATCCCCATCTCCTGGAAAGCTTTCATCATACGGGGAGGTACAGGAGCTGCACCAACTAACATTTCTTCTACGCTTCCCACGAATTCTTTCCCCTTAACACTTGCAAGGCCTAAGATGATTTCTGCAAGACCGGGCACTACTACAAGGCAGGTAGGTTTTACAAAAGGAATCATACCTACAGACTTCTTCATATCAGGATTTACATAGATATAAGAACCTGTGTAAAGACCTGTTAAAAAGCCTGCAACAGAGCCATAAATGTGTGATAAAGGAAGGAATGCAATGTATCTGTGATGGAATACACGAGCATCTCTCCAACATCCGTTCAGTGCACCACGCATCAATGCACCATGGTTTGTAACAACACCCTTAGGTGCACCTGTTGTACCGCCTGTAAAATAAATTGCTGCGATAGTTTCTTTTACAATGTCCTTGCCCATAGGAGCTTCGTTATCAGAAATAGACTGAATCGGGAATACCTTGGTATTTAAACCTGCTGCCAAAGGCGCAAATTCATCTGAAATAAACAATGCTTCGATACCAAACTTCATAGTACAGCCTGCAAGTGCCTGCTCGTTTAACTGTACCGGAAGCATAATCATAACGTAACCTGCAGAAGTAATTGCAAGAAACCATTCCATAGAATCAATGCTGTTTCTTGACATAACCGCAACCTTTGCGCCATCGGATAATCCGAGGTTATAAAGGAAATCTCTTCTTCTTGCCACACGGCTGTAAAGCTCGTTATATGTATATTTTACTTCGTCGTTTCCTACCGCTTCCAACTCGCCGTAGTCTTTTTTTACCTTCTCCAATAAGTCACAGATTGTAGGCATATATGCCAATCTCTCTCTGTCCTCATCTGATACTCTTCCGGGAAAATACTGCCATCTTGTCTCTCTGTCCATTCTTGTGTCCGCCGTTTTCACGGCTCTCCTTTCTTATCTTGCAATAATTTATATCAATTCTACGTATGCTGAATTTCCGCTTTCTTTACACGTTTCTTACCGAAAACCTTCTCACTCTGTACTTCCATGCCAAGCATATGCTGGCGGAATCTCTCGCTTTCTGCTTCCAGATATTCTGCTGCCATACCGTTGTCCGTAGGCATCATAGTCATAGGTTCACCAAACAGAATCTGTTTACGCTTTCCGATGAACTTACTGTATTCGCCTGATAAATAAACCGGAATAATGGGTGCGCCCGTCATCTGGCTAAGTAATGTAAAACCTGATTTAAAAGTATCCAGCGTATCCACTTTGGAACGATGTCCTTCCGGGAAAATACAAATGGATTCGCCCTTCTTAACCGCCTTCACACTGGCTCTCAACCAGTTGGTGTCCAGGCCGTTTCGATCCAAAGGAATGGTTCTGTTACCCTCAAGAATTGTCTTAAATGCCTTCTTCTCATACCAGTCCTTGGCAATTAAAATGTTTGCCTTATACTTATTCAATACTGAGAACATAACAATTCCATCATAAAGTGTGGTATGATTTACAATAAAAATTGCAGGTTTCTTACGATACTCTTTCAACACCGCCTTATTGGTATAGCGAATCTTCGGTCTGAAAACCACCCGCATACCGGCTACAATTAGAATTTTACACAGCCAGCAATATATTTTTAAGAAAAAACCTTTTATCTTCCGCATCCTACTCTCCCAATTCTAAACGATATCGAGATTCATCTTAACATCGAAATATAAACTTAATATAAACTT
>CAZQBM010000086.1:0-7602 GCA_964591945.1 uncultured Lachnospiraceae bacterium | reverse complement strand
CTTTTGGGACTCCACTATTATTTTACCGCCAAAATTTTCAACCATCATTTTAATCTGATACAATCCGGTTCCTCTTCCTTCTCCCTTTGTGGAATATCCGTTTTCAAAAATATGTTCCAGATTCTTCTCTTCAATACCTCCACCTGTATCATCAACGGTAATCAAAACAGCTCCCGGGTGAGAATAAATTCCAAACAATAACTCTTTTTCAGACTCATAACCACAACTCTCGTTTAGAGCTTCGAAAGCATTATCCAGAAGATTTCCTATAATGGTTATTAACATTTCTGATGGAAGATTCATATCTGTTGCAGAATAATAGCAGCCCTCACGTAAAATAAATTTCACATTAAGCTCCGATGCTCTTGCATTTTTTCCGATTAGTAAAGCTGCAATAGCCGGATCGTTAACCGCATTCATAATTTTACTAATTGTTTCACGTTGTACTATTGTTATATTTTGAATATACATTGTTGCTTCTTCATACATTTCCATTTGTATCAATCCCAATATAACATGTAGTTTATTCGTAAAATCATGATTATTAGCTCTCATGGAATCCACCAAATATCTTGTACCTGACAGATCTTCCATCAACTTCGTATATTCAGATCTGTTATGCAAAATAGCAATAGAGCCAATGATTTGATCATTTTCTTTGATTGGAATTCTATCCATAATAATATCCGCTTTTCCCAAGCTTACATTTATTTCCCTGTCACCATTTCTGATAGCGTTTGTCAGTATTTCATCTCCGATTGATTCGACATTCACCCCGACAATATTGCATCCTTTTATATCACTTACCATCTTTACGGCGACATCATTTGCAAACTGTATCACACCTTCAGCGTCAAAAGCAATAATACCTTCATCCAGCGCCTCCAAAATATTATCACGCATCTTATACATTGTCGAAAAAACATCCGGTTCATAACCCATAAGACTTTTTTTAACACGGCTTGATAACTCATCAGAAATCATCATTTCAATAAGCATTGCAACAACGGTAATGAGTGTAAAAATCAACAACATTTGTAAGGTTTCAAGCTTGATATTTTTCATAAGCATAATTGCCATTACAAATCCCACATACTCCCCATCCTCATTATAAATTGCTGCATACGCTCTTCTTTGCTTTCCGGAAGGTCCTGTTTCATCAGCAGTATAATAATCATTTAATCCTTCATTGAATTCAGGCTGACTACCATCATAAATGGTACCTATTAGCGAGTGATTAGAGTGATACACACGAATCGAATCCGAATTAACCACCGAAATAACATCAATATCTTCAAGCGTTTCTTTCAATGAATCCAGGTATTCCGATAAAATCATAATTTCTTCTTCGCTATAGGTATTTTCTTTTATCAAAATAGGAGAACGGGCAATAGCCTCTGCTACATTTTGTAAATTACTATCTCTCTTTTCCGTCTCATAATAGATATTAATCAAAACACCTGCGATTCCCAAAAATGCCGAAAGCGAGATAATCAATATAAATTGAGTTCGGAAAATAAGCTGCTGTATACTTTTAAGCGTTGTCCTCTTTACTGTACTGCTGTTAATTCCTAATTTCTTTTTTTCGTTATTATTCATATATACCTTCTTTTATATGCACATTAAAAATGAATGAATGTTTTCTACTCATTACTTTATCATATAATTATCTTTCAAAAATACTTTTGAAAGTAAAAAAAATACTTTTATCTTTCATTTTACTTTTCTTTTTTTCTTAAAATTGTCTTTTTATTATCCACCCAATATTATATGCACAAACAAAACAAAAAGGAGAGTAGCTTATGAGCTCAATTTTAGAAACAACAATGCTAATTTGCTTTGGCTTTTCTTGGCCTTTAAATGTTATCAAAGCATACAAAGCAAAGACCGCAAAAGGAACCAGTTTACCATTCATTCTTCTCATTATTGCAGGTTATATTGCCGGCATCAGTGCCAAACTGGTTACTCACCAGTTTAACTACGTTCTAATTGCATATATTGTTAATCTTGCAATCGTATCAGCAAATGTAATAATTTATTTTCGCAATGTTTCTTTGGATAAGAAACATTTGCACGCATAGGAGGATAAAATATGTTTAAAAATGAAAACTTAAGATATAATGCTTTAAATAAAATTGCTGACTCACATGGTATTGTCATTTTAGGTTGCGGCGAGGATTTTTCCATTCCTGTCGGAGAACTCAGGCAAGCCTTTGCTATTACTCCTAAAATATATAACAGAAGTTTTCCTGACCTTTCTGTCAAAGAGGCAATAACAATCTATGATGAATACGTTTCTACACTCACACCGGAAACCGTTTTACTGCATATCGGAATGAATGACTTAGACTTCTTTCATGAAAATAGTACATTATTTATTCAAAAATATCGTGATCTTCTTGCGCACATCCGGCAACAAAATGCCAATTGCCGTATTGCAATTATTGCACTTAAAAACTATAATAACAATTCCTTAATTGGCAAATTAAATACACATTTGAAATATCTGTCTGAATCTGAGCACTGTGAATATATTGATATTTCCGCAAAAAAACTATGGAATCCTAAAGGAACCATGGATGCCGTATCGTTTGTATACTCTATAGGTTTTGTTCATCCTCTACAAAACAAGCGTCCTCTCTACGACCTTGCAAAAATATTTTTCTGTTATGAAGCTTAATATTCCTCATTTAAAAAACCTTTGAGTATGGGCAATACAGCCCCGCTCAAAGGTTTTTCCTTATTTTTTCTCCACAATTTCGCTTGCCTTCTGCATCGCCTTTTTGACCGGATGATATAAAATCAGCATAATTACCAAATTGCCGATTCCGTGAACCAGGTCAAAAGGAATCCCCGCAATCCACCAGGTAAAAGCAACTCGGAAACCATTCATCAGTCCGCCGTCAAATGCTCCCGTGAAAATATAGGGTATCGCACATAACAAACCAAATAAAAGACCGAATATGCAGGATAATAAAACACAACCGAAATACGTATTCTTTTTACGCATCATAAGTGCCACCAGAGCCAACAACGGCCATGCGTACAAGTACATAATCCACCACATCTGGAATCCGTACACCACACCTTCGAATAATACAAAGGCCGGAATGACATAAAAGATTCTTTTCCCGAAATACAGTGTAAACATAATAATCCAAAAGGTGGTCAGCTCCACATTCGGCACATTTGCCAATGCGAATTTGCACACCTCAATCACTGCAATCATCATACCGATGAGGGCGATATCTTTGGCTGTTATTTTTTTCTTTCCTTTTACAATTTCAGCTTTCATTGGTTTGTTATAATCCTTTACTGTTTCTCGTACTTAATGACAAAAGCATCTCCGTCCATTACAGGCTGGGTGTCAATGCCGTAGTTACAATAGGTGTCATTCACATAAAAGCCCCAATAAGAACCATCTACATTGTAGTCAGCAACTTCACCATTTACAGCGCTAACCATCATACCATATTCGCTTTCGGTACCGTCATAGGTTAAACCTTCTGCCTCATCCATTGCCTGACGCAAGAATTCCGCATCTGTATTTAATTCATAAACCGTAGACTCATTCGCTGAATTAATAACCTCGATTGTGATTTCCTTAGCACCTGCCTGAGGCTTTGCACCCCAAATCAACCATGCCGCTACCAATCCTCCAATCAGAAGTACAACAGCTAACGCACCTGCAACAATTCCCAGGATTTTCTTTGTTTTACTGCTCATTTCTTTTTTCGCATAACTGCTATTTGCAAGCTACACTCTCCTTTCTTATATTTTATAAAATAAAAAACCTCTTACCGCAGAAGTAAGAGGTTTTACGCACATTAACAGAAAGCCCTTAGGCTTATGGAATCTCGTACTGCCAATTACTCGTGGCTTGGAAACTTGCGTTTCCCGTACCGGACACCAGGCAGGTCTCCTGACTCAAGATTCCTCATACATTCAGCCTTCCCGGTCCCCCAGTGGCACATAGAATGCACTCCTCTATTACAGTGACGAGTTCGTGCAGGATTTACACCTGCTTCCCTTTTCAATACAGCCAAGCTAACGCTTCTGTATCACCTGTTCCGTTTTACTATATACAATTATTATTCTGCCGTTTTATTCTCGTTGGCAGGTTCTTCCGACGTTGCTTCTTCGGTAACATCTTCCTGCTCCGGCAAATCACCGTCAAGCTTTTCGCTTTCGGCCTTCTCAATCTCGTATTTATTTACGCGACGCTTAAAAAGCCTTTTATAAAACATCCAGTCCAGCTTTGAACCGAATGAAACTTTTTTCTTCTTGGTAATGACACGTTCGTAAAGCAATGCTACCCACACGCTTGCATTAATCATACGACGATTCTCGCTGATTAGTTGCAACTGCGTCGCATTGGGCAGTTTGGAAATAATAACATCCGGCGAAATATCATTTAATTCATTCACCAAATCTTCCGCGGTTGAACTGTCTTCTTCCCAAATATACTTGCCGATTACATTGACACTGGGATGTAATTCTTTCAAATAACCTTCCAGGCTGTCAGCCTTCTCAACAGAATCCAGAATCAGATAAATGCTCTGTTTTCCACGGGCAAGCTTCTTAATATATTCATGCAAAAACGCATCATTTCGAATTTCGCTCTTTCGCTCTCTTGTGTTCTCTTTCAACACATCCAAAACGGTAGGCTCACCATACAAAAGCAAGTCCATGGATTCCAACCATTCTCTCTGTTTAGCATTCTCCCCTGCGTCCAGCAACACTTGAGATGAAAGATAAAAAATTGTGTTCATTGCACCGTTGCCGATGTATTTCAAGGAAAGCTTTATGGCTTCCTTCAACGGATAATCGGTAATGTGCGTCCCCAAAACATCAATTACTTTCACAAGCTTCACCTTCTTGTTTTGTTTATCCCACACACTTTCGTCCGCCGTAATGCGGACAAGCTACCATTATAGTATAACAGAAAGCTCACATTGTTTCAATATGCTGTACTTAGTTACCCGTTCTGCCATCAAATGAAACACTATATTTTCGGTGCATATCAACTCTTATATCTGTCCGAATTACTTAATTTTGCGGATACATTTCTCCGTAATTTCGATACGACCGGCTTTCAAAAGATTGCCTACGGCGCGCTTGAATTCGTTCTTACTCATACCCATCTCACGCTTAATGGTTTCCGGCGACGCCTTATCGTTAAAAGGCAGAACGCCGTCATAACTTTCGATTACGCTCATAATTTCTGCCGCGTCTTTGCTAATCTGTAAGTAGGCTTTGTCCTTCAGGCTCAAGTTGATTTTACCGTCTTCAAGAATACCTGTTACTCGGGCCTCAACTTTGCTTCCGCAGGGCACATTCTTCTGGAATTCCTTTGCAGGAACCAGGCCTGAGTACTTGTCATCCACCGCGATAAAAGCACCGAAGTTTTCGCTGATTTCATAAAGCGTACCGGTTACCCAGTCGTCCTTTTTATACTCGCCGCCTTTTTCAAGGTAGTGATAAAGTTTCATCGTTCCGCAGAGACGATCACTTTTATCAATATAAAGGGCCACAAGTACCTCGTCACCTTCGCGGACACGATAGGTCTGCTCGCGAAACGGCAATAATAAGTCCTTTTCAAGACCCCAGTCTAAAAAGGCACCAATCTTGGTTGTGCCGGCTACTTTTAATTTGGCAACCTGTCCCAAAGTTACCATAGGCGTTCTTGTGGTTGCAATCAAGCGGTCGGAAGAGTCCTTATAAAGGAACAACTCCGCCTGCTCGCCGATTGCCATTCCCTTCGGCACCTGCTTTGCCGGCAGAAGCACTCTCTCCTCGCCTTTTTTATCATCCAATGCAGCAAAATACATACCGAATTCTACTTTCTTCACTGCCTGTAATGTCTGTACTTTTCCTAATTCTAACATAATGTCCTCCGTTCTGTTGGTTGTGGGCATCTCTTCATACCCGTTTTATAAATTGTTTTTGATATAAAAGTTGCGTTCCTGCATTCACTACAATACAACGCATTTATATGAATCACCACGCATTTGTTTCAAACAGCAACACTGCGTAAGCCGTATCTTCACCGTTGTGAATGGCCACTTTGTAAGCGCCGTCTTCCTCGGATACCCACGGCGTAATTTCATCGCCAAGCATTGCCTGCTTGCGGTATTCCACGCGCAGTTTATTCACCGTGAAATTTTCCGGCAAATACTGTTGCGCCATTGCCACATACTGGCCGTTGTTTACATGATGATTGGTATCTAAATGATGCACGCCTACGTAGAAATGTTCCATTTCTTTTTTGTCATCGCCAAGCACAATTTTAGCACGGGAATATTCCATAGGATACTTCTCTTCGATTTCATAGGCATTGAGAATTTCATCCGCAGGACGCACCGGCTTCATAGCATTGAAATCCATCAGCATCCAAGTACTGTCCGCAACCGCCAAAAGTTCACCCGCTTCGTCACGCATAAAAAAGTTACGATAGCCGAAGGTTCCGCGAAAGCCGTGAGGCGCCGTAGAAATCACCACCGTCTCGCCCATTCTCGGATAACGATTCACCTCAATTTGCCAGGTCAGAAGAATCCAGCCTAAGTTCTTTTTGCTCAACTCCCAATAACCCACCTTGCGGTCATCGGAATCCAAATTAACACAATCCTGGAAATAATCGATCAGAGAACACATGGTCAAAAGTCCATCCGTTCCCACTTCACTGTATCTGATTCGGGTTTTCCATTCGTACATAAAAGTTCCCCTTGTACTTCACATTTTTTATTCTTTCAAATTCTATCGCAAAAAATAGAGTTTGGCAAATAGAATCTTTTATGCCCAGGGATCCTGTTCTGTAGGAATTCTGATATCCGCAAGACACTGAATTTCGTTGATAAACCACTGATTCGTGGAAGGTTTTCTGCGCAATTTAACAGGTCTGGGTGCATCTGCGCCGCCACTTGTTACATAAAGCGTTGCCCAGTTCTCTTCCGGATATGAATACGGATTATCACTCACTGTAATCGTATACGGTGTTGTGGGCGTATAGCCGTTATCCTGCGTTGCTCCCTTAAAAAACGATAATGTCTTATACTGCTTTCCGGCAAGGCGGTCCTTGATAAATTGCTTTTCTCTTTCACTCACACTCTCCGGTCCTTTTAAAAAGTCCAGCATCTCCCAAGTTGCATTTGCATCCTTTTCCCAATTGCATAAAACAGCAATGCAAAGTGCTGTTGTCTTGAACGCAGAATCCAAAGAAGCCTCCGGCAATGCCTGCAACTCTGCCAAACTTGTGGGCAAAGAAGCAAACGTAAAGCTTTCACTACGGTTTCCGTTATTCGAATTTGTTGCTGTCATTTGATTGTTCATTTCATAATCCTCCTTTTACACATAAGGCACCGGAACAAGCGACCGCCATTACAATTCCTATGTAATTCACCTTGTTCCATATACCCATACCCTCTCGTCATTTGTAATTATATCACCGGCAGCTATTATCGACAATAAAATTGTGCTATTTATGCTACGCCTATCCGTTTGTCTTATTTGTAACACAAAAAACCTCAACGATTTCTCGTTGAGGTTTCTTTTTAGCAGGGCTACAAGGATTCGAACCTTGAGATGACGGAGTCAGAGTCCGTT
>CAZQBM010000085.1:0-7915 GCA_964591945.1 uncultured Lachnospiraceae bacterium | reverse complement strand
AATATAATTTGTTTATAAAAATTATCCCTTAAATTTGTAGTATAAAATCAATTTTTTATGATGTTCATAACTTTGAATAAAAAGTTGATTTATCCGTAAGTTTTTAGCAACTTATTCATTCCAATTTTTCCTTATATTTGCTATAATAAATAGGGTTATCCACATTTAAACATCTATTAATACTAATAATACGAATTACTTAATAAATAATATGTTTAAACGAGGTTCAAATTTTAACCTCAATCAGGGAAGGAGTTTATACACACTATGAAACTTATCATTTCTAAATCAGATTTATTGAAAGGCGTTCAGATTGTATCTAAGGCAGTTTCTTCTAAAACTACCATGTCTATTTTAGAATGTATTTTAATTGATGCATCCAAAGGAAATATCCGATTGGTTGCAAATGATATGGAACTTGGAATTGAAACAATTGTTGAAGGTAAAATTATTGATAAAGGTATGGTAGCATTGCCTTGTAAAATTTTCTCTGATATTGTAAGAAGTTTTTCAGATGATGATATTACCATCGAAACAGAAGATAATTATAATACATTCCTTACCTGTGAAAAATCTAAATTTAACATCATTGGAAGAAACCCTGATGAATTCAGTGATATTCCCCAGGTAGACAGACAGGAAGGTATTGTTCTTTCACAGTTTACCTTAAAAGAAATTATTCGTCAGACTATTTTTTCTATCAGCGACAATGATACCAATAAAGCTATGGGTGGTGAATTATTTGATATTAACGGTGACTGCTTTAAGGTAGTTTCCCTTGATGGTCACAGAATTTCCATTCGTAAGGTATTTTTGAAGAATTCTTATGAACCCAATAAGGTAATTGTTCCCGGTAAGACCTTAAACGAATTAATGAAGATTCTCAGTGGTGAAACAGATAAGGATTTAACTCTTTATTTTACAGACAAGCACATTGTATTTGAATTTGATGAAACAGTTATGGTTTCAAGAATCATTGAAGGTGAATATTTTAAGATTGATCAGATGTTATCCACCGATTATGAAACTAAGTTAAAAGTAAACCGTAAGGTATTCTTAGATTGTATCAACAGAGCAACTCTTCTTGTTAAAGAAGGCGATAAGAAGCCGGTTATTATTTCAATCAATGATGAGGTTATGGAATTAAAGATTAATTCAGTAGTAGGTAGCATGAAAGAAGAAATTATCATTACCAAAGAAGGTAAGGATTTAATGATTGGTTTCAATCCTAAGTTCTTAATTGATGCCCTTCGCGTAATTGATGATGAAGAAGTTACACTTTACCTTGTAAATCCTAAGGCTCCCTGCTTTATCAGAGATGAAGAACAGAATTATGTATATTTGATTCTGCCTGTTAACTTCACAACTGTTAACTAATGGTTTCGTAAATAATTACTAAAAATTTATAATAATTCAGGGGCTTATGTTTATATAAGCTTCTGAAAGGAATGTTGAAATGGAAGAATTAAAATTAAGAGATGAATTTATTAAATTAGGCCAGGCTTTGAAGGTTGCTAATTTGGTTTTTAACGGAGCGGATGCGAAGTTTGAAATCCAGGATGGCAGAGTGAAAGTAAATGGCGAAGTAGAATTACAGCGCGGTAAAAAGCTTTATGATGGGGATATTGTGGAATATGAAGGTCGTAAAGTTAAAATTGTGGCAGGTTAAGTAGAAGTATGTATATAAAGTCACTGGAATTGGAAAATTACAGAAATTACGAGTCTTTGCAATTGTCTTTTGATAAAGGGACAACCATTTTCTATGGGGACAATGCGCAGGGAAAGACAAATATTTTGGAATCTATTTATCTTTCTTCTACAACGAAGTCCCATAAAGGCAGTAAAGATAAGGATATTATTAAATTTGGCGCTGAAGAAGGGCATATCAGAATCATTTTAGAAAAAGATGGTTTGGATTATCGCATTGATATGCATCTTCGTAAGTCGAAATCCAAAGGTATAGCAATCAATTGCGAAAGAATTAAGAAAGCTTCCGAATTGGTTGGTCTTTTAAATGTCGTTTTATTTTCACCGGAAGATTTAAATATTATCAAAGATGGCCCTGCTTACAGAAGACGTTTTGTTGATATGGAACTATGTCAGCTGGATCAGTTTTATATTTATAATCTTACGAATTATAACAAAATCATAAATAACAGAAATATTCTTTTAAAAGATATGTATTATAATCCTTCTTTGAGGGAAACCCTTACAATATGGGATACCCAGCTGGAATCTTACGGTAGTAAAATTATCGAAAGAAGAGCCCAGTTTTGCGAACAATTAAATGAAATTATCTATGATATTCATCAAAAGTTGTCCGGCGGTAAGGAAGAAATTAAGATTATTTACGAACCGAATGTTTTAGCATCTGAAATTGGAACCATGTTACAGAAGTGTCAGGATAAAGATATTAAAACTAAGATGACTTCTGTAGGTCCCCATAGAGATGATTTTGCTTTTATGGTGAATGGTATTGATATCCGTAAGTTCGGATCGCAGGGTCAGCAGAGAACTGCAGCATTGTCATTGAAACTGGCAGAAATTGAATTGGTTAAGAAGATTACCAAAGAATGTCCTGTTCTTTTACTGGATGATGTATTATCGGAATTGGACAGCAACCGCCAGAATCAGCTGTTAAACAGTATTGGCGATATTCAGACTATTATTACCTGTACCGGTTTGGATGAATTTGTAAATAACAGATTCGAAATTGATAAGGTTTATAAGGTTGTAAACGGTGCTGTGGAAGAGTAGTTTTTAAAAGAGTTTATTTTTAATTATTTTATATAATATTTTATTTGTAAAAGTGTGAAAATCACACCGGATTGGAGAAAAGTATGAGTCAGCAGGAATACGGCGCGGATCAAATTCAAATTTTGGAAGGTTTGGAAGCTGTTAGAAAAAGACCGGGTATGTACATCGGTAGTACATCTGCGAGAGGTCTTCATCATCTTGTTTACGAGATCGTAGACAATTCCATTGATGAAGCTTTGGCAGGTTTTTGCGATACTATTACAGTTACCCTGAATAAGGATAATTCCGTAACAGTAGTGGATAACGGACGTGGTATTCCCGTAGGAATCAATGCCAAAGCAGGCATTCCTGCGGTTGAAGTTGTATTTACCATTCTTCATGCCGGCGGTAAATTCGGCGGTGGAGGATATAAAGTTTCCGGCGGACTTCATGGTGTAGGTGCGTCTGTTGTTAATGCGCTCTCAAACTGGTTGGAAGTTGAAATCAGACGAGAAGGTAAGGTTTATAAGCAGCGTTATGAAAGAGGGCACGTAATGTATCCTTTGGAAGTAATCGGTGAATGTAGTGAAGAAGAATCAGGAACCAAGGTTACTTTCTTCCCGGATGGTACTATTTTTGAAGAAACCGTATTTGATTTTGATATTTTAAAGCAACGATTCCGTGAAATGGCTTTCTTAACCAAAGGTCTTCGTATTACTTTGATTGATGACAGAGGAGAAGAGCCTAAAGAAAGAAGTTTCCACTATGAAGGCGGTATTAAGGAATTCGTTGAATATTTGAATAAGGGTAAAACCCCTCTTTATGAGAATATTCTTTATTTCGAAGGTACCAAGAACGGCGTTTATGTAGAAGTAGCTCTTCAGCATAACGATTCTTATAACGAAAGTACATATAGCTTTGTAAATAATATCAATACACCGGAAGGTGGTACACATTTAGCAGGTTTTAGAAATTCACTTACCAAGACATTTAATGATTATGCCCGCGGAAGCAAATTATTGAAGGAAAGTGAAGCAAATCTTTCCGGTGAAGATATCCGTGAAGGTTTAACCTCTATTATTTCCGTTAAAATTGAAGAGCCTCAGTTTGAAGGCCAGACAAAGCAGAAACTCGGTAACTCTGAAGCAAGAGTTGCTGTTGATAATATTGTAAGTGAACAGCTTACTTACTTCTTAGAGCAGAATCCGTCTGTTGCGAAAATGATTTGTGAGAAATCAATTTTAGCCCAAAGAGCAAGAGAAGCTGCGCGAAAAGCGCGTGATTTAACAAGACGTAAAACTGCTTTGGAAGGTATGGCACTTCCCGGTAAATTAGCAGATTGCTCCGATAAAAATCCGGAAAATTGCGAAATTTACATCGTCGAGGGAGATTCTGCGGGTGGTAGTGCTAAGACAGCACGAAGCCGTGCAACTCAGGCTATTTTACCTCTTCGTGGTAAAATCCTTAACGTAGAAAAAGCAAGATTAGATAAAATTTATGCCAATGCAGAAATTAAGGCTATGATTACTGCGTTTGGTACCGGTATTCATGATGACTTTGATATTAGTAAATTAAGATATCATAAGATTATTATTATGACCGATGCCGATGTTGACGGTGCCCATATCAGTACACTTTTGTTGACATTCCTGTATCGTTTTATGCCGGAATTAATCAAACAGGGTTATGTATATTTGGCACAGCCCCCTCTCTATAAGTTAGAGAAGAATAAAAAGGTTTGGTATGCGTACTCTGATGAAGAATTAGATAAGATTCTTACAGAAGTCGGACGTGACCAGAATAATAAAATTCAGCGTTACAAAGGTCTTGGTGAAATGGATGCGGAACAGCTTTGGGAAACTACTATGGATCCGGAGAGAAGAATTCTTCTTCGTGTAACCATGGACGAGCAGGCTGAGTCTGAAACAGACTTGACTTTTACCGTACTTATGGGTGATAAGGTTGAACCGAGACGTGAATTTATTGAAGAAAATGCAAGATTCGTTAAGAATCTGGATATCTAATTGAAAGAATACCCAGGAAATGGGTAATATTGAATGAATTTGAATGGATAAGTCTTATTTTAAGACATAAAGATTGGAGTCACTAGAATGGATGATACAATTTTTGACAAAGTGCAAGAAGTCGATTTGAAGAAAACTATGGAAACCTGTTATATCGACTATGCCATGAGCGTTATTGCAGCACGTGCATTGCCTGATGTAAGAGATGGTTTGAAACCGGTACAGAGGCGTGTTCTCTTTTCCATGGAAGAATTGGGTAACAGACCGGATAAGCCTCATAGAAAGAGTGCCCGTATTGTTGGTGATACTATGGGTAAATATCACCCTCATGGTGATAGTTCCATCTATGGTGCTTTGGTTAATATGGCTCAGGAATGGTCAACAAGATATCCTCTCGTTGACGGTCACGGTAACTTTGGTTCCGTGGACGGTGACGGCGCTGCGGCAATGCGATATACAGAAGCAAGATTATCTAAGATTTCTGTAGAGTTATTGGCTGATATTGGTAAAAATACGGTAGATTTTGTGCCTAACTTTGATGAAACAGAGAGTGAACCTGTTGTTTTACCCAGCCGTTATCCTAACCTTTTGGTGAATGGTACTACCGGTATTGCGGTAGGTATGGCAACCAATATTCCCCCTCATAATCTTCGTGAAACCATAGATGCAGTGGTGAAAATCATTGATAATCGCGTAGAAGAGGGACGTGAAACCGAAATTGAAGAAATTCTTGATATTATCAAAGGACCGGACTTCCCTACCGGTGCTACGATTCTTGGTACCAGAGGTATTGAAGAAGCATATCGTACCGGTCGCGGTAAAATCAGAGTTCGCGCAGTAACTAATATCGAAACTTTACAGAACGGTAAAAACAGAATTGTTGTAACTGAATTACCTTATATGGTAAATAAAGCCCGCCTTCTTGAAAAGATTGCAGAGCTTGTAAAAGATAAAAAAATCGACGGTATTACTGATTTGCGTGATGAATCCAACCGTGAAGGTATGCGTGTTGTAGTAGAACTTCGCAGGGATGTAAATCCTAACGTTGTTTTAAATCACCTTTATAAGCATACCCAGTTGCAGGATACCTTTGGTGTCATTATGCTTGCTTTGGTGAATAATGAGCCTAAAGTACTTAATATTCTTGAAATGTTAACACATTACTTGAATCATCAGAAGGAAGTAGTAACCAGAAGAACCCAGTATGATTTAAATAAAGCAGAAGAAAGAGATCATATTTTACAGGGCTTATTAATTGCTTTGGATAATATTGATGAAGTAATCAAAATTATTCGTGGCAGTAAAGATACCAAAACTGCAGAACTTACCTTAATGGAACGTTTTGCATTGTCAGAAATTCAGGCACATGCCATTACCGATATGCGTCTGCGCGCGTTAACCGGATTGGAACGTGAAAAGCTTGAGAATGAACATAAAGAATTACTTGAAAAGATTGCTTATTATAAGTCAATTCTTGCAGATGAAAATCTTTTACTTGGTGTAATCAAAGAAGAAATTAGTTTGATTGCCCAGAAATACGGTGATGACAGAAGAACCAAGATTGGTTTTGATGAGTACGATATTTCTATGGAAGATTTGGTTCCTAACGAGAATACTGTAATTGCTATGACAAGCTTAGGCTATGTTAAGAGAATGACTGTGGACAACTTTAAGTCCCAGCATCGCGGCGGTCGCGGTATCAAGGGAATGCAGACCATTGAAGATGATTATATTGAAGATCTTCTTATGACTACAACCCACCACTACATTATGTTCTTCACAAATTACGGTAGGGTTTATCGTTTGAAGGCTTACGAAATTCCGGAAGCCGGCAGAACTGCAAGAGGTGTTGCAATCATTAATCTTCTTCAGTTGAATCCCGGTGAGAAGATTTCCGCAATTATTCCGATTAAGGAATACGAAGAAGAAAGAAATCTCTTCATGGTAACCAGAAAGGGCATTGTTAAGAAGACTCACATTACCGAATATGAGAATATCCGTAAGAACGGTCTTATCGCAATCACCTTAAAAGAAGATGATGAATTGATTGAAGTTAAATCTACCGATAAGGATACCGATATTTTCCTTGTAACCAAACAGGGTATGTGTATCCGTTTCAAGGAAACTGATGTACGTGCTACCGGACGTAGTTCTATGGGTGTAATTGGTATGAACCTTGCCGACCAGGATGAAATCGTTGGTATGCAGTTAGACCACCAGGGTGATTCCTTACTTATCGCTTCTGAAAAGGGTTACGGCAAACGTACTTACCTTGACGAATTTACCGTTCAGAAACGTGGCGGTAAGGGTGTGAAGTGCTACAAGATTATCGAAAAGACCGGTGATGTTGTAGGTGTTAAGGCTGTAAACGACGATCATGAAATTATGATGATTACCACAGCCGGCATCATTATCCAAATTCGTATGGAAGATGTATCAATTTTAGGTAGAATCACATCAGGTGTTAAGTTAATTAACCTTGATGATAAGGTAGCTGTTGCCAAGATTGCGAAAGTACGTGAGAAAGTAACCGATGAAAACGGTGAAGTAGCGGTAGAAGATTTGACCAGCGAAGTGGCAGAAGAACCGAAAGAAATTGATATGATTCCAATTCAGAATGAAGAAGAGTCTGAAGAAGGTTCTGAAGAATAAGCAGCAACATTAAAATTTTGTAATAATAAAAATTTAGCTTTTGTAAAATTTTAAAATTACGCGACCCCGCCTTAACGGCGGGGTTTTTTATTTCATAAAAACGAAAAGATGTCAATAGCTTTTAACCATATGAAATTACCCTTGGACAGATTTGTCTAGAGAAATTTTTGGAAGCTCTTTTATACTTGTTTTTTATAAGCCTGTAAAGAATAATATAATTACAAACTATTTTAGGAGGTATTTCATATGCAGGTGAGATGTGATGGTTTTAATGGAGCTCCCGGTGTTCCTACACCCTGTCCTAATTTAAGGGAAAATGTAAGTGGAGGGTTTTTAAGTAAAAAAGTTTCTTATTGGTGTAGTACGACAGGAAACGCTCTGGATTATCAGTATGTTCAAAATGTATGTAAGTTTTGTAGGTTTTATCATAGTAATAATACACAATATGCTGATATTAAATATTTAGATTGTAACAAATATAAAATTTATGGAATACGTAATAG
>CAZQBM010000084.1:0-7942 GCA_964591945.1 uncultured Lachnospiraceae bacterium | reverse complement strand
GTACACAATGGTAACTTCGTGCTCATCTAAGAAATGCAGAAGCTTTCGTTTCATCAGATAAAACTGCTTTGTCTGGATTTCGTAAATTTCTCCGTCAATGCAGATATCCGCCACGAAAGTACCGATTTTCTGCTCATGGTACTTCTCGTCCGGGGCGAAGTAATACTTCAGAACCGAGTGAACCGATTTCTCGCTTAAAGTCCCGATTCCCTTCTCGCCCTGGACCTTTCCGTACATTCTGTTTTTGGCTTCTTCAAATAATTTTTCATCAATATAAGACTTCATAGGGGAATTATAACAAAGATATCCTGAAATTCCTATGTTTTTCGTGCGAAAAGCTACTTGCAAATTCAATAAAAAAGTAGCATTATGGGAATGATGCATAAATAATGATATCCACAATAAAAGGAATGCTTGTAATATATGACAGCTCAGGCAATAACAACCAACGAACAATCTAATAAGGCTATTACAAAAACCCGCTATCATCTTTTGGACAGCATCCGCGGTCTCTTATTGATTATGATGATTGTTTTCCACACCATGTTTGATGTGATGATTATGGGAGACGGTTCTTTTTCCGTTTTTACCACAGGTGGCTATATTTTCCAGCAAAGTATTGGCTGGGGATTTATCTTTCTTTCAGGAATGTGTAGTGCCATCGGAAAGAGACATTTGCGCAGGGGGCTGACGGTACTTGGGGCAGCAGCGCTGGTTTCTTTTGTAACCTATGTTTTTACGCCGGGACAGGCAATCAACTTTGGCGTGTTGGTACTCTTGGGTTCTTCTATGCTCATCGTTATTCCTTTCAATAAAATAATCAAAGATAAACACGCACCTATTGGATTCTTTGTTTCATTGGTGCTTTTTATACTGACCCGTAATGTGTCCGATGGTAATTTAGGTTTTGAAGGACTTAAGCTTATAGAACTCCCGGACTTTTTATATCGGAATTTTGCAACGGCTTATTTGGGTTTTCCGCCGGCGGATTTTGCTTCAGGAGACTATTACCCTTTGATTCCCTGGTTCTTCTTATATATGTGCGGTTATTTCTTCTGGAAATTAATCGGCACGAAAGAATGGGTAAAGAAACCTTTATCGATTAATATTCCCGTCCTTTCCTTCCTGGGAAGACATTCATTGTTGGTGTATTTGTTGCATCAGCCCATTTGTTATGCTGCGGTTTATTTCTTCTGTGTAATCTTGTAAAAAGAAAGACTTTGCGTCGCAAACAATAGAAAAACAGGTTTAGAAAAAATTTTATATTTTAAATAAAAATCCTAATAAGGATAAAAGAGGAGAGTTGAAAAAATGTCAGCGTATTTAGTGTTTAAGGATTTGGCGATTATTATTGTATTCGCTAAAGTATTCGGTATCCTTGCCCGTAAGTGCAAGGCACCCATGGTTGTAGGCGAAATTATTGCCGGTCTCATTATCGGTCCCTGCCTTTTAGGTTGGGTGCAGCCTACGGATTTTATCTTACAGATGGCGGAAATCGGCGTTATTTTACTTATGTTCTCTGCCGGACTTGAGACCAACTTAAAAGAAATGATTAAAACAGGCCCCAAGGCATTGTTGATTGCCTGCGCGGGTGTGTTTGTGCCCTTGGTTGGTGGTGCCTTGCTTTATATGTGCTTTTACGGGTTTAGTGCAGTGGGTACGCCCGAATTTTTTAAGGCAGTTTTCATCGGTACCATTATGACCGCAACTTCCGTAGGTATTACGGTAGAGGCATTGCGTGAGATGGGTTACTTAAAAGGTAAAATCGGAACCACCATTCTCAATGCAGCTATCATTGATGATATCATCGGTATGATTGTGCTTACCGTAGTAATCGGTTTCAATGATCCAAATTCAAATCCCTGGATGGTTGTAAGAAATACGGTATTGTTCTTCTGCCTTGCTTTGGTAGGGGGTTATATTGCATATAAAGTTTTCAAGAAAGTGGACCAGCGTTATCCCCACACAAGAAGAATTACCATCGCAGGTCTGGCACTTTGCCTGATTATGGCTTACGTAGCGGAACATTATTTTGGAATTGCCGACATTACCGGTGCTTATGTAGCAGGCATCATTCTTTGCAATATCCGCGATTCCGAATACATTGCAAGAAGACTGGATATTAATTCCTACGTTATGTTCGGACCGATTTTCTTTGCAAGTATCGGTTTAAAAACCAACATTCAGAATATGGACTGGTCGATTCTTGTGTTCTCGCTTGGTTTTGTGGCAGTGGCATTGCTAACCAAAATTATCGGTTGCGGTCTTATTTCCATGGCTTGCAAAATGCCGGCTAAGCATGCGATTAAAGTGGGTGTAGGTATGATGACCCGAGGTGAGGTTGCCTTGATTGTGGCTCAGAAGGGTATGACGGTAGGATTGCTTGATCCGGTGTATTTTACATCAGTAATCTTATTGATTATTACATCTTCCATTTTAACCCCTATTCTGCTAAAATTGTTGTATTCGAAATATCCTGAAAGTCCCGAAGATGCGGGAGAAGTTGCGAAGGCATAAAAGGTAAAAGGAATTCTTAGGAGGAATGAAAATGAAAAAGAAACAAGTGATTGCAGGAGTAATTGCTGCGGTTCTGTTCGTATTCATTGGTGTGTCCAGTGTAGGTATGAACATTTTGGATAAGGCCGTTATGAAAATAACGGGAGCCGATATGGAGAGCAGTTATATGTACGGCTTTCCCATGGAAGATTTTGTTGGTATTGTCAAAGTAGACGGCGATATGATGGATTCTGCGGATACGTCTTATTTTGCAACCGGTGGAGGTTATAATCATCAGGCTACCGTAGATTATATTGAAGCTTTGTCACAGGCAGAGAATAATGTTGCCATTCTGCTTTATGTGAATTCAGGCGGCGGTTATACATACATTGGCGATGATTTGTATTTGGAATTGATGGAATACAAAGAGGAAACAGGCCGTCCTATCTATGCATATTTTGATTCCATTGCAGCAAGTGCGGCTTATTATGCTGCTATGTCAGCAGACGAAATCTATGCAAACCGTATGACAACCACAGGTTCTATCGGTGTGTATATGACCGTTTATGATATGACAGAGTTATACGATAAGCTTGGTATCAAAGAATATATGATTAAAAGCGGTGACAATAAGGGCATCGGCGGTGGCGGTCAGGAAGTCACCGAAGAATTTATTGCAATCGAGCAGTCCCAGGTAGATGAAATGTATGAACTTTTCATCGAGATTATTGCGAAGGGCAGAAATATGGACCCTGCGGATATTTATCCTATCGCTGACGGCAGAACTTTTACCGCAAACCAGGCTTTGGAACTTGACTTAATCGACGGTATTGCCCGTTACGAAGATTATAAGGAGCAGGTTCTCGGATATATGGGTGATAACGTGGTTTACCACGAGCAGTCATCGGATATGGATCCTTTAACGGCGATGTTCGGAAGCATTCTGAATGCAATCCCTAAGTCAGACAACCAGGCAATGTTGGAGTTTATCGAGAGTCACCAAAACGGAGGAATGTACTATGAATCAAGCTGTTACTAAGGCAGGCTTTTTCCCGAGACTGGGCGCTTACCTTGTAGACAGCTGTATACTGGGCATTGTGCTCTTTTGTCTGAAAATCCCTGTAGCCTTTATGGAGCTTGCCTTTCCGGATGCTTTTATCTTTGGAAACGTGCTGTTCCATTATGATATTTTTGATATTTTCTTTTATCTTTTGACTCTTTTGTACTTCGTGCTGACCACCAGCATTACGGGTACAACCATCGGTAAAAGAGCTTTTAATCTTATGGTATTAGACAAAGAAGGCAGAAACCTTACCTTTTGGAATGCTTTGTACCGTGAGAGTGTTGGTAAATTTTTGAGTGGTGTATTTTATTTCGGTTATATTATGATTATGATCGATAAAAATAACCGTGCATTCCACGACTATCTCTGCGATTCATCGGTAGTTTATACCTGCAGATTCAAGGTGGTTAAAAAGGTTGTGGGAACGCAGATTGTTTCACCGAAATCGGATGTTTCATCGGGAATATCGCCTGTTGAGACTCCGCAGGTGTCGGAAAGTATTTATAAAGAAAGCAATACAACTCCGCAAAGTACAATAGCTGCGGAAGTTGAAAACGAAAACACTGAAACTTCCCAAGAAGAAAGCAAATAAGGAAAGATTAAAATGTTCCGACTTCTTAAGTATCTGAAAAAGTATAAAGTAGAAACAATTTTAGGGCCTCTGTTTAAATTAATGGAGGCCTCTTTTGAGTTGCTTGTGCCCCTGGTTATGGCAAGCATCATTGATAACGGTATTGAAAAAGGCGATAAAAGCCACATTTTTGCCATGGGAGGCGTACTCTTCCTTTTGGCAGCCGTAGGCTTTGGTTGTGCTATTACTGCCCAGTATTTCGCAGCGAAGGCATCCGTTGGATTCGCCACGAATTTACGTCACGTGATTTTTAACCATATCCAGACCAGAAGCTATGAGCAGATGGATGAATTCGGCACTTCCACTATGATGAACCGCTTAACCAGCGATGTGAACCAGGTGCAGACCGGGGTGAATTTAACCCTTCGTCTTTTACTTCGTTCGCCTTTCATTGTGTTTGGTGCTATGATTATGGCTTTTACCGTTGATGTAAAAGGTGCAATGATTTTTGTTGTGACCATTCCCATTCTTGCGGTAGTGGTTTTTGCCATTCTTCTGATTAACATTCCCCTTTATAAAAAAGTGCAAAAAGCCTTGGATAAAGTTGTGGTCAAAACCCGCGAAAACTTAACCGGGGTGCGTGTAGTCCGTGCATTTTCCATGGAGCGTGAGGAAGTGGAAGGTTATGATGCCTCTGTAGATGCGCTGAAGAAATTTCAGTTGTTTGCAGGGCGCGTCAGCGCTTTTATGAATCCCGTGACTTTCATGATTGTAAACGGGGCGACACTGGTGCTTTTATACCGTGGAGCCGTAGAAATTGACGCAGGTTTCCTTACCCAGGGTGCGTTGATTGCACTTGTAAACTATATGGCGCAGATTCTTGTAGAACTTATTAAGCTTGCGAATTTGATTATCACGATTACCAAATCTATGGCCGGCGGTTCCCGCATTGCGGATATGCTGTATGATGAGGAAGATGCGGATAAAGTATCATCAGCAGGTGAAAAAAAGCGTAAGAATTCGGATAACAAGCAATCATCGGATGATGAAAATGATAAAAATGATAAAAATATTCCTGTTCCCGCAATCAACGATATTACGTTTGAAAATGTATCTTATACCTACAAAGGCGCGTCTTCGGCATCGGTAAGTAACTTATCGTTCCGGGCGAAAAAGGGCGACATTGTAGGCGTAATCGGCGGTACCGGTTCCGGTAAAACGTCGCTTATTAATCTTTTAGCAGGTTTTTATGAGGCCAAAGAAGGTCGCGTTCTGGTAAACGGCGAAGACATTACAGCCTGTGACAGCGAGGATTTGCGTTCCCGCATCGGCATTGTGCCCCAGACGGCGATACTTTTTAAGGGTACCATTGAAGAAAACCTTAAGTGGGGCAAGGCGGACGCTACCGAAGAAGAAATGTGGGAAGCGTTGGAGCTTGCCCAGGCGAAAGAATTTGTGGAGCAGAAGCCTAACCGCTTAAAAGAGGCGGTTTTACAGGGTGGTAAAAACTTCTCCGGCGGCCAGCGTCAGCGACTTTGTATGGCAAGAGCCTTTGTAAGAAAGCCGGATGTTTTAATCTTGGATGACAGTACCAGTGCCTTAGACTATGCTACAGAATCCAAGGTGCGTCAGGGAATCCGCAAACTTACGGAAGATGCGATTTGTTTTATCGTATCCCAGCGTGCAGCATCTATTATGGATGCGGATCTTCTGATTGTTTTGGACGAGGGCGAAGTGGCAGGAATGGGAACTCATGAGGAACTTTTGAAGTCCTGCGAAGTCTATGCCGAAATCTATTATTCTCAGTTTCCCGAGGATAGAGAGGAGGCAAACAATGCGTAAAAGAACTCTTCGACAGATTTTTAAATATATCAAAGCAAATACGGTGCTTCTGGTGATTTCCCTGTTTTGCGCTTTACTTTCCGTAGTGGGAACACTTTATCTTCCGATTCTAATCGGTAAGGGCGTGGACCTGTGTTTAGGCGCGGACACAGTGGATTTCACGGGTATCGGACGATTGCTTTTCATCGGTGTTATCGTAATTGCGGTAACCATGGCAGCGCAGTTTGTTATGAACCTGTGCAACAACCGAATGACGGCAAATGTAGTGGCAAGAATGCGTAAGGATGCAATCCGCAAACTGCAAAGACTGCCCATTCGTTATATCGACAATAAATCTTATGGTGAGCTTGTAAATCGTATTATTGCGGATGTGGACACATTCTCGGAAGGCTTGCTGCTTGGATTTTCCCAGCTTTTTACGGGTGTGCTTACAATTCTTGGAACCTTAGGCTTTATGTTAGCCATTGATGTAAAAATTACCTTAATCGTAGTTTTGGTTACACCCCTGTCTTTCTTTGTGGCAGCTTTTGTATCCAAGAAGACGTTTAACCTGTTTACCAAGCAGTCATCTACCAGAGGCGAGCAGACCGCTTACATCGAAGAAATGGTGGGAAATCAGAAGATTGTCAGGGCGTTTGGTAAGGAAGAAGACGCTATGGAGCGTTTTGATGAGATTAACGAGAGACTGCAGAAGGTTTCCGTGAAGGCGATTTTCTTCTCGTCTTTAACCAACCCGGCGACACGTTTTATCAATTCTTTAGTATATGCGGCGGTTGGCGTGTTTGGTGCCCTGCTTGTTATGGGCGAAAATGCAGCGATTACCGTAGGTGAGCTGTCCTGCTTCTTAAGCTATGCCAATCAGTACACCAAACCTTTCAACGAAATTTCCGGTGTGATTGCGGAGTTCCAGAACGCCTTGGCTTGTGCGGAGAACTTCTTTAAGTTCTTAAACGAAGAAGATGAAAAAGATGCGGTAAGCGTAGAGGCACTTGCATCAGATGATTCTAAGAAGAATGTTGAAAAGAATACAAATAGCGCAGGAAGTAAGTTATCTGTATCAGAAGTACAAAACACTAACGCTTTTGCCCGGGGCGTTAAGCTTGTAGGTGATGTAACCATTCAAAATGTGTCCTTCTCCTATGTGCCGGAGCGCAAGCTGATTGAGGATTTTAACCTGCACGTAAAACAGGGCCAGCGCGTGGCAATCGCAGGTCCTACGGGTTGCGGTAAAACTACGTTGATTAATCTGTTGATGCGCTTTTATGATATTAACGAGGGAGATATCATTTTAGACGGTGTGCCCATCGACGAACAGAGCCGTCACGATTTGCGTGATTCTTATGGTATGGTGCTTCAGGAAACCTGGCTTAAAAACGGTACTATCCGTGAGAATATCGCCTTCGGCAATCCCGATGCAAGTATGGAAGAGATTATTGCGGCTGCAAAAAAGGCCCACGCCCACAGCTTCATCACGCGTATGCCTAAAGGCTACGATACCGAAATTCTTGAGGACGGCGGAAACTTATCAAACGGCCAGAAGCAGTTGCTTTGCATTGCACGCATTATGCTGATGAATCCACCCATCTTAATTCTGGATGAGGCGACTTCGTCCATCGATACCCGAACTGAAATGAAGGTACAGGACGCTTTTGCAAGGCTTATGAAGGGCAAGACCAGTTTTATCGTTGCGCACAGACTTTCTACCATTCAAAGCGCGGACGTGATTCTTGTTATGAAGGATGGCAACGTTATTGAGCAGGGAACACACGCGGAGCTTTTAAAAGAGAAAGGATTTTACTACGAATTGTATCAAAGCCAGTGGGCGTAGGGAATGTAAAAAGCTTGAGTCATTATGAAATAATAAAAAGGAGATGCGAATTATGCATCTCCTTTTGCTGATTAATATAAAAATAGAATATAAATTATTTTATACTTCCACAGTTTTTGATTTTTTGAGAGGTAAGTGAGTG
>CAZQBM010000083.1:0-8571 GCA_964591945.1 uncultured Lachnospiraceae bacterium | reverse complement strand
CTGCTTATGAAATGGCACAGATAGGTTTGATGGTGCTTAATAACGGAGTTTATAACAATACCCGTATTATAAGTGAGAATTGGATTGAAATGATGACAAAATCCTATGTATCTACCGATGATAAATTTGGAAATCAGGATTATGGTTTTTTGTGGTGGCTTCCCCACAGAACAAGTGAGGTAATTGCAGCTATTGGTGATGGTGGTAATATTATATACATTGATAGAAAGAAACAAATTGTAGTAGCCATAACTGCGCATTTTAAGCCTATGGTTTTTGACAGAGTAGAGTATATTGAAAAAAATATTGTGGAAGCATTAATGAAGAGTTAAAAATAAGCTTCATGAATTAAATATTACTGTATAAAAAATAGCCGTCCATTCATTTTTACTTGAATGGACGGCTTATTTTAATAAATCGAATACTTATCTAAATGACATTGGTCTTCATAGACAGTCTGCTTTCTTTATCAATCACGGCTTCCGTATAAAAATATTCAACCCTAACGCCACAAAGCAAAGAGACAACAGCATGATAAAGGTAGCGGTATATCCGCCGGTAATTTCAAAAATTTTATTGGATACCGTTGCAATAAGTGAGCCGCCCATCACAGTAAACGTCATAATCGCCATGTTGGTGGGCAAATATTTCATACCAAAGAAAGATGATGTAAACGCTGCTGTAATGGTAGGGCACGCACCGTAAGAGATACCCGTTAAGCACAAACCAACAATGCAAAGCGGCAAGGAACCGATGAAAACGGCCAGTAACGTAACTGCGGATGCGCAGATGGTAAGGATATTGGCACAGATCATGGTTTTGCGGCGTCCGATACTGTCAAAGAGTGCACCGGTTAAGATGCGCCCCAACCCATTGCATACCGAAAGTACACCGACAAGAGAGACTGCCAGTGATTCGGGAGCATTGACGGAAAGGGCCAGGTCTTTGGCAAAACTGATGACCGAACTGCCTACGGCGGCTAGGAAGGAAATGCAGATAAAAGCCATCCAGAAGGAAGGGCGACGAAGCATTTGGCCTGAGGTATAGTCTTGTCGTTCAAAATTTTCCGTTCCATCATTCTTTTTTGTTTTGGATTGCGGAAAAACAGTTTCCGGAGCCGGCTTTTTTAATAAAAGACCAGCTGAAATTAAAACGATGCAAATGGAAACTCCTACGATAATATATGTAAAACGCCAGCCCACAGAGCTTTTAAAAAGAGCGTTTGCGGCATTTCCCAGAATCAAAGCAGAGGCGCCAAAGCCCATCATCAAACAACCGGAGCATAGGCCCTTTTTATCAGGAAACCATGCACTGACCGTACCAATTAGAACATTATAAGCAATACCGATTCCCGTACTTGCCAAAACCCCATAGGTAATGTAGAGCAATATGACAGAAGTGCCGGGAAGAATGCCTGTCAGGATAAAACCGAATGCTGCCAGAATGCCTGCAATGATAAGCGCAATACGGCTCCCGGCACGTTTAGAAATTCGCGCACCCAGTAATCCGCCGATACAGAAGAAACTCATGGCTATGGTGAAGTTAAGGGCAAGCTCGGAAACGCCCCATCCAAATTCATTACTTAACGGTGTTTTTAAAATGGACCATGCGTACAGAACACCTGCAAAAAGCATGGCGATGACACCGATAACCAGATAGAACCAGCGTTTCGAAAGCTTGGAATCGTTATTATTCATTGTCAGACCTCCATTTTTTATTAGTCTTGTGAAAGTGTACTATGTTTTAAGTAAAAAGTCCAGTTATTGTGGATTTATAGATGATTTTATGACCGATAAGACACGGGAAACGACCGAACAGGCATAAATCCACATTTCTCCAATTTTATCTGCTACGATGCACTCACAAGCAAATGAAATGGAGGAAATCAATATGCAGGCAATTAAAACAACAGAGCTTGTTAAACGATACAAAGACATTATTGCGGTTGATAAGCTTAATTTAGATATTGAGCAGGGTGAACTGTTTTCACTGCTGGGGGTAAATGGCGCAGGAAAGACCACAACCATTAAAATGCTTACCTGCTTAACACAGCCTACCGAAGGAGATGCGTTGGTAGGAGGGCGCAGCATCACAAAGGAACCCAAACAGGTAAAAGAGATGATTGGCGTATCGCCCCAGGAAACTGCCGTGGCACCGAACCTTTCCGTAAAAGAGAATCTGGAACTAATTTGCGGCATTCACGGATTTTCAAAAGAAAAAACCGCAAAAAGAATTGAGGAACTTTCGACACAGTTTCATCTGGATGAGGTTTTAAAAAGAAAAGCCGGCAAATTATCCGGTGGTTGGCAGAGGCGTGTGAGCATCGCAATGGCACTGATTAGCGAGCCGCAGATTTTATTCTTAGACGAACCTACCCTTGGGCTGGATGTGATTGCAAGACATGAACTTTGGGATGTAATTCGCACCTTAAAAGGAAAAATCACAATTATTTTGACAACGCATTATATGGAGGAAGCAGAGGCTCTTTCTGACCGCATCGGTATTATGCGAAGCGGAAGTCTTTTGGCGGTCGGAACGGTGGAAGAATTAAACCGTAAGGCCGGAACCGACGATTTTGAGACTGCGTTTGTGTCGATTGTAAAGGAGGGTGTGTAATGAGAATGATGACTTTTGCAAAAAGATGTACCAAAGAAATTTTACGTGATCCGCTGAATCTGGCCTTTGGTCTGGGATTTCCCTTGGTTTTATTGTTTCTTTTGAGTGCGATACAGGCAAATGTTCCGGTGAGCCTCTTTGAAATCAATAGACTGACTCCGGGCATTACCATATTCGGCTTGTCTTTTATGACATTGTTTTCCGCAACCCTGGTTGCAAAAGACAGGGAGAGTGCGCTTTTACAGAGATTGTACACAACACCCCTTACAGGCATTGATTTTATCTTAGGTTATATGCTCCCGATTCTTCCGATTGCCCTGGGGCAGACCATAATTTGTTATCTGGCTGCGCTTCCTTTGGGATTGACTTTTCGTGTGAATATTATATATGCTATTATTGGGATCATTCCCATGGCGATATTCAATATTGCATTGGGGCTTATGTGCGGCAGTCTCTTGGGTGTGAAGCAGGTTGGCGGTATTTGCGGAGCCTTGCTTACCAACCTTTCCGCATGGCTTTCCGGTGTGTGGTTTGATTTGAATCTTGTGGGCGGATTTTTTGAAAAAATAGCCAATGCGCTTCCTTTTGTTCATGCAGTGAAAATGGAGCAAGCGTTATTTAATGGTGATTTTGAGGCTGCAGCTTCACATATTTGGCCGGTTCTTGCATATGCTACGGTGGCTACGGTGATTGCAGTGTTTAGTTTCCTTCGCCAAATGAAAAAACAGTAAGGATTATATGAACATGAAATACAAACTCGTGATTGATAAAAAAGCGGAAGAAGAAGTCATTGCAATCGTGCATGAAACTTCCACGCTGACACAACAGATAGAGAATCTTGTATTAAGTTACTCCGGTGCAGACAGCATTATAGGACATAAGGATGACGAGATGCGGAAACTTGCATTCAAAGAAATTGAGTGTATTACGATTGTGGATCGCAAAGTGATTGCCATTGATACTGCCGGGAACCAATATCGCATCCAGGACAGACTTCGTGACTTAGAGGAAGTGTTACCCTCTTATTTTATCCGTATTAACAAGTCCAGCCTTGCCAATGAACATCGCATTGCGCGATTTGATGCGGCTTTTAGCGGTGGTGTAGA
The DNA here is from genome assembly GCA_964591945.1 of uncultured Lachnospiraceae bacterium. Lineage (GTDB taxonomy): Bacteria > Bacillota > Clostridia > Lachnospirales > Lachnospiraceae > UBA3766. The sequence goes on along the minus strand of CAZQBM010000083.1, from coordinate 4,849 downwards.
TGCGGTATTCCGATGCGGTTATCGGGAATATGTGTCCAGACGTTGTTTTGCGGAGATTAGAAGGAGGTATGAAGGCAAATGAAAAAGATTGTGAAAGAATTTTTTCGTCGTGGTTTGATTGCATGCGGGTTCGGCCCCGTTGTATTGGCGATAGTATATCTGGTTTTACAGAAAAATGGTGTTGTAAATACATTAACGGTGAATGAGGTTTGTATCGGGATATTTTCCATAACCGGGCTTGCTTTTATTGCCGGTGCCATGAATGCTTTGTATCAGATTGAGCGCCTGCCTTTGCTTGTGGCGATTCTGATTCACGGAGTGGTGTTGTATTTTACTTATTTAGGTACTTATTTGCTAAATGACTGGCTGAAATTGGGCTGGATTTCGTTTTGGGCGTTTACCGGTATTTTTGTGGTTGGATATTTGGTGATTTGGGTAATTATTTATTCTATAATCAGAAAAAGAGCGACAGAACTGAATGTGATATTGGAGCGGAAACAGCAGAATGCGGGAGAGATATAGAGTATGTAAAGGTCATACCTACATTGTGAAGGTAAGGCCTTTTTTTATAGTAAAATATTCAAATTCGAAAATATAAGATGTCACTGGTTTTATTATTCAGATGGGTTTGATTTACCACACCCTCACCCCATCAATATGCAGAAATTTTGCCTGGTCATATACATAGCTTGCCAGCGGTCGGTCTATTGCATCAAAAGTATGTGCCGCAACCAAAATTTCAGGGGTAACAGCTGTAATCACGGGAGAATGATAAAAGTGTCCGTTTGTAGTTCCCAGTTGCACAATATCGCCTATGTTTACTTCGCTTGCAGCCACTTCATGGGCAAAGGGTCCAACGGAACGGTTGTTTATTAAGAAGTTATAGAAGTAGCCCACGCCGCTCCAGGAGGGACTCCGGTCATAAGAGGAGCGGTAGTACCAGCCAAAGGTAGGTGTGTAATTCATAATGCCTGCACCTGCATAAATACATTGGGAGGCAAAATTCGTGCAGTCTCCTCCTAAATTTTCAAAATTATAGTAAGCCGGATTTCGGTCCATGGCCCAACGGCGTGCATAAGCGACTGCGGCATTGCGGTTATAAGGAATGGTATGCATAAGAACTCACTTTGAAAGAATTTTTCATTTCTAATATATGAAAAATTCTTTTTTCTGTGATGTCTGTAAATAAAAATACGATACAGATATTGTTTTATTATCGTAAAACGATATAATGGGAAAGTGAATATTTACAATTTAGAATATAAATTTCATAAAAATGAGAGATAAATGAAATTAAAATAACGGTGATTGACATGGAATCAAAGTTTGAACATACGAAGAATTCGCAGAGTGACAGAGAATTCTACGCAGATATGGAACGCAGAAGACAGCGCCGTTTGCAAAAGAAACGTAAGCAAAAGCGGAAGAAGCGTATTATATTATTGTTTTTAGGTATCTGCCTTATTTTCATTGTCACTATGATTTGTATTAAAAATGCAGATAAAAGCGAAATTGCGGATGGAAATACAGGAGAAACGGTCTCTGAAGAAAACAGTGCACAAGAAAGCAAAATGCAAGTAAATTCGGCGGAGATGATGTTGATAGGAAATGTTGGAAAAGAAGTAGCGGAACTGAGTTTTAGTGAAGTAATGTGGAGTCTGCTTGATTCGGAAACAAAAGAAGAAAGTGGTACGCAAGAAGGAACGCAGCAGTATTATTTTGAAGCGACAGCGGAAACAATGAATATTTACAGTGAAGAGGTTTTTAGTACCAATGCAATTCTGGTAGATGTAAATACTGATGAAATTGTCGCTGTAAAGGGTGCTTATGACAGGATTTCGCCGGCGTCCATGACGAAAGTATTGACTATTCTGGTGGCTGCTGAAGAAATTGAAAAAGCAGATTTGGATGATACTTTTACCATGACACTGGAGATTACGGATTATGCATATGTGAATGACTGCAGTTATGTAGGCTTTCAGGATGGCGAAGTGGTGACGGTGAGAGATTTATTTTATGGAACTGTCCTTCCGTCCGGTGGCGACGCGGCGGTTGGCCTTGCAACCTATGTGGCAGGGTCACATGAGGCGTTTGTGGATATGATGAATGCGAAACTGGAAGAACTGGGCCTGTCTGATAGTGCACATTTTACAAACTGTGTGGGCCTGTACGATGCGAATCACTATTGTACGGTTTATGATATGGCCGTTATTATGGATGCGGCTATGGAGAATGAGTTGTGCAGGGAGATTTTATCGGCACATACTTATACAACTACCCCTACGACGCAACATCCGGAGGGGATTGAAATCTCTAACTGGTTCTTGCGAAGAATTGAAGATAAAGACACCGGTGGCCTAGTGGTTGGGGCCAAGACCGGATATGTGGTGGAATCGGGAAACTGTGGAGTAAGTTATGAAGAATACGCGGACGGAACACCGTATATATGTGTCACGGCAAATGCGCACAGCAGTTGGCGCTGTATTTACGATCACGTAGAAATCTATAACCGTTATATTCCAAGCGGTGAGTAGAACTGCAGGAATTCATAATAAAATTATATATGGAGGTGCACCTATGTGTGGAATGAATCCGATGAAATAAAATAATATATCGGAGGTAAAAATGAATTATAAAATAAGAGAAATGTTACCCTGTGAATATTATCTTTTGGAAGATTTTCTGTATGAGGCGATTTTTAAGAAAGATGAGACTGTTGTGGTGCCGAGAGATATCATTTATAAGCCGGAGTTGCAGGTTTATATTGAAGAATTCGGTCAGCAGAAGGATGATTATTGCCTTGTGGCAGAGTATGAGGGCAAGGTGGTTGGTGCGGTCTGGGTGCGCAATATCAAAGGTTATGGCTGTATTGATGATGTGACACCGGAATTTGCAATTTCGCTGTATCCTGAGTACCGAGGTTTTGGCATCGGTACCGCATTGATGGTGCGAATGCTGTCGCACTTAAAAGAAACCGGTTATCAGAAGACTTCATTGGCGGTACAGAAAGCAAATTATGCCCTGAGAATGTACTTAAAGGTTGGATTTGAGATTATCGATGAGAACGAAGAAGAGTATATTATGGTATGTGAGTTAGGGTAGTAAAATAGAGCAATATATAATAAAAGGATAAATCTGCAAAGGTTTATCCTTTTTCTACGTAAAAAAGACGAAAAATCAAAATTATGCAACCAATTAGCAGAGTGTACAGTGTTATATATAAAAGATATGATAAAAGTACTTGACAAAGTAGCATAAATATACTAATATAAAGTGAGATAGTAGCGTTTATAAACTAATTTTAAGCCAAAAGGTTATTATAGTTGGTTGAATATTAATAAGCGGGGCAGTTTTTGATTGCAAATATATATGGTTGTGGTATGATTTTTACGAGAAAATTGTAAAAACGGAGACTGAAGATGTATTTTGATGATTTTAAATTAAATGAAACCATTGCAATTGAACCGGTTGTGATTGATAAAGAAGAGATGATTGCCTTTGCCAAAAAATATGACAATATTCCGCTTCATACCGATGAGGATTATGCCAAAGGCACTCATTTCGGACAGCTTATTGCACCGGGCGTTATGTCTTTTATGTCGGTTTGGGCAAGTTATCTGCAGGTGGATTTGGCAGGAGAAGAGTTGCTTGCAGGAAAGTCTACCAAGATTGAGTGGTTCAAGCCGGTATTTGCCGGAGATGAGTTATCTTCGGAAGTGGTGGTTACCAAACTTACGGAGCGTAATGAGAAGAACGGTATTGTGGAGATTACTTTTTATGTGAAGAATCAGAATGGTGATTTGGTGTTGACCAACGTGACTGAAATGATTGTAAAAAGAAAAAGATAGCAGAATCGGGGGAAATTATGAATAAAAGAATATTGTTCGGGCTATGTATACTTGGACTTGTGGGATTGTTAGGCTGTCAGAACGCCGCATCGGATGTAATAACTGAAAACTCACAGATTGTTTCTTTTAACAATATAAAAGCAGATATTGAAGTGGCAGATGCGGATACGGAAGTTAGTAATATTTGGAATAGCGCAAATACGGTTTTGACCGGAAGCGCTCAGTCGGATCAAAGTACAGGGATCAAGGATAAAGATGGCAAAATATATGCTACAAAAGAAGCCTTTTTAGAAGCTTATGGATTTGGTGAAGCGACACCTTTTTATGAGTATTCTGATGAAGAAGGGAATCCGGAAATTGTTTTATATTTTGATGAAGAAGAGGAAAACGGTTGCGGCATTCTTTTTAAGGATGGTATTGGTTTCCTGGTGAACTCATTAAGTGAAGTTAACTACGACAAGCCGATGAATGTGCCTATTGTAACTGTGTCAGATGATGACAGTAAATATTATTACATATACAGAGGGTACGGAGATGAGCCAAAGTACAGGCTTCTTCTCATAAAAAATGAAGATGAATATGTTGCTAATTTGACACAATATGTAATGCCTTATGAAATTGAAGGAGAATTGTCTGTCGAGGAGGCAATGGAAGCAGAGCAGCCTTTCCCTGTTTACAATGCCACGGGAGCTTACGGAATTCCGGCAGATGAACCGATTTGGTATACCGATGAGCAAAGCTTTTTGGCACAGTTTGAATTTGACGACAAAGCCCCCCTGATTGATTATTATGATGCAGAGGGGGAACATCAAATAACTGTATATTATGACCGTTCGCAGGATTTGGGTTGTAGTATCCTGACCGAATGGAACGATAATCGTAAAGGTTATATTTTCAAGTGTCGTGATAAAAAGGACTGGACCGGATATGGAATCGATTATAATGCATTAACTACTTTGGATGGCTATAATCCTAAAGATGGTGCAGAGACCATGGAAGGC
>CAZQBM010000082.1:0-8704 GCA_964591945.1 uncultured Lachnospiraceae bacterium | reverse complement strand
TTACATTCGCTATTCGTGAAGGTGGACGTACTGTAGGTTCAGGCCGTGTTGCTACTATCATCGAATAATCTACGCGTAAACAACGAGAAGATTTAGATAAGTATAATAAGCCCGGAGCAAGTTTACTTGCTTCCGGGCTTTGTTGTGCTTATCGTTAAGTGGCGACTGCCGCGACCGAGGAAACACAGAGTGTTTTCGAGGGCAATCTTCGAGTTGTTTTTATTTGACATCCCATTTCCAAACCTATATGATAAAAATAGTTTTACACTTATAAAATAAAGGAGTGGACGAAGAAATGAAAACAGCAATCGTATATTATTCATTGGAAGGCAACACAAAGTACACAGCGGATAAAATCGCCGATCTTTTAAAAGAATCCTGCGAGGTAGATGTGCTCCGCCTTGAGCCTGAGCAGTCATATCCCGATAAAGGTTTTAAGAAGTTTTTCTGGGGCGGTAAAAGTGCCGTTATGGCAGAGACACCGGCATTAAAGCCCTATGAATTTGATGCTGCACAATACGACAGAATTATCTTTGGCACTCCGATTTGGGCGAGTACTTTTACACCGCCCATCAGAACTTTTATCAACGATAATCCTGCGGTAAAGGAGAAGCAAATTGCAGTATTTACCTGCTTTAGCGGTGGCGGTGCGGACAAGGCTCTTGCGAAGTTACGAAAGTTCCTTGAAGCGGATGCTTTTGTGGCTGAACTGATTCTGGTAGATCCGAAAGTTAAAGTGAAGGAAGAAGATGACGCTTTGATTGCGGAATTTTGTGGGAGACTGAAATAAAGTGAAGATATAGCTGATGAAGTAACGGAAGTAATTTAGAGAAATGTACCGTGTTAAATCAAGGGAGGGTTCTATATGGCAGTATTTCGTAAAATTGAAGATTTAATTACACAGGGCTTTTGTGATCAAAGAGGTGCCGCAACCTGCGCATCCGTATCAAGTTTTCCGGAAGGAAAACGTACGAAGAAGTTTGGCGTTCTTCTGTTGACGGTTAAAGATGAGTATCTTCACATTTATGAGGTTGATTTAAAGAACAACATAGGCGACAGGGTGGCGTACTTAGAAATTAAGAAAATGGAGAATTTTGTTTTGAAAGCCAATATGCTTATTCAACTTTTGGCTTTCGAATATGAGGGTGAATATTACGAGTTTACCAACTTCACAAACCATAAAAAGTTAAAGCAGGCTTTTGCTGAGGAACGCGAGAAATAAGTAAACTGATAACTTGTAATGAACAGCTAAGTTGTCTTCATATTTGCATTGACACATTCTTATTTTAGGCATACAATAAAGATGTGAATTGTCAGTAAATTGTCGCAAAAATAGGGAATTGCAAGAAAACAACGACTGACATATTAAATACACTTAAAGGAGAAACAAGGTATGGCAAAACAGAATGGGGCACAGTCAGTAGAAGTGGTTAACGGAAGAAGAATTATTGTATCTGCAGGGAAAGGTAAGACCAATCCGGACGAATTGAAGTGGCTTACAGAGACGGTTTTGGAAGAAGCAAAAGCATGGAAGTATCGCGGCTGGGCATATGTGGCAGATTGTTCACAGATGGCACCGGTATCACCGGAAGAAGGCGGTATTCTTGTAGAAATGACTAAGAAATTTGTAGAAGCAGGTTGTAAGGCATTTGGTTTTGCAGAAGGCAAATCAATTATGTTGAAGGTTCAGGCAAAGAAGAATACAGAACGTTCAGAGACCGGTATTCCCGAAGGACATTTTGAAACCGTGGATGAAGCGGTTGCTTGGATTAAGGAAGAAGTAGGTATGTAATATTGTTACAATGCAATATGGGTATTTGAAATTATTAAAATAAAACAATAACATAACGAAAGCGGATGAGTTGAGTGCTCATCCGCTTTTTAGTGAATCAATATCTTTGATAGAGAATAGTGCCATCATATTCCGCAATTATTTCATATCCTGCATCCTCGCACATGGAAGATACCTGGCCACCGTCGTCGGTTATGATGTAGCGACTCTGCAAAGTATCCCAATTATTTTCGATATATTCTACCTGACAACAACTGATGCCCATACCTGCAGGCATTGCCAATATCGGTTGCCAATCCATATGGCATACATTGCCGTCGACACGGTCTGAGAAGGTCCAGATTACCGTGTTTTCATAAGAAGGTGCATTTTCGCTAAGTTCTATATCTTTTACAAGCTCATTCCACGTCTGCTGTTCCGCGTAACGTTCCTGCGTACGAAGCGGGATTTGATAATCCTGTCCGTCATCGGGATAATAGTAAAAGAGAAACAGGATGAATAAGGCTACAAGCGCCGGGCGCCATGCTTTGGTCCAATTCTTCATAAAGCTTATCAGTATAAAACCAACAATGATGAAAGGTATAATATGGCGGCTGCCTTCGTTGATTTTATTCATCAGTGCAAGCAATGCAACAACTGAAATCAAAGCAGTCGCAATATAATGTCCGTACACAATGGCATAAAGCTTTCGGTCGTCTTTCTTTCTGCGACGGTACAATTTAATAAATATGCCAAACAATAAAATGCAAAGTAAAAGCAGCACACAGTAGTTAGAACCCATAAATTTGCCGGTCAGGAAACTTTGTTTCATATCCTCTAACAAGATTTTAAAGAAATAAAGTCCCGCAGATACAATGTGACGAATGCCGGAAATTACGCCTTCGTCGATAAAACGCGTAAACATTGTTTTATCAAAAAGAGGAGTGAGATAGGCTGCGGTTAAATATTTGGAGATGGCAAAATAGCCAACCACCGACACTGCGCCTATTCCGCCGGTCAACAGAATGCCGGCCCATTTCTTTTTCATAAAAACAAAGATGCCGGGCAAAACGATTAATAACACCAAATAAGGGCGTATGCAGGTTAAAAATACTCCTACCGCGAACATGCCTGCGATTTTCCACTTCTTCGGTTGTCTGATATAACCCAAGGACAGGGCGTAAAAGAGAAGCATATATGAAATCATATGCGTTTCCACCAGACAGGAGAGCGTGTATTTAGCAAAACCCGGGAACAATCCAATCAGAAGCCCGGCGGCTATCATTTGTTTAAATTTCGGTTTGGCCTGATAGGTAAAGAAAGCAAAGACAACGGAATGAAACATAATGTTGCACCAGTAATAGGAGGAAAGCGTCCAACCAAAAATCTTCCCCCAGATTGCACCGACGAATAAAGTAAGCGGACTCCAGGAAGCAAAAGATAAATTGGCCGCCTGACTTTCGTTAAAACCGAAAAAACCCTGCGGAATTCCATATTCAATTATGGCTTCGATTTGCTTGAAATAAAACAAATCATCATTGTTTTGTGAGTTGGGGAGATACACATCTCCAAGTCTTCCGCCAAGACGCAGACATTGCAATGCACATACGATAATGGGGAACAGAAACGCACAAATCATTTTAAGCAATTGCTTATCGTGGTCATCTTTACGTAACCAGGTTTTGATTTTTTTCATAAATTCACCTTATATAGAAAGGATTATATTTCTATGTGTAATGATATAACATCTTGTAAAGAAATGCAATAAAACCGAACATAGATGTTCCTTGATGATGTGCTTGTGAAAAATATCGGATAAGCAATCGAAATTCTTTGGCCTCTTGGTTAAGATAGCAATAAAGTTTTCATTTATTCTTAAATAAAGTAATAAAGTTTACGGTGATTTGGCGTATTAGAATATTGTTTAGGATAACGGATTGTATAAATAAAAATATTACTTGCATATTCTTATAAATGTAATAAAATAGAATTGATGGGTGATAAAAATTTTGACAATAAAAAACAAAAGAATAAAGGAGCTAACAAGCCGCAACCTTTTTTGAAGGCATTTGTAAGTATGATAGGATACGGCGGATATGCGTCAATAAATGTAGTACGTCTTCCTTATTTTACAATTAAGAAGAACGCGGCAAAGAACCGCGTAATCAATGCTTCCAAGGAATTAATGTTTCCGTTGAACGGACAGGGGATAGGGATTCTTAAAGATATGCGTATCGGAAGCCGTAATTTTGCGAGCAGTGGATGTGGAGCGATTGCCACTTTTAATGCGTTAAGCATGGTGGGAATGAATCCTGACATGGTTGATATTGTGGATTTTTATGAACGTAAAGGCTTGGTTTTTAATGCGGCACTTGGTGTGAATCCGGCAGCGGTAGGGAAATATCTGGCCAAGAGCGGTCTAAACTGGAAATGCTGCAGGGGTAAGCAGAATTGGGATGCATGTTTGAGTGACGGACAAGCGGCGATTATGCTATATCTTTGGGTAAGTCCCAAAGGAATGGGTGCACATTATGTATCCATCGAAAGATGCCCGAAGGGAATCCGCGTATATAACGTATACGGAAACCGTGACGCGGCATATGAATTTAAAGATATACAAGCATTTTTGGAAAGCGGTAATTACAAGAAAGTCGTATCCATGTTTGTTATCGATAGAGATGTAAAATAAGACTACTTTATAAAAACAGGAGGGTTACTATTATGGGTAAATTCGTAGTCAAAGAAACTAACACAGGTGTTAAGTTTGATTTAAAGGCCGGTAACGGCGAAGTAATCGCTACTTCAGAAGTTTATTCTTCTAAGGCAGCTTGCTTAAAGGGTATCGCAAGTGTTCAGAAGAACGCTCCCGTTGCAGGAATTGAAGATCAGACAGAAGCAGATTATGCAGCTGTTAAGAATCCTAAGTTTGAAGTTTATACAGACAAGAAGGGTGAAACCCGTTTCCGCCTGAAAGCTACAAACGGACAGATTATTGCTACAGGCGAAGGATATACAACAAAGGCAGCTTGCTTGAAGGGTATTGAAAGCGTTAAGAAGAACGCAGTAGATGCTAAAGTAGAATAAGATTGAATGTTAAGGGCCGTCCGTGAAGTCGCGGACGGCTCGATTTTTCAAGACGGTGAAACAATGAATGCAAAGAAAACGACTGTAAAACAAAGGGATATTACAGTGGAGATTTTACGCATTGTAGGGTGCCTGCTTGTGGTAGGTACTCATACGAAGTTGGATCTCTACGTGAATGGACAGCCTGATTTCAGCAGGGTGTTTATTTATGCTGTTCTGGCGGATGGTGTGAATATATTCTGGCTGATTCTTGGATTCTTTTGTTTCAGATCTAAGCTTAAATACACGCAACAATTAAAACAAATGGCCCAAAGAATATTGTTGCCGATGGTGTTGTTTTCAGCGCTCTGCTTTTATTTCGGCGGTTGGCTGATTCGCGGAGAAACTTTATTACAAAGTGTGACGCATACAAATGCAGAGTATGTACAACTTCTAACAAACGGACTCCTTAAGTGGCAGCCGGCAATCGATTATACGGGGCATTTGTGGTTTATGTTTACGTATGCCTTGATCATTGTGTTGATGCCTGCATTAAAATGGCTGAATCGCGTGATAGGTATGAAGCGTAAAGTGATAAGTATTGTTGCAGTTTGTATTTTTGTGATTTTTGCGGTAAATGATGTTTTGCTGAATGGTTTGTGTCATTTTTCATATTACGGAATCGGCGCATTGATTCCGGCTGTGTGTCTGGTTTTTCTTGGAAGATTTTTATATGAAGAGAAGTCGCACGTTTGTCGTAATTGGAAGTGGGGAAGTGTCGGCATTGTGCTTTTCATTGCAGGGAATGTGATACGTACCGTGATTCAGTACCAATGTTTCCTTATGCCAGGGGCACCTTCGCATTTGTTGCAATGGTATTCCGGTTTCGGTATTTTATCAGCGGTCGGAATCTTTCTGGCAGTATATGGCTTAGGCGGATATTTCAAGTTTGGCGCCAAGGCTAACAAGTTGATTTGTCACTTCGGGAAAATGACAATGTATGTATATATATTGCATAGCCTTGTATTGATGCTCTTTTATCAAAAAGGTGTTAATTTAAGAATCCAGTCCATCCTCGGCATCCGATGGTATGATGAATATCTGTATCTGTTGCTTTTTGGCGGCGGGGTCGGTTTGGTGACTTTAGCAATCGGTGAAATGGTTTTTGGGATGCAGAAATTAATTGTAAAAATTGTGAAAACTACCAAAACCACTAATGACAAGTGATGTAATCTCATATATAATATAAACACTATTTTACTTTACAAAAGGAGGAATTGTTATGCCCAATTTATTATGGATACCCGCGGTGATTGTCGTAGCCGTGGTATTACTTGCTGTTTTATTTCTTTTAGGCTATGTGAAAGCTCCGCCTGATATGGCCTACATTATTTCAGGTCTTAAGAAAAGACCCCGTTATGCAATCGGTAAAGCTACCGTGCGCATTCCTTTCTTTGAAAGATTGGATAAGTTGAATTTGCGTTTGATTCCCATCGATGTAAAGACCAGCAATGCGGTACCTACTGCTGACTACATCAACATCAACGTAGATGCAACCGTTAACGTTAAGATCAGCAACGAGCCGGATAAACTCCAGCTTGCTGCAGAGAACTTCTTAAATAAACCCACTGAGTACATAGCAAACGTTGCAAGAGAAGTTTTGGAAGGTAACGTACGTGAAATCGTAGGTAAGATGAAGTTGGAAGAAATGGTTTCCGACCGCCAGAAGTTCGCTAACCTTGTAAAAGAAAATGCAGAGCCCGACCTTGCGGCTATGGGTCTTGATATTATCAGTTTCAACGTTCAGAATTTCGTGGACGGTAATGAAGTAATCGAGAACCTCGGTATTGATAATATCGTTAAGATCAAAAAGGCAGCAGCCATTGCACGTGCAGAAAGTGAAAGAGACATTAAGGTTGCACAGGCAGCAGCTGATAAAGAATCTAACGATGCTAAGGTTGCGGCTGAAACTGAAATCGCTAAGAAGCAGACTGAACTTGCCATTAAGAAATCCGAACTCCAGATGGATGCGGATACCAAGAAGGCTATGGCAGATGCCGCTTACGATATCCAGAAGGAAGAGCAGCGTAAGTCTATCGAAATTTCAACCGCCAATGCGGATATCGCACGTCAGGAACGTGAGATTGAATTGAAGCAGAAGGAAGTTGCTGTTAAAGAACAGTCTTTGGAAGCTCAGGTTAAGAAACAGGCAGAAGCAGATAAGTATGCAGCTCAGCAGAAAGCAGATGCACAGCTTTACCAGCGCCAGAAAGAAGCGGAAGCGAAGCAGTTCGAGGCACAGCGTGAAGCAGAAGCGCGTAAGGCACAGGCAGAAGCAGACCGTTTCGCCAAAGAACAGGAAGCGGAAGGTATCCGTGCAGTGGGTGAAGCGGAAGCGGCAGCAATTGCTGCAAAGGGTCTTGCCGAAGCGGAAGCCATGGAAAAGAAAGCAGAAGCTTATGCGAAGTACAATAAGGCTGCTGTGGCTGAAATGATGATTAAGGTATTGCCTGAAATTGCTGAGAAAGTTGCTCAGCCTCTTGGCCAGATTGATAAGATTACCATTATCGGTGGCGGTGAAGGCGGCAGCAATGGCGTAGACCAGGTTGCAGGTAATGTACCCGTTGTTATGGCTAAGGTTTTTGAAAGCATGAAAGAAGCTACAGGCATTGATTTGGCTAATATTATTAATGCTGAATCTTACGATGCTAAGGTTAACAGAAATGTTAACTTAACCGGTCTTGAAGACATTAATTTGGTTGTGAAAGACAATAAGGCAGTAAATACAACTGATACAACTTCAATACAGTAATATGGAGTAATTGATTTGTGATGAAGTAATGAAACGGAAGCACTGTTTGAGATTATCTTAAACAGTGCTTCTTTGACCTTGAATGTAACTGTATAAACAGATAACATATAGATGATAATTAAGCTGATGCGGATAAAAGGGAAACGGAATTTTATGAGAAATAATACAAGAATAAAGAAATACGGTTTGATAGCAGCAATACTTTTATGTGTTGCATTTGTATGTTCCGGCTGTGAGAAAGAAATCGGGATAGAGAGTGAGGTTATACCATTAGAGTCCCTGACAGACAACATTAAGACGGTTGCTGCCGGCAGGGAATTAGTTGCTGAGACTTCTGAAGAGGAGGTTACACAAGAGCCTGCAGAGGAAGTGGCTACCGAAGAAACCGGCAGCGAAGAGATTGCTAAAGAGCCTGAAGAAGAGAAAACAGAAGAGAGTGAAGAATTTACGGAAGAAATTGTTGATTTAAGGAAAGACCCGCCCGTTTTTTCGGTGACGGATGAGGAACGGACCTTTTATAAAACATGGTTGGATGGCAATATTTCGAATCTGGTAAATAATATACAAGAAGCGCAATACGGCTTTTATGATGTGGATTATGACGGCGTGGCAGAACTGATTGTAAGAGAGCCGATGTATACCTATGTGTTAAAAAAGCAGAATGACAGTGTTGTTCTTATGTGCGATACAACGCAGTATATGACCCTTTTGCCCAATGGAATGCTAATGCGGTTTGAGTTTGGTGTAGGGAAAGATTCTTATGAATTTTATGAAGTAAAAGACGGAAAGTATGAGTTGTTGTATACGCTTGAAAGAGAAGATAAAGTTCCGGCAGAAAAATCCTATGACGGTGTTTTCGGAACGGAAGGCGATGGATTTATTATCAATGGAATCAGTGCCGATTTGGTTAAGTGGAACGATGCTATATGGAGATGGTTACCGGAGTATACTGAAAGGATAGAGTCGGAGGATTCAGAGTATTACGGATTAAGGTATTATTGCTTTGCAGAGGTTTCTTATACGAGCTATACAAAGGAGAAAACGGTGCTGTCGTATGC
>CAZQBM010000081.1:0-9124 GCA_964591945.1 uncultured Lachnospiraceae bacterium | reverse complement strand
ACCGACGACCCCTTCATTACGAGTGAAGTGCTCTACCGACTGAGCTATTCCAGCAAAACAAAACAGTCCTGTGTTATTATATCCGCTACGGGACTATTTTGCAAGATAAAAATAATGCTTATTTATTTTCCTTATCCGGTTCCAAAACAACCATTTTCTGATAAGGAATTTCAATACCTTCCTCGTTAAAACGATTCAGTACCTTTTCAAGAATTCTCTGCTTTGCATAACGGAATTGGTCATTCTTTACATAACAACGGCCACCAAGCATAATTGCCGAACCTGCCAATTCATCCAAATATACTTCCACTTCAGATGCATCAATACATGCCTCATCCGTCTTAAAAGCATCTGCAATAATACCCATTGCACCCTTCCAATCCGCCTCATATGCAACACTAAATTTCAATTCAAGCATACGATTAGGAGTCTTGGTAACATTAGTAAGACTTGTATTAGCCAATGTTCCGTTGGGCAAAACCACGGTTCTCTCGTCTATCGTCTGTAACTTTGTATAAAATAACGAAATCTCCGTTACAGTACCCGAGTTACCTTTATTGTCTTCAATAATAAAATCACCGACTTTAAAAGGTTTTAACAGAATAATTAAAATACCGCCGGCAAAGTTTGACAAACTGCCCTGGATTGCCAGACCGATTGCAACACCTGCAGAACCTAAGATTGCAACAATACTTGCCGCATCCACACCAAAGGTCCCTGCAATCACAAAGCCTAAAACAATATACAATGCTACTGCAATAATGGAAACAAGAAATCCTGCGGTTCCTTCTTCTACTTCACACTTGTCAAATGCCTTTTTTAATAACTTCTTCACCCACTTAATCAGCCAATAACCAATAAAAAGGGTAACAACTACAAACACAATTCTTCCGCTCAGATTAATCAACCCATCCGAAACCGTACTGATTCCCTGATTTATTACTGTTTTAATATCCATAACTACCTCATAAACAGCTTTTACCGTTTTTAATTAATATTTATAAAAGAATTCTTCTATTTCTCTTCCAGAATTTTTTCCAATTCCTTGATTCTGCTTTCTGCATCTTTAATTGCTTCCGCAATAATTTCATCGCGACGCTTCTCGATTTTAGCACGCTCTGCCTTTACATATGCAATACGCAACTGGCGCTTATGTTCCGCAATATCAGCCAATTCCTTCGCCGTAAAAGGCTTATATGCATAAACAGACACACTCAAAGGCGCAGCCTTAACCGTTAATGTATTTACAGTTTCATCATAAGGTGCCTCTTCTGTAGCCACTGCTTTTACATTACAAATGCCTTTTCCGCCGAATTTACTGTCATCCGTAGATAAAAGTTCCGTATATTTACCTGCAAAAGGCGCTACCAACTTCAATTCTTCGTATTCAGTATTGGAGAAATTAGCCACTACATACAGGATTTCATTCTTTTTATTGCTCTTACGGATAAATGTAATCACATTGGCAACATCCGCCTTATGATTTACCCATTCCAAACTGCCCGATTTTTCATCAAAGCCGTATAAAAGCTTTTCTTCTTTATATAACTTACCCAGTTCTGCCATAAAAGCATCAAAAGCTACTGCAAATTCGCTTCTTTTTGCCTTTTTACCGCCGTTATCAACGAATGCTTTTAAGTCAGGGCAGAATAATTTTTTGCCGGGATACAGCATTGTATAGGCATAAGCTGCACGTAAAGCTGCATAATTTTCTTCCAAAATACCCGGGAATTCTTTTAACACGCCTGCTTCGGTCACATCAGCGGACAAAGGCAGGATGTAATTCTCATTGTATGCATAATCTAAGCCGGAAAGCATAGTGAGAAGTTTACCTGCTCTTGCATAGGGTTCACTCTTAACAAATCCCACGAAATCTTTCTTAAAGCCATTATTCCATACGAAATCAAATCCCAGGGAATTCTTGTTCTTATCTGACGCATCCGCCCATACCGCATCAATATCGCCAACGGTTATGCTACCGGGGAAATCTGCCTTAATTTTACTGTTCATTTCCTTGATAAAATCAACGAATTCAAGGTTTTCCTTACCGCCGTAGGCATTGGGCACCCATTCGTTTCTGCCGTAATCCAAATATAAAACAGTCGCAAGATCATTAAAGCAAATACCGTCAAAATGATACTTCTTCATCCAGAAATATGCATTAGAAGTAAGGAAACTCTTTACTTCCGGACACTGATAACGGAATACATTGGCATCATAAACAGGCTGATATCCCTGACGAGAATCCGCATGCTCATATAAATGACTTCCGTCAAAGAATTCAAGTCCGTTGGAATCTTTCGCAAAGTAAGCTACGGACCAATCCATAAGCACAGCTATTCCTGCTTTATGACATTCATTTACAAATTCTTTGATAACGTCGTTTTCTTTCAAAGCACTTGTTGTTGCATAATAAAATAAGGTCTGATAAGCATCTTTCTTTGAAGAAGATTCAGCCATAACAGGCGCAAGCTCTGCGTGGGTACATCCCAAAGTACCTAACTTTGCTACAGTTTCTTTCAATACCGTTGAAAGCTTCTTTTTACCTTTGGAAGCTTCTGAAACAAGATCCTGCAAGGAAACCTGACAAATCTGTACAGGCTCTCCCATAAGTTTCTTTCCTTCGGTCTTCGCAAATGTTTTATCGCTCCACTCAAATGCAGAACTTTCGTTTACAACCGCGTAACCTTTTTCATTTAAAAGAGTTGCATAAGGGTCGTCTTTTAAAAGGATTTCGTTGCCTTTTACCTTTAATTCGAAACGATAAGCGTCTCCCACTTTTACATCAGGAATAAACAAGGTAAACACGCCATATTCATCCAGCTTCTGCATGGTATTTACACGGCCGTCCCAATGATTCCACTCACCGATTACGCTGACACGCAATGCATTAGGCGCCCAGACTGCGAAATTCACGCCGGCAACGCCTTCTAAGGTCATTGTATGTGCCCCTAAAATACGATATGCATCCGTACAATTTCCGGCAATGAAGTCTTCAAAACCGTCTTTGGGAATTACAGGTGCAAAATCATACGGGCTCTTGATGGTAACTGTCTCACCATCTTTAGTAGAAATTCGATAACAATATGACTTCTTGCCGGTTCCGGGTACGAAAACAGCATAAAAACCTTCCTCGTCCACCATTTCCATCGGAATTGCTTCGTCCTTGCCTTCAAAAACCACCTCAGCAGACGCTGCAAAAGGTAAAAACGCCTGGATCAAAGTGTCCTTACCGCTTTTTTGTGGTGTTAAAATATCAAAAGGGTGCGCATTATCTGAATATACAATTGATTCGATTGCTTCCCAGTCCATTTTGGCATATTGTTTTTTGGTCATATTGTTATTTCCTTTCTGTGGATAGTATATATAGCAATATCACTTATATGCTACTCTTTTGCGTCAAAAAAAATATCAAAGTAACTATTTATCCGTACGAATACTGTGAATAAAGATACCACTTCTTAACTTAGGCTCAAACCATGTAGATTTAGGAGGCATAAGAAGTCCTGCATCCGCCACATCGAATAACTCATTGATTGAAGTAGGATACATTGCAAATGCAACCTTACAATCTTCAGCCACGCGGCGTTCGAGCTCTTTTAAGCCTCTGATTCCGCCTACGAAATCGATTCTTTTATCTGTTTTAGGATCCTCAATACCTAAAATAGGTCCTAATACATTATTCTGTAAAATAGATACATCCAAGCCGTCAATAGGATCATTGCTTGTATATTCTTTCTTCACACTCAAGCGGTACCACTCACCGAAAAGGTACATACTGATTTCACTCTTCTTGGTAGGATACTGTGCCTGATTTCCGATATTTGCAACATCATAAATATCTTCCAACTTTGAAATAAATTCTTCTTCGCTGTTGCCGTTTAAATCTTTGACAACACGGTTATAATCCATAATCATCAACTGATCATCCGGGAATAAAACAGATAAGAAGAAGTTAAATTCTTCGGTTCCGTCATAAGAAGGGTTCTCTTCTCTTAACTTCAAACCAACTTTCACAGCTGATGCACAACGATGATGTCCGTCAGCAATGTAAATTTCATTCATTTCAGCAAAAGCATTCTCAATTTTTGCAAGACTGTCTGCTTCATTAATCACCCATACCTTATGTGCGATACCGTCATCTGCAACAAAATCATACAAAGGAGCTTCTGCACGCTTACTAGCAACCACTTCATTGATTACGTTATTCGAACGATAAGCAAGGAAAATAGGACCGGTCTGTGCTTCGCAGGTTGAGACGTGACGAATACGGTCAACCTCCTTGTCCGCACGGGTATTTTCATGCTTCTTGATAATGTTATTCTGGTAATCATCAATGCTTGCGCAGGCAACGATACCAACCTGAGAACGTCCGTCCATTACCAATTCGTATACATAGTAACATTTTTCTTCTTCCTGTACATATTCGCCTTTCGCAACACGGTCCCAAAGCATTTCTTTGGCCTTAGCATATACGCAGTCTGCATATGTATCCACATCATCAGAAAACTGTGTTTCTGCTCTGTCAATTGCAAGAAATGACAGAGGGTTCTTTTCTACAACAACCTTAGCCTCTGCCCTGTTATATACATCATAGGGAAGGGCGGCCATCTGCTCTTCTAATCCTTTCTTCGGTCTGATTGCCTGAAACGGTTTTAATACTGCCATTTTTTATCCTCCTGTGGCTTAAATTAATCTTTATTGTGTTATAGCATAAAATGCTTTATTCTCTTTCTCTATATACGTACGACGTTCTTCCGTAAGCATTACTCTTAGGGCATTATAATCAATCGCCCCCATCCCCTCTGTAATATCTTTAAAAATAGCTTCGTACTCTCTGCTTACCACAAACGCAAGCTCACGCTCCGGTTTCTTAAACAAACGAATAATATTCTCTTCCGGACCATTTAAATCAAAAAGCTCCAGACATTTCCAATTATCCTTAAAATACCATTTTCGTTCATCTTTTCCTATCGTAAATGTTTCAACCTTCCGCGAAAGAAATTTTTTACGATAAAAATATAATCCCTCCTCTGCAATCTCCATCCACCACTGTTCGTGACCTGCCACTGTGGTTTCACCGATTTCAAAACGTTCCATAGAAAAAACAGGGATAATAACATTTGCACAATTTTGGCATTTTTTACGAATTTCCATAGGCACATCTTTATAAAGCTGTGTGATTTTACCCTTAAAACGATAATACGGAATCAAAAGGGACTCCAAATAAATCACACGGAAATATTCTACACTACTGCTTGTCTGGGCAAGAAAAACAATTCCGATTATAAAGGCCGCACAATTAAATGCAAATCCAACCTTCGGGAATAACAAATTAAACACCGCAAACAACACCGTTGCACTGCTTCTTAATGCTTCAAACAGAAACGAAGTAAAAGGAAAGAAAGATATAGACAGCTGCATAATCTGTAATCCCAGCACCAGCGTTTTGGTTATATAAAAAATTATGATACCGAAAAAAGCCGACAAAAATCCTGTCACAAAGACAAAGATTGCAATAATCCATTCAATTTCCATGCCGACAAACAAAGTTTCCAGCATTAATTTGTACTTATCACATATATATATGATTTTAATAACATTTTTACAAGAAATCCACACCAACAAAAGATAACCGAATATTCTCTCAAACTCACCGTAGGTCAACATTGTAAAAGAACGTGTGCATTCAAAGCATTGCATTAATTTACCGATTGAGAAAACTGCCAGCACAATGAAAAACACTTCAGGTACGGAAAAATATGTAACTTCGATATCAAGCGGCATACCAATTACTGCATTAATCAAACCCAAGAACCCGTGCACCAATACAGCAAGAAAAGGCTCGATACCGATTGCTACGGATTGTGCATAGGAACCAATCACCGTATCAAATATTTCTTCGCCAAAAGCATGTAACTCCTCGAAATTTACATTAGTCATCCCTGTATTCACTGCAGATTCAACCACAGGAGTATATTGTGAAAACATATATCCGATAATAAGTACACAGAAAACCAGGCATGCCAATAAACTCAGCACACAAAAGGGATGTGTAATGCCATATTTGGTTTTCAGTCGGCGAAACAGTCTCATTTAGTACCCCGTCTTACTTTTATCCTCAACAAAATAATTCTTAACATTATCTAATTTCTGAAGCAATGCTTCTTTTCGTTGCATACGTCTTGCTTCACGCTGCTGTCTCTTGGTCATCTTTGCAGCTTCCTGAATCAAATTATAATTTTCATAGCCTGTCAACTGCAGAATTTCTTCATTCTTATACAGATATTCCATACTCAAAGCAAAAGAAAATGCTTTTTTCGGATATTTCTTCGCAAGGTTCTTTTCATCCGGTAAATACGAGAAAATCTCGTAGCACCACAATCCTTTACGGATATATACAGGCTGTTGTTCGCTTGAAATAAAGCTTAATTTACGAACTTTTTTCTTTCCCATACGCTTGCGCATATAATAAAGTGCATCCTCTGTAATCACAATCCACCATTTATCATATTTGCGCACTTTTTCTTCGCCCACGTATTTCAAAGGATACACAGGCATTGCAGCCCGAATCTCAATTTCCTGCGCTTCACAATATTTGCGAATACGTTTCGGTAATTTCTTTGAAAGCAGAGAAATCTGCGGATCAAATCCCTTAATACGCTTAAGCAAGGGTCTAAAATAAATATTCTTAAAGTATCTTACCGCGTAGTAACAGCTCTTAAATAAAATACATCCAATGATAAAAATAATAATATTCAATGCAATACCCAAAGGCGGGAAAATTACATTTACAGTAATCAAAAAGATGGCAAACAAGCTCTTTGCAGTCTCAAAAAAGAACGCAGAACCGGGGATAAAGGATAAAGACATCTGAATGACATCAATTCCTGACATTACGGTCTTCATAATAAAATATACCGCCACCGATAAAATAGCCAAAAATACAGACCATATAATGGACAATACAGCAACCCAGGTTGCAGTCTGAGGTTGTGCCAAGCTTTCCGGCGAGGCCGCAGAAAGAACAGCGTCCATTACACCTGTAGAAATTCCGGTTACATTTAAGACGCCCAACACTAATATAAATACCAAACCAAGATACTTCTCAAGTTCGCCTAATGTCACCATTCCAAATACCTGGGTCGTTTCATTGGATTTCATCAGCTTGCTTGCAGCCCAAAAGATTGCAATCACAAGCAAAACAATAGGATTTCCGGCAGGGGTTGACATCATGTCCAAAGGATAACCGCACCAACGGTTTACGGTTTCAATAATTCCCAGGAACAAAAGAGCCGTAAAAGGTTCACAGGAAATCGCAACCACACTGGCATATCCGCCGGCAATGGACGAAATAGAATTACCAAGAATCTGTTCTGTAAGGGTTGATAACGTCTCCCCTTCAGACAAGGTAACATTAGTTGTATCTTCTGTTGCCGTAATCACGGCACTTCCCGGCATATAGTCATTGAGAAAAGGACCACAGAATACAGATGCAAAAATGCATAAACATATGTATAACAAAACTATTTTTTTATGCTTCTGATATTCCTCAAATAAAATTTTTAACATTAAAACATCACTCCTCACATTTTAAAACAATGCTTTTGCGTATAATGCTCTCATTTTAGACTATAAAAGTCCATTAAATATTATAAACCCCTTGATAAACATTATCAAGGGGCTTTTATAAGCATAATATATTTTGTTATCTTAGTATAACAGATAAAAACTATTAAAACATTTAATATTTTATCTTATTTTACCTTTCTTACGCGGAATACACCATCAATTTCAGAAAGTTTCTTAATAATTTCTTCTGTTGCAGGGCTTTCAATATCCATCATGGTATATGCATACTCACCTCTGGACTTATTAAACATTTCCACGATATTGATGCCTTCATCGCCAAAGCAAGCAGTAAACTTGGTAATCATATTTGCAATGTTCTTATGGAAAATTGCAACACGGCCTGCTTTAGTACAGATACCCATATCACATGCAGGATAATTTACACTGTTTACAATGTTACCGTTTTCAAGGTATTCAATCATCTGTTTTACAGCCATCTTTGCACAGTTGTCTTCTGACTCTTCTGTAGATGCACCAAGATGAGGGATTACGATACATCCGGGCTGACCTGCTGTTGTAGGATTCGGGAAATCAGATACATACTTACGAACTTTACCGCTCTTTAATGCATCTAACATATCGTTTTCATTCACAAGAACGTCTCTTGCAAAGTTAAGAATGATAACGCCATCCTTCATCATACCGATAGTTTCAGCATTAATCATACCCTTTGTAGAATCCAACGCAGGTACATGAATTGTAATATAATCACATTCCTGATAAATTTCTTCTACCGCTAATACGTGCTTAACACCACGGCTCAAGCTCCATGCTGCATTTACGGAAACATAAGGGTCATAGCCGTAAACTTCCATACCAAGTGTCTGTGCTGCATTTGCAACCTTAACACCGATTGCACCAAGACCGATTACACCAATCTTCTTACCTTCGATTTCAGTACCTGCAAAAAGCTTCTTTTCCTTTTCTGCAGACTTGGCAATATTTTCATCAGAAGTATTTGCTTTTACCCATTCAATACCGCCAACAACATCTCTGGAAGCAAGCAACATACCGCAAAGAACCAATTCCTTAACGCCGTTTGCGTTGGCACCGGGTGTATTGAATACAACGATACCCTTTTCTGCGCACTTATCCAAAGGAATATTGTTTACGCCGGCACCTGCTCTAGCTACAGCAAGCAAGTTATCCGAAAAATCCATTTCATGCATAGATGCACTTCTTACAAGCACACCATCTGCTTCAGCGATTTCATATGTCTTTTCATAATTTGAATCAAAATTATCCAAGCCAACCTGGGCAATGGGATTTAAGCAATGATATTTAAACATTACGCATTCTCCTCTTCAAACTTCTTCATAAATTCAACTAACTTCTCAACACCTTCGATAGGCATAGCATTGTAGATACTTGCACGCATACCGCCAACGCTTCTGTGACCCTTTAAGTTCTCAAGCCCTGCTTCCTTCGCTTCTTTTACGAATTTGGCATCAAGGTCAGCGTCACCTGTTACGAACGGCACATTCATAAGTGA
>CAZQBM010000080.1:0-9448 GCA_964591945.1 uncultured Lachnospiraceae bacterium | reverse complement strand
GTATTATTTTTATTTTAATTCTTTTTTTTTCTTTATATTGGACAAGTCAAAAAGAAGGATATTATGTAGATGAGCTATATACATATGGATTATCAAATAGTTATAAGGAACCTTTTCTGGATGCAGAGGAAGGATACTTAAATAACTATCATAGCGGTGAAGAGTTTTTTGACTATTTAGCAGTATCGGATGAGGATGCTTTTGCATTTGATTCTGTGTGGGCTAATCAAGCAAGAGATGTTCACCCACCTTTTTACTATGTACTTATTCATATTGTATCTTCTTTATTTAAGGAAACGATTTCGCCTTGGATTGGTCTTAGTGTAAATTATATTTTTTATGCGTTATCGATAGTAGTGTTCTGCTATATCGCAAAAGATTTATGTCAAAACAAGTGGAATGCTATTATTGCAAGCATTTTTTTTGCAATTTCGGCAGGAACCATAAACTGTCTTGTATATATTAGAATGTATATGATGCTTATATTTTGGATTCTTTTATATACATGGCTTATGATACCATTTTTTAGAAATAATATAGAGCGAAAAAAGGAACTGTTTTACTATATTGCAGTATATTCGGTTATTGTTTGCGGATTTTTGACACATTATCATTTTATTATTCCGGCTGTTGTGCTTTCCTTGGTATATATATTATATTCACTTATTCACAAACGAATAAAAAATGTATTTTATTACATGATATTATGTACGGCGGCATCTGTAACAACGCAATATATATTCGAAGCTTCATTTAATCATATATTTATCGGGTATCGAGGTATAGAAGCTATTCATAATGCTAAATATGCTAATTTATTTGAACGAATTTCGGTTATGTGGAATTATGTGGATAGGCATATTTTTGGTGGTTGTTTTATATTTATTACGTTGCTTCTTTTGTTCTGTTGTGTTTTAGCTTGGATAAAAACTAAGAAACGAAAGACTGTAAAGAAAGTAACTAATGTGGATGATTTGACTGAAAGAAAAGTATTAATTTGGATTCAAGTGGCGCTGATAGTTACAACAGTAGTTTCGTTTGCTATTATCTGCAAAACAGCTACTTTTTTGGAAGCAAGATATTTATTTATGTTATATCCGTTTTTTATTCTAATTTTTTTTATAGTACTGGATTGGCTTACAAAACAATATAGAAAGAAAATTAAGTATTATATTATAGTTTGTGTTTGTTTGGTATGTATAGTTTCTTCATACGGTATATATAAAGAACCAACATACTTATTTGAGGATAATGCAATTGTTCCTAAGGTAATATCTGAAAATTATCAAGGAACCAATGCTGTGTATATTACAGATTCAAGCTATCGTTATGTAAGTGACAGTTATGTTTTGTCAATGCATAATAATATTTATGTTGGAAGATATGATGCCATTGAGCATATGCTATGGTTTGAAACAGATAATGAAATTATATTGTATATTAGTTATTGGATTTTAGATTCGGCCAATGTGGAGCAAGCCCAAACTGTAGAATATTATTTAGAACTTGCTGAGAGTGCCGGTTATCATTCGTGTGAGTATTTAGGAAGTACAGAATATTCAAAGGTATATGTATTAAATAAATAAAAAAGTTATTTTATGGAGACACTTATGAAAGTAATCATTTTAGCGGGAGGACTTCCCAGTACAATCAGTGATGTTAAAAGCGGTATTCCAAAGCCCATGGCAGAAATTGGCGGCAGACCGCTTATTTGGCATATCATGAAATTATATTCACACTACGGTTTTCGTGAGTTCATTGTTTGTGGTGGTTATAAGGTTAACATAATTAAGGAATATTTTAAGGACTTTTATATTTATCAGTCTGATATTACTGTGGATTTGGCCAGCAATGAGATTATCATACATAACAAAAGAACCGAAGACTGGAAAGTTACTGTGGTAGATACCGGTGTGGAAGCTACCACCAGTGAACGTATTTTACAGGTGAAAGAATTTGTAAAAGGCGAAGACTTTTTTGTAACTTATGGGGATTGCCTGTCTGATATGGATATGGCGGAAATGTTGAAACTTCATAAAGAGAGAAACTCTTTTATTACGATGGCGGTAGCCAAGCCGACCGGACGTCATTCTGTGTTGTCCATTGGTGAGGGGGACGTGTTGCTAAGTAAGAATACTAGTAATTGTTCAAATGTAAGTGGTAAAAGTATAGATTGCACAGCTGAGAATAGATATAAGCAGGACTCCGCCTGGGTAAATGCGAGTTGCTACATTTTCTCGGACAAGGCAATGGATGCTTTATCCGGCGAAGAGTTAAATGAAGCTTTTATGGAGAAAATGGCCGAGAAGGAACAGGTACATATTTATCGTCATGAAGGTTTTTGGCGTCCGGTGGAAACGATGCGTGACAGTGTCGCACTGGAAGAAATGTGGGAAGAAGCGAATGCACCTTGGAAAGTATGGGAGAATTAGATGAAGGCAGTGATTCTTGCAGGCGGCAAAGGCAGCCGCATCAGTGAAGAGTCCCGTTTTAAACCGAAGCCTTTGGTGGAAATTGGCGGAAGGCCGATTCTTTGGCATATTATGAAGCATTATTCCTTTCATGGGGTAAATGAATTCATTATATGTTGCGGTTATAAGGGACATTTGATAAAAGAATATTTTGTAAATTATAATAATACCGGCCGGGTGAGCAGTTATGACTTGAGTGGATTGAGTGCATCCTGCTCAAAGGGTGAGGAGAACTTTAAAGTTACTCTTGTGGACACCGGGCTTGAAACGTTAACGGCAGGGCGTTTACAAAAAGTAAGACAGTATCTGGATGGCGAAGAAGAATTCTTCTTAACCTACGGCGATGGTGTCAGTGATGTAAATCTCGATGAGTTACTGAGATTTCATCACGACCACGGAAAGTGCGTAACGATTACCACTTACCCGAAAGAAGAGCGCTTTGGACGCTTAAAGTTAAAAGAAAATCAAACGGAAGTTGAGAGTTTTAATGAGAAGACGAAGGCGGAAGCATCGTTGATTAATGCCGGTTTTATGGTAATGAATAAAAAGGTATTTGATTATCTTGGTGACGGTAGTGAAATGCTTGAAAACGGTCCTTTCGAGAAACTTTCCCAGGCTGGGGAAATGGCGGCATATACACATAATGGTTTCTGGTCACCGATGGATACATTAAAAGAGCAGATGTATTTGGATAATTTATGTACAATGAATCATGCTCCATGGATGGTATGGAAGTGAGGTAATGTATGGATTTAAGCTTTTACAAAGGTAAAAAAGTTTTTATAACAGGTCATACAGGGTTCAAAGGAGCCTGGCTTGCTTTTATGTTGTTGGAAGCAGGAGCTGAGGTGACAGGATATTCTTTGGAAGCACCCACTGTGCCCTCATTGTATAAGTTATGTAAACTTGCAAGGCGTATGGATTCCGTAATCGGTGATGTGAGAGATTATAAAAGTTTGAAGAAGTCCTTTGAAAAAGCGCAACCTGAGTTTGTGTTTCATTTGGCGGCACAGCCTTTGGTGCGAGAGTCATATATTACACCCAGGGAAACTTATGAAACCAATGTAATGGGCACCGTGAATGTATTAGAGTGCGTCAGAACCACTAATACGGTAAAATCTGTGATTATTGTCACTACGGACAAGGTATATCGCAATGACAGCCGGCCCAAGGGATATGTAGAAGAGGATATTTTAAACGGCTATGATCCTTACTCCAATTCCAAGTCCTGTGCAGATATTTTAACAAATAGTTATGTAAACTCGTTTTTGAGAGAGAGAAATATTCCGGTTTCTGTATTGCGCGCAGGAAATGTAATCGGTGGCGGCGATTTTGCCAAAGACAGATTGGTGCCGGATTGTTTTAGGGCAATCCAAACCAATACAAAGGTGATTATCCGTAATCCAAACGCGACAAGGCCGTTCCAGCACGTGTTAGAGCCTTTGGTGGCATATTTGATGATAGCCAAAGAACAGGCTGCGAAACCAGAATTGGCAGGAGCATATAATGTGGGACCGGATGAAAAGGATGTACAAAGCGTCAGCGAAATGCTGATGCATTTCCAAACCATTTGGAATGGCGGTGAATTTGGTAAGAATACGCCTTTTGACTGGATGTATACGGAAGAGCAGAATGCGCCACACGAAGCCGCAATGCTTAGTTTGAATTGCGATAAAATTAAATCGACTTTTAACTGGGCGCCGAAGTGGAGCGCACATGATGCAGTTTATAAGAGCATCGAGTGGATGGAATATTATTTAAAAGGCAAAGATGTCAGTGTTTGTATGCAGAAACAAATCAAAGAATATCTTTCTAAAAAATAAAACTGTTAAGTTTGGAGGAAGTTTAAGTGATAACACTTTCTTATTCTAAAATTAAAAAATATGCTTTTATCGCATTGGCAATACCGTTTATAGTATTTGCAATCGGGTGGCTGAAGTGGTATTGGGCAGTTATTGCTGTGGTGGCAACTGCTACTTGCGTTTGGCGTGGTGCATTTGCCGGAAACAAAAATAAGCAGGAAACAAAAGTGGTTTCTATGACAGATTCTGAGAAAAAGATATCTGTTAAGAAATGGATTTTTATTTTATTAATTGTAATTGCGGCAATCTGGGTGTGGCAGTCTGGTATCGGCGGTTTCTGGGCACAGAGTAAAGATTATCCTTGGCGAAATGCAATCTACCGAGACCTCGTATTAAGGGACTGGCCTGTATATTACGATATGTTTGATGGAGCTCTGGTATATTACATTGGTTTTTGGTTGCCGCCTGCGTTAGTCGGCAAGTTAGCCTTGTTGCTGGGAGCAAACGACGTAGTAGCGTTTCAAGTGGCTTCGGTAGCCATTTATATTTGGTCCGTATTATTAATCGTTATATTGTTTGCTTTGCTTATTACGTTATTAAAAGCGGATTCGACTAAGAAGCAACTCCTTGTGGTGCTGGGATTTATTTTCTTTAGTGGTTTAGATATTTTAGGATCTATCGAACCGTTAGGCGCTAATTTGTATCATTTGGAATGGTGGGCTGATTACTATCAATACAGTTCGTTTACAACATGCTTGTTTTGGGTATTCAACCAAAGTATAATTCCCTGGATTGCATTGGCGTGTTTGTTGCAGGAAAGTACTATAAAGAATTATGTATATTTGGGTATGATGTGTCTCTTTTCCGGTCCTTTGCCTTTTGTGAGTTTTTTTGTTTTTTGCATTGCGGAAGGTATAGTGAAGGGAATAAAGTCATTTCGTGACAAGTCAGGAAAACAGTTTTTAAAGGATATCGTATCGATATCTAATATTTGCGCTACGCTTTTTGTTTTTATTTTTATTGCGACGTTTTTATTGAGTAACGCAGCTATTTCCGGCGGTGGGGCATTGCGTCTGGATCAAAGTGCCACCGTAACAGAAAGTGTGACTGCTGCGGAAACGTCAATGAACGAGCTGACGAACGCTATTAATTGGGATAAAGCATTAAATTATTTGCAATTTGTTTTGTTTGAATTTGGATTTTATGCATTACTAATTATTCGTAAAAATTATAAAAATCCGTTGTATTATGTAGCAATAGTAAGTTTGTTGGTTTTTCCTTTCCTAAAAATTGGTGGAGGAAACGATTTTCCTATGAGAGCTTCCATACCGGCCTTATTTGTTGTTTACTATTTGGTAATGAAATTTTTGTTAGCAGAGAAGTATTGGCTTACTAAAAAAGGGACTACAAATCGGATGTTGTATATTCTGTTGATTGTGGTATGCTTATTGGGTAGCGTCACCCCACTTGTTGAGTTTTATCGAGGCTGCAGGCAGGTTGCAATGCATGGCTTGGATAATCCGATGGAGGATTATTTGTATACCTTGGGCGGTGATGGACCCGGTGGGTGGACAGCAGAAAGCGGATATGAATACGCAAATTTCGTATCGATTAATTTGGAAGAGCAACCATTTTTTGTGCATTTTGCAAAAGAATTAAAATAAGAGGAAAATATGAAATTAGTACAATCCGTCTTTAATTTAATAAACAGGGATGTGGATGGCGAAAACGAGACCAAAACAGTACCGGTAATGTTGCGAATTACTGCAATCGGAACGTTTATCTATTTTTTGTTGATGATGATACATTTAGTAGATGCGCGATTAGTGGTTCCGATTATTGGCAGTGCAATAAGTATTGTCTTGTTATGTGTGAGTTTTCTTTTGACATATCGTGAGAAAAATATAACAGCGGTCATTATGCAACATGTTGCTATACTGATTTGGATTTTTATTGCAATTTTGTTTCTGGGATGGGAATGTGGTGCGCAACAGTTCATTACGTTATTATTGGTTTCTGTTTTTACAGGAAGCTATATCGAGCGACGTATCAAAATGGAATATGCTATTTTACTTGTGTTGATTCACGTCGGTCTGCATTTGTATATGGTGACGAATCAGGCATTTTATGGACAAAACTTTTGGGAAATGCTGTATACCCATGTATTGAGTATTGTATTCTGTTTTGGGATTATAATTGCGGTGGTTGTGACATTTGCACATAATTCCATATCGATGGAAACCAAGCTAAAGGGATATAATTCGAATTTGAAGCGACTTGCAAATGTGGATCCGTTAACCGGTCTGAAGAATCGTCGCTGTATGATGAACTTTTTAAAAGAGAATGTAGAGTCTAAGGACATTACTAAAGCAGATAAAGCGGTAATTGTCATCGGAGATATTGACTTTTTTAAGCGATTTAATGACCATTATGGGCATGCTTGCGGTGATGAAGTGTTAACCCAGTTATCAGCCTTGTTTATGGATTATATGGAAGGTAAAGGCGAAGTGGCCCGTTGGGGCGGTGAAGAGTTTCTTTTGGTTTTTACCGATTGCAGTTTAAAGCAGGGTATTGAATATATGGATAACTTGATTCACCGAATTCGGCTTATGGATATCCGATATGGTGGAGAAGTGCTTCATGTAACTATGACTTTTGGTATGTCTGAATATGATCCGGAACGTACCATAGATGCAATTATTAACAATGCGGATAAAAAGCTTTATTTTGGTAAACAAAACGGAAGAAATCGTGTAGTTTATACGATTCCGACAGACTTTGTAATCGATAATAAGTAAAATAGATGAGACGAGATTAGATAAATAAAAGGACTTGCGAAGCAGAAAGGACGAATGCAATTATGAAAAGCAAAATTTATGTGAATGAAATCGGTTATCGCCCTAACGACAGAAAGGTTGCAATTTATTGCGGTAAGGACGCAGTAAATTTTCAAATTTTAGATAAAAACGGAGCTTGTGTTTTGGAGAAAAAAAGCACAGAAAGCAGATATAATTCTTCTACGGAAAATTATGAGGTGAAGTGTGATTTTACCGAAATAAAGGAAGCTGGTGAATATACAGTTAAGGTGGCTGACGAAGTATCGGTTCCTTTTGCTGTGGGTGAAGATATTTATAATAATTCTGTAAAGAGTTTAATGCGTTTCTTTTATTTACAGAGATGCGGCACTGAATTAACCAAAGAATTTGCAGGAGAATATGCGCATCCTTCCTGCCACGATACATTAGCCAGAATTTATGGTACGGATACTTTCCGAGAAGTGAACGGTGGTTGGCATGATGCCGGCGATTACGGAAGATATATTGTTGCGGCGGCGGTTACCTTGGCAGCATTGTTCCATGCAATTGAAAATGATGAGAATTTATTAAAAGTTGATATGCAGATTCCGGAAAGCGGACAGGCAATGCCGGATCTTTTAACAGAAATCCGCTATGAATTGGAATGGATGTTAAAAATGCAGGATGAAGCAACCGGCAAGGTATATCATAAGGTAACTTGTGCAGGATTCTGTGATTTCATTATGCCGGAATACGAAACAGAAGAGTTGGTTATTTGTCCTTTCTCGCTGACGGCTACAGCAGATTTTGCAGCATGTATGGCGATGGCAGTTAAGTTTTATGCACCTTACGATAAGGCATTTGCAGAGCGTATGGCAGAAGCAGCCAAGAGAGCATATGCGGTAATGCGTGAGATTCAGGTGCCCGGTGGTTTCTTAAATCCTGAAGGCGTTGTGACAGGTACTTATGAAGATAAATATGAATTGGATGAACAGTACTGGGCAGCAGCTGAAATGTATAAGGCTTTTGGAGATGAATTATACAAGAATGAGTTTGAGAATTATGTAAACCAAGAAGTGATGCATGGTTATGGATGGGAAGATGTGGCAAGTTTTGGTAACTTGGCATATTTGTCAACATCTTATCCGACAGATGACAAGATAGCAGACAAGCTTCGCAATTCTATGGTAGAAAAAGCTGACACTTTGATGAAAAAGTATGAAGCTAATAACTATGAAATATCTTTTGATGAAAAAGATTTTATCTGGGGAAGCAATATGTATATTGCGGAGAATGGCAGTCATTTGTTCGATGCATATAAGATTACAGGCAAGGAAGAGTATTTGGTAGCCGCACGAGAGCATATCAATTATATCTTTGGTAAGAATCCTTGTAACGTATGTTTCATTACAGGTGTCGGAACCAATCAGGTATACAACCCCCATCATCGTCCTTCCGCCGCAATGAAGAAGGCTATGCCCGGAATGTTAATTGGCGGTCCTGACAGCGGTCTTCATGATCCGGACGCGATAAGAGATTGTACAGGCCTTGCACCGGCATTGTGTTATACGGATAAGTTATTAAGCTATTCCACAAATGAAGTAACAATTTACTGGAATTCAGCCTTGTTAATGCTGATGGCACAGGTATTATCATAAAGTGCTTGATTCGTATTGAAAGCTATAGTATGCTCAAGATAGGTAGTAGTTAACTGTTAAAGAGTAATTGGGAGGATTATAATGAAAGGGAACAAAGGGTTTTCGCTGGTTGAGTTGATTATTGTTATTGCTATTATGGCAATTCTTGTTGGTGTGATGGCACCGCAGTTGATTAAGTATATCGAGAAGACAAATGTGTCTGCGGATGTGCAGTTGTGTGATAGTGTACAAACTGCCATCACATTGGCATTGACAGATCCGGATGTGTTATCAGCTACGGATAATTCAAGAAATCAGTTAAGTACATTGACGGATGGCGCAGCACATGATTTGGATATGTTTGGTGGTGTTGGCACAGGAAATACGGTATTTACCCGAGCCGTTATTGAAATATTAGGGTTTAATCCTTTTCGAACGGCCAAGGCACAAGAGCATATGAAATCCAGCCCAGCTTCTGACTCGGGAGATTTATATGTTCAAGTTGTAGGCTCAAGTGTATATGTGTGGATTAATCATAGTGATATGAGTGGTAAAAAGCAGGATAATACTGCAAATTCATATACTAATTTGGAGTCTTCCGGCGTTATTTATGTTGATTAATCAAATTTAAAAAATTAATAAAATAGAATAGTAATAAAAAACCTCTTCGACATGACGGTATCGAAGAGGTTTGTTTTTGTTATATTTTATAAACAAAATAATTAGTCCATATTGTTTACAGC
>CAZQBM010000079.1:0-9515 GCA_964591945.1 uncultured Lachnospiraceae bacterium | reverse complement strand
TTGCTTACTTGAATTTTCAGGGTTGGATTGCTGTTTATTTGTCAAGGTACTTTGTCGTCGATTTTTGTTCTTTGTTCGCGACAGCTTTGTTAGAATAACACTAATAAAAAGAAATGTCAACAGCTTTTTTGAAAATATTTTTAGTTTTTTTAGAACGATTTTTGTCGATGATAAAACTGCCCAAATATTCCTGCAAACTGCAACTAATCTTAGACATTATTTCCTATATACATAGCATCACCAAAGGAAAAGAACCGATATCGTTCGCGGATAGCTTCTTCATATGCTGCCAAAACATTCTCTCGGCCTGCCAGCGCAGATACCAACATAATTAATGTAGATTCCGGCAAATGGAAGTTAGTAATCAACGCATCCAGGATTTTAAACTGATATCCGGGATAAATAAAAATCTCCGTATTATTGCAACACTCTCTTAATCTGCCATTCTCATCAGCAGCACTCTCTACAGTTCGGCAGCTTGTGGTGCCGACACAAATCACTCTGCCGCCTCTGTCTTTGCAAGCATTGATTTTATCAGCAGCCTCTTTTGTAATCTCGTAATACTCCGAATGCATATGATGTTCTAAAATATTATCTTCTTTTACAGGACGGAAAGTACCAAGCCCTACATGCAAGGTTACATATGCCACATCTACGCCTTTTGCCACAATTCGTTCCAACAACTCATTGGTAAAATGTAGTCCTGCAGTCGGTGCAGCAGCCGAGCCCGCAAATTTCGCATAAACGGTCTGATAACGGTTTTTATCTTCTAACTTATGAGTAATGTATGGTGGCAAAGGCATCTCGCCCAAGGTATCAAGAATTTCTTCCCAAATTCCTTCGTATTCGAAATGCACCAGACGCTTCCCCTCTTCCGCAAGGCCAACAATCTCACATTTCAGCTGTCCGTCTCCAAATGAGAATCGCATTCCGGGGCGGGCCTTTTTACCGGGTTTTACCAAAGTCTCCCACACATCGTTTTCTTTTCTTTTTAAAAGAAGAAACTCCACAACCGCGCCGGTCTCTTCTTTTACCCCAAAAAGTCGGGCAGGAATTACCTTCGTATTATTAAGCACGAGGCAATCACCGGGATTTAAGTAATCCACAATATCCTTAAAAATATGATGCTCAAAATTGCCTTCATCCTTATTTAATGTAAGAAGTCTCGAAGAACTTCTGTCAAGAAGCGGGTCCTGCGCAATTAGCTCTTCGGGTAAATCGAAATAAAAGTCTGATTTGGTCAGTTGTATCATAGTTGTTTCCTTCTTTTATATATAGTAAAAAGATAATTTGCAAAATGCTTTATTATTCTAGCATTGAGATTATAAAAAAACAAGCCCCGACAAAATGTCCGGGGCTTGCTCTGCATTATTAATACTATTTACGCATTCTTAATGAAACTGATATACCCTCTGTAAGTCTCATATACATCAGCCTTGCTGGTCACTTCGTAAGGTGCGTGCATATTGAGCACAGCCACACCACAGTCAATTACATTCATGCCGTATTTTGCAAGAATGTATGCGATGGTTCCGCCACCGCCCAAATCAACCTTGCCAAGCTCTGCAAGCTGGAAAGCAACCTTATCCTTATCAAAAATACCGCGAAGTTTGCCTAAATACTCCGCATTAGCATCATTGGAACCGGACTTACCACGAGCACCGGTGAATTTGCAAAGCACCATACCTTTCCCTAAATAAGCCACATTCTTTTTATCAAAGCTTGATGCATAAGAAGGGTCAAAAGCGGAACTTACATCAGAAGAAAGCATATTAGAATTTGCCAAACATCTGCGAAGTTTTAATTCATTGTAATCACCGCAGAGATTCATCACTTCTGCCATGGTGTTTTCAAAGAACATAGACTGCATACCGGTCGCACCCACACTACCGATTTCTTCCTTATCTACTAAAATACAGCAAGCAGTCTTCTCTAACTCTTCCACTGCAAACATTGCGCGGTAAGAAG
Source organism: uncultured Lachnospiraceae bacterium (assembly GCA_964591945.1). GTDB lineage: Bacteria > Bacillota > Clostridia > Lachnospirales > Lachnospiraceae > UBA3766. The sequence continues at coordinate 7,547 of CAZQBM010000079.1, read as the reverse complement.
GGAATGCACACACTCTGTCGTCCTGGCCGTATGCCATAATCATACTGCGGTCAAAACCTGCCTCGTATGCTTTACCGGCAGGAACCACTTCCAATTCTGCCGAAAGGAAGTCTTCTTCTTCCATATCATAGTAATCTTTTAAGATTTTTAAAATGCTCTTCTTAACGGCTTCTTTCTCAGCCTTATCTTCTTTGTCTTTTTTCTTCTTGTCTTCGTCTACATAAGGTCTGCTTCCGATTACGATATCCAAAGCCTCACCCTCGATTACCTTCGCAGCCTTCTTTTCAAGCTGTTCCGCAGACAAGTGAATCAATAAATCTGAGATAAAAAATACGGGGTCACCTTCTTTATCACCTACATTAATTAAAATGGTTGTACCGTCCTTCTTTACGACTACGCCGTGCAAAGCCAAGGGAATGGTTACCCACTGATACTTCTTGATACCGCCGTAGTAATGGGTGTCAAGGTAAGCCAAACCACAATCTTCATACAAAGGATTCTGCTTGATATCCATACGGGGTGAATCGATGTGCGCACCAAGAATATTGATACCCTCTTCCAAAGGCGCCTTACCAATCTGCAACATAATCAAAGACTTATTCATATTTACGGTGTAAATCTTATCACCGGGCTGTAAGGTTTTGTTTTCCTTAATCAATTTGCCAAGTTCCACATAGCCCCGGTCTTCAATCTCGGTTACAATGTAATCCACGCACTCGCGCTCTGTTTTGCACTCAGTCAAAAACTGCATATAATCTGCATTTAAAGATTCCAACTCTTTTAACTGACGCTTATTATAAGTAGTCCACACGTTTTTATTTTCCATATTTTAAAATCAGACGTCGAAACGTCGCTCCTTTCTTAATCTTTCACTGTTTTATATTATAGCCTAAAATGGGTAAAATTAGCAATGAAAGAATTGATTTTCAACTATGCAATTAAAATCTTCCCATAAAAGCAAAAGAGACAAGTTCCCTTGCCTCTTTTATCATAAGTATTATTTTCTCAACTCAATTCCCAAACTTGTCAGTCCGTTCATAATCTTCTTCATTGCGCCTGCAACTTCTTCTTCCTGTAAAGTCTTGGTCTTGTCGCGGAAGCTGAGTGCATATGCCATAGACTTAAAGCCGGCTTCAATCTGCTCACCTTCATAAATATCGAAGAGTCTGTAGCTTTCAAGGATTTTACCGCCGCGCTGTGCAAGCATCTTTTCAATATCGCCCGCAAGAATATTCTTGGGCACTACCATACTGATGTCACGGGTTACTGCGGGGAATTTCGCAATGCCTTCGTACTTTCTGTCATAGGTTGTAAAAGGAATTACATTGGGCATATCAAGAACTGCCACATAAACCTTGCCTTTTAAGTCATAATTTGCACAAACCATAGGATGTACTTCACCTAAGTAACCAAGTACCACGCCCTTGTAAATCACGCTTGCCTGACGGCCGGGATGTAAGAAACTCTTGCCTGCGTTAGGATCGTATTCTACCTTTTCATTCATACCAACTGACTCAAAGAAGGTTTCCAATACACCCTTCATGGTGAAGAAATCACCTTCGCCGTAAGAACCGAAAGTCATCTGCATTCTTTCATCGGGAAGCTCTGTTAAGGGTAAGCTCTTAGCAACATAAATGTTACCCTGTTCATATAATTTAACGTCTTTATTTCTTCTGTTATAGTTGGTTGCCAAAGAAGTAAGCATTCCGTTTAAGGAAATCGTTCTCATAATTGAGAAGTCTTCGCCCAAAGGATTGGAAATTGTGATTGCTTCTCTTTCCTTTGCATCCGCAGGAAGTAAAAGCTTATCAAACACCTTAGGACTTTCGAAAGAATAGGTCATACCCTGTGAAAATCCGCAGAACTCTGCGATTTCACGAGCCTTCTGTTCAATACGAAGCTTATAAGATAATTTACCTGCAGTTGCTTCACCCTTAGGAAGAGATACAGGAATCTTATCATAACCGAAGAATCTTGCAATTTCTTCTGCGATATCCGCAAAACCTTCCAAATCCTGACGGAAGGAAGGAATAATCAACTCGTTTGTTGCCTCGTCCAATGTTAATTCAATGCGGGCAAAAATTTCCTTCATTTCTTCTACGGATACATCTGTACCAAGTAATCCGTTGATTCTTTCAGGCTCAAAAGCAATTCTTCTTGCAGCCGGTAATTCTACGCTCACATCAATCATACCGCTTACAACTTCACCACAGCCTAATTCCTGCACAAGCTGACATGCTCTGTTGATTGCTGCTTCTGCATTGTAAGGGTCTACACCCTTTTCAAACTTACCACTGGCATCAGTTCTTAAGCCTAATCTCTTAGCAGACTTACGGATATTCGGACCGTTAAAAGCTGCCGCTTCGAATACAACAGTCTTCACATCATCGGAAATCTTGGAATTCTCGCCACCCATGATACCTGCAATACCGATTGCTCTGTTTGCATCGTTAATCATAAGCATTTCTGAATCCAATGTTCTCATCTGACCGTCTAAGGTCTGGAACTCATCTCCGTCTTTTGCCCTTTTTACAATAATAGTGTTGCCTTCGATTGTTGATAAGTCAAAAGCATGCATAGGCTGTCCGTATTCTTCCATGACATAATTAGTTATGTCAACCAAATTGTTGATAGGACGGATACCGCTTGCTGCCAGTCTTCTCTGCATCCACTTGGGAGAAGGTCCGATTTTAATATTGGTACAAACTCTTGCACAGTATCTGGGGCAAAGGTCTGTATCTTCTACTTTTACGCTAATGTAATCTTCAATCTTTTCGCCGTTTTCTTTTACCACTACTTCAGGGGCAACGAAAGGCTTTCTGAAAGTTGCTGCTGCTTCTCGTGCAATACCAAGAACGCTGTAGCAGTCTACACGGTTTGAAGTAATTTCATATTCAAAAACAGTGTCACGAAGACCTAATTCTTCAATGGCATCTGCACCCACCTTTGTGTCGGCAGGGAAAATATAGATACCGTATTCCGGTGCTTCGGGGTACATATTTCTGTCGCTTCCAAGTTCTTCGATGGAACACATCATACCATAAGAATCAATACCGCGAAGCTTACCATTCTTAATCACAATACCTTCTTCAGGCAAGGGACCACCGTCATGTCCGCCTGCCACTTTACCGCCGTCGATAACAACAGGCACCTTATCTCCTACTTTTACATTAGGCGCACCTGTTACAATCTGTAACTTCTCGAATCCGAGATCCACCTGGCAGATAATCAACTTGTCTGCATCAGGATGTCTTTCAATCGAAAGAATTTCACCGACATAAATTTTATCAAGGTTCTTGTCCAAACATTCAAAACCTTCTACTTTGGTTCCGCTAAGAGTCATAGCATCGCAGTACTCCTGATCGGTGCACTCTAACTCGGGAACATATGCTTTAATCCACGAAAGGGCTGTATTCATCTTTTTCCTCTTTTCTGCGGGTTTTCCGCTGTTACTAATAAAATTAAAACTGCTTTAAGAAACGAATATCATTTTCATATAAAAGACGCATATCGTCGATTTCATATTTTAACAGAGCGATACGTTCCAAACCTACACCAAATGCAAAACCGGTATATTCCTTGGGATCAATGCCGCACATGGTAAGAACTCTGGGGTGTACCATACCGCAACCAAGAATCTCAATCCAGCCGGAACCTTTACAGAAACGGCAACCGGTACCACCGCACTTAAAGCAGGTAACGTCCATTTCCGCCGAAGGCTCTGTGAACGGGAAATGATGAGGTCTGAACTTAACCTTAGTTTCCTCTCCAAACAATTCCTTCGCAAACTCAGCAAGTGTACCCTTTAAGTCTGCAAATGTTACGTTCTTGTCAATTACAAGACCTTCAATCTGATGGAAGGAAGGTGAATGAGTTGCATCCACTTCATCAGCACGGAATACTCTACCGGGTGCAATCATACGAATGGGGGGCTTCTGATTCTCCATTACGTGCACCTGAACAGATGATGTCTGTGTACGAAGAAGGATATCTGAATTGATATAAAAGGTATCCTGTTCGTCCTTTGCAGGATGATCTGCAGGAATATTCAATGCTTCAAAGTTATAGTAATCTTTCTCAATTTCCGGACCTTCCACAACTTCATAACCCATACCAACGAAGATACGCTCTACTTCTTCCAATGCAATGGTATTGGGATGTCTGTGACCTATTTCAGGCTTCTTGGCAGGAAGTGTTACGTCAATTACTTCTTCCTTTAACTTTGCTTCCATAATCTCAGCTTCCAATGCCTTAATCGCTTTATCCAAAGCTTCTTCAATCACTGCTCTGGTGTCGTTTACCATCTGACCAACCTTAGGTCGTTCTTCCGGAGATACGTCCTTCATACCTTTTAAAACCGCTGTTAATTCACCTTTTTTACCAAGGTAAGCAACTTTTACTTCGTTTAACTTGTCCAAGGTATCGCCCTGCTTAATCTGTTCCAGAGCTTTGGCTTCAATTGCCTGTAATGTCTCTTTCATTTCTCTTCCTCCATATATTAATCAATAAAAAATCTTACTTCGTCTGCTTTTCGTCCGCTTGTTTTTGCTTCCGCTTTTTAGCAACTACAATTTCTTTCATTGCATCACTTTCTTTAAGCTATTGTGTGGATATTTTTATTCCATAAAGAACCGTGTGAAAACGTCGGCACTTAATGAGCAAGAATTCTTTCTTGCGAATTTAGTACCGTTACGATTTCACTCGAACGAGAGTGGGTTCTGTTGAAATAAAAAATAATCCACACAACTTTGCAAACTCAAACGCAATGAAAGAAATTGTAAATTTAAAAAAGTCCCCTGCAACAATGCAAGGGACGAAACTTCAATTCCGCGGTACCACCCAATTTTCCAATTAAGGACACTCATTACAACTTAACGCGTCTTACACGGGCTTCCTTACTCACCTAAGCTTGGGGAAACCGGCTCCGGTGGGAACTTCAATCACTTCCTGAACGTAAGGGGGCTTCCAGCCGACGGCCTCCTCTCTCTGCACGAAACAAGCAATCTACTTAACACCTTCAATGCCTTTTTCTTCACTTCTAAATCCATATTTTAATGAATGTTTCCCATTCTGTCAACTTGATTTTCCTTAAAATTCTAGGCATTTTCGGCTTTTTTATCATTCTCTTTGAAAAAAACATTAATAAGCGCACCCAAAAACAATATATTCATCGCAACAAAAAGCCAAAACATCGTAATAATAACCGTCGTAAGGCTTCCGTAAATCGAAAATGCGGGAAATACATTTAAGTACAATGAAAACGCATAGGAAAACAGTGTCCATGTTACACCGGTAAAAGCCGCACCACGCCACTGCGTATGAGGCTTCGTTCTTTTATTCGGCGCCCATGCGTATAGAATGGCAATGGGAATCGCATAAAAAATCCATTCCACCAGGAATCGAAAATCCACCAGCACCTGATAAATTTCATCAATATGCATCCAAAGCACCAATTGGTCAATGATAAAACTTCCAAAGATAAAAAGCCCCAGCGAAAGAATCAAAAGTACTAATAAAATTACCGTATACAAACAGGCTTCTAATCGCATCAGCACAAAATTACGCGTTTCTTTTACACCGTTAATGGAATTAAGTCCCAAGGTAATCGCCTGCATTCCTTTGGACGCCGACCAAAGAAGCACTACTGCGGATATGGATAAAATTGCAATGTTTTTATCATACACTTCTGCCACAATGCCCGTTGTAAAATCACTCAACGAAGGCGGCAGAATCGTCAGCAAAACATTCAATACTCCTTCTTGCGTCAATGGCGTATAGGGAATAATGGTAAACAACAATACAATAATCGGAATAATGGATAAGAATATGTAAAATGCCGCACTGGAAGCATAGGTTGTCACTTGGGCAACCTTAAAAGCCTTAATAAAACTTCTTATTTTGCTTACTGCAGTTTTACATGATTCTTTCATCTCATTCTCCTTTGCGTATTTTATAAATTTTATCCCTGAAACTATTTTACTTCCTTCAATTCCAGTCCACTGTAAAACAGTCCTAAAATTTCTTCGCAGGTCATTCCGTTAAGCGCCGCCTGTTTCGCACCGTTTTGAGACATACCCACACCATGACCGTAACCGCCACCCGACAGCACAATTGTACCTATCGTATCGGAAGACTTTGTTTCAGGTTCTATGATAAAGTATGCACTGGGAAGCAGATTTGATACAGTAACGGCCGAACCGTCATTACGAATCACTTCCGAAACACCGTCCGATAACACATAGCGAATATTATACTCCCCGATTACAAGATAGATGTCTTTATCGGTCTCAATCAATAATTCATCTGCCACACCACCGGGCAAACGTCTAACCACTTCTATATTCGTGATTGTCCCGACTGAATCAATCTCTTGGTTTACATAACTCTCGTTCATCTTATCATAAGTTAAAATCAAATCCGGTCTGACCGCATATCTTGCAATCAGGCGTTTCTCTAATTCTTCCGAAGTAATGGTTCCCTGATAAGTCCAGCGGTACCACTGTTCTTCGTTTTCCAGAAAATCCGATGCATCCGACTTCATATACGCCCGGAAATTTGCTTCCTGCGCCAAGGCTTCCGCCGTATATAAAATACCAACACCCGAATCCGTACTGATAGCTTCCACCGCCTCCGGCTTGGCTACCGCAATGGGCGCAAAACTGACATCCCGCTCATCTTCTGTCTCTCCAAGCTTATATGCAACCGCAGGCGTTTCACTGTCTTCCCATTCTTTACCGCCGAAATACTCTTTCCATACCGTTTCATTCGTCGTAAAACCACAGGACGTCGAGAAGAAATACGTAGGCACGGGCATACCGTCTTTCACAAGAATCATACCTTTCGTTTCCTGTACCGCAAGATTAGTTGCCTCTGTCTCCCGGATATTATTATACACCTGATAATCCGTGCTGTCATTCATATGTGCATTTCTTGGCAAAGCGGGTTCCCCAAGCACATAGTGATACGCGTAACTTCTTGCGCAAACTGCCTGCGCTTTTAAGGCCTCTAAAGGATAGGTCGATAACATTTCACTGGGTACCACGGTTAAAAGATACTCTTCCATCGGTACGATATTAATTACCGTATAACCTTCCGCTTCTTTATATATCTGGATTTTACCATAATAAGAAGGCGTCCCTTGGGCTCTGGTCAATGAATGAAGGGTTATTGTACCTTCGCTGTCAAAAATAAGCGTTTCATTCTCTTTCAACTGAAAACTATCCAGATTCACAATTTCCCATGCGTTGTACTCTGCCAAAACAGTTCCGTCTTCTCCCAACAAAGTAAAATCCTCATCCGAAGAAACTTTTACCGTTTCGTGAATGTCTTTGCTAAAATCACCGGATTTAATCAAAACACGCAATTCTGGATTACTCACCAAATCAATTTGCGGTGTTTCAACCTGCTCTTCTTCCTCCGACGTCAAAGACTCTGGAGTTTGCATCTCTTCCGTTCCTTCTTCCTTCTGCTCCGACGCATTCTCGAAAGATGGCTCCGGCTTTTGTAACGCCACAATAAGAACAAAGGCAAAGCACACTATTATAATT
>CAZQBM010000078.1:0-9773 GCA_964591945.1 uncultured Lachnospiraceae bacterium | reverse complement strand
TGTGCATACAGCATGACCTTTAATGTGACGCAGAAACCGGGCGAGGATAAATTGACATTGAACGGAATTTTAAATCAGCGATCCCAGGACGTGCTGGCGGCAAATAACTGGAATGTTGTGCAGTATTCCGTACTTCTTCATATGTTAGCGCAAGTGTGTGATATGAAAGTGGGAGAACTTGTTCATGTGATTGCGGATGCCCATATTTATGACAGACATGTGCCTATCATTAAGGAATTAATCGAAAGACCGACCTATGACGCACCCACATTCTGGTTGAATCCGGAGATTAAAGACTTTTATCAGTTTACAAGAAATGATGTAAAAGTTGAAAATTATGTTACAGGACCTCAGGTTGAGAATATCCCTATTGCGATATAGTTATGTAAACCACAAAATGCAAAGCATATATAAAAAAGGAATTGTATTAAGTACGTTTTACCATAAAATCATTCAAGGAGGAAACCGCATGAAGCGGTATAGAGATAAATTATGAAATTAATCGTAGCAGTAGATGCAAATTGGGGAATCGGTTGTAAAAATGAGTTGTTGGTAAGAATTCCTTCCGATCAGAGATTTTTCAGAGAAACAACAACAGGGAATGTTGTGGTTATGGGACGAAAAACTTTAGAGTCTTTCCCTGGCGGAAAGCCGTTAAAGGATCGTGTAAACATCGTTTTAACCAAAGAAAATCGTGAGAGTGTAAACGGTGAAATTATTGTGCACAGCGTGGAAGAGGCTTTGGAAGAGATTAAGAAATACAGTGAAGAAATTTATATTATCGGTGGCGAAACCGTATACAGACAGTTCCTTCCTTATTGTGATGAAGCCTATATCACTAAGATTGAGTATAGTTATGAAGCGGACGCACACTTCCCTAATTTAGATGAAGATGACGAGTGGAAGCTGGTGGAAGAAAGCGAAGAGCAGACATACTTTGATATTCCCTATACTTTTACAACTTATAAAAGGGTGAAATAAAAATAAGCCGTAGGTTTTCCTACGGCTTTTCCTAATTTAATAAACAACCTTATTTCGCCCGCTGTTTTTACCTTCGTATAGTTTCTGGTCAGCTTTGGAAATGGTAGATTCGATTCCGATGATTTGTGAATATTCTTCCAAACCAAAGGTCATAGTAATCTTTAATGAATGTTCTTTATATTGGAAATTATATTTTTCAATCTGCAAGCGGAGAATTTCCAAAGTAGCATATGCCTGTTGCACACTCATACCTTCGAAGCAGAAGAGAAATTCCTCGCCGCCCCAACGGGCAACTTTACCACGGCCTTTTATGATATTTTGGAATAATTCGGACAGGGTGACTAAAACGTAGTCGCCGGTATCATGTCCGTAGTTATCATTAATCTTTTTGAAGAAGTCTACGTCTCCGATTGCAACGCAGAAGGGTTTGCCGGTTCGGTCATTATCATACACGAGGGTTTCTAAATGTTCATTCATACTGCGACGATTCGGAAGCTGAGTCAATGCATCAAGAGAGGCCATTTCGATAAGCTTCTGGTTGAATTGTCTTAACTTTTCTTCTGCTCGATTGAACTTTGTACAATAACAATAGGCAATAATACAAAGCATAACGGCATAGAAAGAGGCATGTATAGTTTGAAAGAAGAACGAGAACAGTTCACTTCCTTCACGATAGGTAGGCGCCATATGTGTAAAAATAGCCAATGTCACAATCAGTACGAAAAGCAACTTCATATAGCGTATTTTCTTACTCATTTTAAGTTCGAGACTGTAAAAAATAATCAAAATGGTAATCAAAATATTCCACTGGAAATTCATAAACCATCCTGAGGCTAAGGTTAAATACGATGCGCTGACAATGGTTACAATGTGGAACATTCTTCGGGCTTGTTTGGTTCTGTTATCATAGGTAATCACAAAACAGCTACCGAGAAGTCCGGCACAAATTAAGGCGATAAAAGCGTGGCCGTAATGATATATATGTGCAAGTGAAAGAGCTACAAATATGTAATAGGCAATATAAATAAGTGAAAGTACACGCAGGAGAACTGCTAAGTCTTTGGCTTCTTTTTCATTATTTATGTCGTTGGTAATTAAATTGTGCAGTTTGCGAATCCACTTTTTCATATTGTCCTCCTTTCACACATAATCTTAACACGTTTATTTTACCACAAAATTAAAAAATATTCTATACATTCTATAGTAAAAGAAGAAACAGAAAATGTTGACTTTTCGGACAAGAAGAATATAATAAAAAAATAATGTAACGTATTATAAAAATTAACATATGAGCGCTTTTGCACTCGAAGGGAGACAACATGAACATCAGATATGAATTAACCCAAACACCCAAAGAGAAACCCGGAAAGGATAATCCTTTGACATTCGGTACTATTTTTACGGACCATATGTTTGTAATGGATTACAGTGTAGAAAAGGGCTGGAACGACGCAAGAATCGTACCTTATGCACCTATTTCATTGGAACCTTCCGCTATGGTTTTCCACTACGGACAGGAAATGTTTGAGGGTATGAAAGCATATAAGTCAGAAGAAGGTAAGGTTTTACTTTTCAGACCTGACAAGAACATCGAAAGAGCAAACAATACAAACGAAAGAATTTGTATTCCGACCATTCCTGCAGAAGATTTTCTTCAGGCAATCAAGGAACTTGTAAAAGTAGATCAGGATTGGATTCCTACCAAACCCGGAACTTCTCTTTACATCAGACCTTTTATTATTGCAACTGACCCGTTCCTTGGTGTACGTCCTTCTTCTACATATAAGTTCATTATTATCCTTTCACCGGTTGGTGCTTACTATCCTGAAGGACTTAACCCTGTTAAGATTTGGATTGAAGATGAATATGTACGTGCAGTACGCGGCGGCCTTGGAGAGGCGAAGGCAGGTGCGAATTATGTAGCAAGTTTGAAGGCGCAGGTTAAGGCTCATGATGAAGGTTATTCACAGGTTCTCTGGCTTGACGGTGTAGAAAGAAAGTACATCGAAGAGGTTGGTGCCATGAACATCTTCTTTAAGATTAACGGAACCGTAATCACACCTGCATTAAACGGTAGTATTTTACCCGGTGTAACAAGAAGAAGCTGCATCGAATTATGTCAGTCCTGGGGATATCCTGTAGAAGAAAGAAAGATTTCTGCGGATGAACTTTTTGAAGCAGCACAGAACGGTACTTTGGAAGAAGTTTGGGGTACAGGTACAGCAGCCGTAATTTCGCCTGTAGGTCACTTAAGAAAAGGTGATGAAGTGGTTCAGATTCAGGATGGCGGAATCGGTGAATTAAGCCAGAAACTTTATGATACCGTTACAGGCATTCAGTTAGGAAAGATTGAAGGACCTGAAGGCTGGGTTGTAGTAGTAGAATAATTTTTGATGCGTATAAGTACGGTGATCTCGGAACGTTTATAATGAGATTATAAATTAAGGCATAGACTGTGAAAGCAGTCTGTGCCTTTTTGCGTTAGGAGAAGATATATTTCAAATAAAATTTTATAAAATAAGGATTTGCCCATTAAAATTTCACAAACACTTGCTAATATTAGAACTTGTTTGGTGGATAATGTCAAAGTTTGTAAAGGACGAGTATGAAGCTGTCGAAATGTGCGTTATTTTCCTTGCAAACTTATGGAATAGAGGTCATTTTGTGTGCTTTTAAAACATATATTTATTAGTGCATGACAGAAAAAATTCTTTTGTAGAAAGACAAAGAAGGGAGAACCAAAATGACAGATAAGGTAATTGAAAACAACCAGGTGGTAATTATGGGTGAAATCGTAGGAGACTTTACTTTCAGCCACGAAATTTACGGAGAGGGATTTTATATGGTGGATGTACTGGTGACACGTTTGAGTGAATCAGCGGACATCATTCCCTTGATGGTATCAGAGAGATTGCTGGATGTCACAAAAGATTATCGGGGCACTAAAATTATGGTGACCGGACAGTTCCGCTCCTATAACAGACATGAGGAGCGAAAGAATAAACTTGTATTGTCTGTATTTGCCAGAGAAATTGAATTTATTGAAGAAATCGGAGAAAGCAGTAAGACCAATCAAATTTTCCTGGACGGTTATATTTGTAAAGAACCGATTTATCGTAAAACACCACTTGGCAGAGAAATTGCGGATCTTTTATTGGCAGTAAACAGGCCCTATGGCAAATCAGATTACATACCCTGTATCTGTTGGGGAAGAAATGCCCGTTTTGCTTCCGGATTTGAAGTGGGAACCAGATGTGCAATCTGGGGGCGAATTCAAAGCCGTGAATATGTGAAGAAGATTTCTGAAACAGAGGTCGAAAAGAGAGTGGCTTACGAAGTATCCGTAAGTAAATTGGAGCAATTGGAGGCGGAAGAATAAAAAATATTTATAAACGGCATATATCTTAAATCAGAATATGTAAAGAAACATTCTTTTCGTATGTGCATATAATTTAATATAGGTATTTTTATAACACTGCGCGTTGACATAATCGACGGGTAGTGTTATGATTATACGCAGAAAAATGCCTTTTACATAGGTATATCAGACCAGTCAGGAGGAGACATATATGTCAGTTTTTACCGGAGCAGGTGTTGCTATTATTACCCCTTTTAAAGAGAACGGGGATGTAGATTACGAGAAATTTGCAGAGAATATAGAACTTCAGATTGAAGGTGGAACAGATGCTATTTTGGTTTGCGGAACCACAGGTGAAGCATCTACTTTAACTCATGAAGAACATTTGGAAGTTGTTGGTTTTTGTGTAAAGCAGGTAGCGGGAAGACTTCCCGTTATTGCAGGAACAGGTTCTAACTGTACCGCAACAGCAATTTACCTTTCACAGGAAGCTGAGAAACTTGGCGCAGATGCTGTTTTAGTGGTTTCACCTTACTACAATAAGGCAACCCAGCAGGGCTTATACGAGCATTTTAAGATGATTGCGGATTCTATTAAGATTCCTGTAATTCTTTACAATATTCCCGGCAGAACCGGCGTTAATATCCAGCCTAAGACAATTGTCAGATTATGCAAGGATGTTGAAAACATCGTTGGTGTAAAAGATGCTACCGGCGATTTGTCACAGACAGCTCATCTTCTTGCATTGGCAGACGGTTGCGTAGATGTTTACAGCGGTAATGATGACCAGATCGTTCCTATGCTTGCATTGGGTGGTAAGGGTGTTCTTTCCGTATTATCTAACGTAGCGCCGAGACAGACTCACGAAATCTGCGCAAAATACTTTGAAGGCGATGTAGAAGGCTCACGCAAGATGCAGTTAGATGCAATTCCTTTGATTGATGCATTATTCTGCGAAGTAAACCCTATTCCTGTTAAGAAGGCTATGAACCTTCTTGGTAACAAGGGTGGTACTGTAAGACGTCCTTTGACTGAGATGGAACCGGAGCATGCTAAGGTTTTGGAAGAAGAAATGAAGAAATACGGCTTAATCTAAGCTGAGTTTATAAGGATAAGAGAAAAGGCAGAGTCGTCTCTGCCTTTTTATAAAATATAGTGAGGAGATAAAAATATGATTAAAGTAATTATGCATGGCTGTAACGGTAAAATGGGACAGGTTATTACCAGATTGATTGCCCAGGAAGCCGATATGGAAATTGTGGCAGGGATTGACCCTTTTGATGGGATTAAGAATACTTACCCCGTATATAAAAGTATAGATGTGTGTGATGTAAAAGCAGACGTTATTATCGACTTTGCATCCGCAACCGCGGTAAATGGTCTTTTAGACTACTGTGTGAATACACAGACCCCTGTGGTACTTTGTACTACAGGCCTTGATGAGGCGCAGATTCGCTTGGTAGAAGAGACTTCCAAAAGCACTGCCGTTTTAAAATCAGCAAATATGTCTCTCGGCATCAACCTCTTATTAAAAATGTTAAAAACAGCAGCGGGCACACTTGCACCTGCAGGATACGATATTGAAGTAGTGGAGAAGCATCATAACTTAAAAAAAGATGCGCCCAGTGGTACAGCCCTTGCATTGGCAGATTCTATCAATGAAGAATTGGATAACCGTTATGAATATGTTTTTGACAGAAGCCAGAAGAGAGAGAAGCGTTCTGAGAATGAAATCGGTTTTGCAGTAGTACGCGGTGGCACCATTGTAGGTGACCATGACGTTATTTTTGCGGGTGAAGATGAAGTAATTACTTTTAGTCATACTGCATATTCTAAGGCTGTGTTCGGTAAAGGTGCCGTACAGGCTGCGAAGTTCCTTGCAGGCAAGAGCGCAGGACTTTACAATATGCAAGATGTAATTGAAGGGTAATATTCTAAAAGCTGGTTTATAAATTGTAATTGAAAGACCATAAAATGAGATATGTTTCGTTTTGTGGTCTTTTTTGTAAAATATCGCCTGAAATCGGCAACTCTACCAACGGTCGATTGCTGAAAAACAGCCGGTATGATAGCATTTTGGATGAGGAGAAGAAGTCACTATGGATAAAGAAAAAATTGGTGAATTTATCTCGGTTTTAAGAAAAGAGCGTCAATTGACGCAAAAGGAACTGGCAGACGAGCTGGGCCTTACTGATAAGGCGATTTCCAAATGGGAGAGAGGATTAAGTTATCCGGACATTTCCATGTTGGAACCGATTGCGAATTTCTTTGATGTTTCCGTTATGGAATTGCTAAAAGGTGAGCGTATGGACGCTGATGCTACCATTACGGTGCAGGAAGCGCAATTAATGATTAACGAATCTTTGAGTATGTCTGAAGATGCGCTTATCAGAAAGCAGAATAAACATAAACGGATTGTATATATTCTCAGTGCTTTGTTGATATGTTTTATTGCCGGTTTTTTTAATGTGTCATATCTTTTATATACGGTAGCACTGGTGATGATTGCACTGCCTGGGATTTCTTTTGCAAAGAGGAAATCTTTTATTGAAGTTCCTCATGACAGGGGAACCTTTAAACAATTATTCGGATTGTATTCTGTTGTAATATTACTGCATCAATTAAATGAACGGATGGTACAATTTCCGAATTATGGTGGGGAGTTAATTTATTATCGTCCTGCAGGAACATTGTTGATGGGATTTTTCTTCTTTTTTCTTGGATATGAAGCGGTAAAAGGTTTACATAATGACAAAGATTATCTGAAACGTCTTCCTGTTCACCGAATTGGTGCATTGTTATGTACCTTCTATATCTGTAATTTTGCTTATATATTTGTGACTTTGATGCGAGGTGACAGATATCCTGCGGAAGTTTTGATAAAAGCATTTATAGGTATTGTTTTGTTAAATGACCATATGTGGTTTTTGGTTGAATTATTGATTTTGTATGCAGTATTTTATTTTGTTTTCCGTTTTATAAAAAAGGAATTCATTCAATATGGCTGTATGCTTATAACAATCGTAAGTATTATGGTGGTAAGTTTTCTGGTCGCCCATGATTTAAGTGGTAAGACAATATCCAACTGGTTGGAAGGGGAATGGTGGTATAATACAATTCTTCTGTTTTTTGCAGGAATGATGGTTGCGCGCTGTTATGACAAAATCATTAGATTTTTGAAAAAATGGTTTTATCCTGTATTGATTGTAGCGATTGTTGGATTTTTCATTTTTTTTGATGGTACGGACTATGCGATGCTGAACTATGGATATTGGACAGAAACTGTTATGACTATGGGGTATTTTGATAAGGCGGTTACATTGGCGGTTCAATTCCCTATGATTGTATGTTTTACAGCGATAGTATTCCTGCTGATGATGAAGATCAAAGTCAATAATCGTGTACTGGATTTTATGGGGGCAATCGGCTTGTTTGCCATAATGATGCAGAATACAATTTTATTGGTTTTTGAATATATGACATGGAATCAGAATATACACATTTATTGTGCGGGTGTTATGGTGGCAACGCTTGTTGTGGCAACTGGTATTTACAAATTGAGACAACTTCTGTTTGAATGAAGATAATTTGTATAACGAGTCGCGGGCAATAAATGTGAACCTACTTGCCCCGATTCGTTTTGTATTTTATAATGGTGTGCATAAAATATTTTACGGGACGGAGATTGGTAAATGGAATTTAGACCTTGTATTGATATACATAACGGAAAAGTAAAACAGATTGTGGGAAGCAGTTTAAAAGATGAAGGAAATCAGGCACAGGAAAATTTCGTGTCTGAGAAGAATTCAGTTTATTATGCGGATTTGTATCGCAAGAACGGTTTAAAGGGCGGACATATCATTCTTTTAAATAAGGCAGACAGTGAATATTACGAAGCAACCAAACAGGCGGCAGTGGATGCCCTACAGGCCTTTCCGGGTGGCATGCAGGTTGGTGGCGGAATTCATGACGGCAATGCCAAAGAATATTTGGACGCAGGTGCTTCTCACGTTATAGTGACATCTTATTTATTTGATGGAGATATACTTTCAAGAGAAAAAATGCAGACCCTCAAGGATGCAGTAGGCCGTGAACATGTGGTATTTGATTTGAGTTGCCGCAAAACAGCAGAGGGATATCAAATCATGACCAATCGTTGGCAGACTGCAACTTCAGAGTATGTAACCATAGAACTTTTAAAGGAACTGGAGCAGTATTGTGATGAATTCTTAATTCATGCCGTAGATGTGGAAGGCAAGGCAGAAGGAATTGAGCAGGAGCTGGTGGCGTTGCTTGGAACTTATGAAGGGAATGCGGTCACCTATGCCGGCGGAATTCATGCAATGGAGGATTTGGCTCTTTTAAAAGAATTGGGGAAGGGGCGTGTGCATGCCACCATTGGCAGCGCATTGGATCTCTTTGGAGGATATCTGCATTTTGATGAAATTGTAAAATTTTGTAACGGATAGCCGTTGAGAGGAGCAGGTATGAAACCGGAATATTTATTGTTGTGTATTTACCCTTTGATTTTACTTGGCGTTATGTTGATTAAAATGAAAGTTGCGCCAAAGGGAGAGTTTCATGAAGATTTTCTTTCGTTGAAGCAAAGTAAAATCATGCAGGGTGTGGCAGCGGTAGGTATCATCATTCATCACCTGACTCAGCATATAACTCAATATGGAATGGAGTATAAGGGACCTATCAGT
This sequence comes from uncultured Lachnospiraceae bacterium, assembly GCA_964591945.1. Lineage (GTDB taxonomy): Bacteria > Bacillota > Clostridia > Lachnospirales > Lachnospiraceae > UBA3766. The sequence goes on along the minus strand of CAZQBM010000078.1, from coordinate 728 downwards.
TACTTTATTTTTGCGGGTATCTTTTTTACAAGTATATTTTTCTTCTGTTCCGGATTTGGTCTGATGACCAGTCTGCAAAAGAAGCCCAATTATTTGGATACATTTTTGAAAAAAAGACTTTCGGCGGTTTTGATACCGTTTTTGGTTTCGAATGTACTATATACCGTGGGAGTTGGTTTGTATTTCGGGACCGTGGGAAGCGTTACCGAAATGATAAAATGTTTGGTGGGAATCCGCTTGATTAATACCAACACTTGGTTTTTGGTGGAAATTGCGATTCTTTATCTGGCGTTTTATTTTATTTTCCGATTTATTAAAAAAACCGATAAAGCTTTGGCAGCAATGAGTATATTCGTGGTGGCATTGATACTTTTCAGCCTTCTTCTCGGTCATGACACAAGTGAGACTGGCGGTCACTGGTTTATGGGAGAATGGTGGTATAATACTACGATTTTCTTCCTTGCGGGTATGTTTATGGCGCGGTACTACGATAAGGTGGTAGCCTTTTTAAAGAAACATTACAGATGGTTGTTGCCGGTGTCCATTGTTCTTTTTATTGTTTTGTTTTATGGACAGATGATAGTGCTTTCCTTTTTCGGATATTATCAGGAATGGGAAGGACATCCGGGGTATGGTGCGAAGCTGATTACCTTGCTTTATCAGAATTTAAGCTGTGTGGTTTGGTTGGGAATGATATTGCTCCTTGGTATGAAAATAAAGATTCAGAA